>NZ_CP048222.1:8660637-8983451 GCF_010119975.1 Rhodocytophaga rosea
CGGCTACAGCTTCAGGCACTGATTACAAACCCTACGTAACTACACGTCAGGCCGATAATACCTGGAGTGAAGGCCAGCTTATTAAAGAATGGGATGAGCAAGGATATGATGGTGTCTGCTATGTTTATGCAGATGGTAATGCTATGATTCTTCCTAAAAATGGCACTGGTAAAGAAGGAGGCTTTTCAAAGATGTATCGGACTGCGAATGGCTGGTCTAAAGCCGAGCGCTTGGAATTTGAAAGTTTACCTTTTGACAAATGGTTTGCACAAGGTTGTTCATTAACACCCGACGGAAAAGTGATGATTATGGCTAATAACATGGTTATGTATGTCTCTTATTTAAAAGATGGCCATATCTGGACAAAACCCGAATTACTATCCGACCTTGATACACCTGGAAATGAATATACACCTATTTTCTCATCTGATTACAAAACCTTGTATTTCTCCAGTGATGGCCGTAGCGACAAAATAGGAGATAATGATATTTATAAAACATATCCTTTAGATCATACCTATACAAAATGGGCAGTGCCGCAAAATCTGGGGCCAACAGTAAATACGCCAGCTTTTGACAATTACTTTTCGGTAAGCGCCAAAGGTGATTTTGCCATTATGTATTCAAGAGGTGAAGGAAATGGGGATATTTTTATTATGCCGCTGATTGAAGAAAACCGCCCGGACCCGGTGGTACTGCTTAGTGGTAGAGTAATTGATGCAAGCACGAATCAAACACTGGCTGCCAAAATATATTATGAAAATCTGACGGATAGGGTAGCATTTGGAGAAGGCATGGCAAATCCTACAGATGGTAAGTATAACATTGTTTTTCCGTATGGCAAAAAATATGGTTTCCGGGCTGAACTGGAAGGATATTATGCAATTTCAGATAATATTGATTTGACCCAGTCGACTGGCCAGTATCAGGAAATTCAGAAAGACATTAAAATGTATCCCATTACCAAAGGCCAGACGATTGTGTTAAATAACCTCTTTTTTGACTTTGGAAAATCTGAGCTGTTGCCAGCTTCTTATCCAGAATTAGAACGGCTGATTGAGGTATTACAATCAGATAAGAGCATTAAAATCATGATCGCTGGCCATACAGACGATAAAGGAGCCGATGCCCTCAATCTCACCCTTTCTCAAAACCGTGCGAATGCTGTAGTTAAATACCTGGTTGAGAAAGGCATTAATGCTTCGAGACTATCGGCAAAAGGGTTTGGCAAAAGTAAGCCCATTGTTGCCAACGATTCAGATACAAACCGCCAGCAAAACAGGCGTGTGGAATTTAATGTTTTGTAAGGAATTAGGTCAGGCTTTGTATATCAGTTTCGGATGTAAATAAATAATAGATTTAGTTCTGTGTCCATTATTTGCATCCGAAACCAAATCAACCAATTAGTATACAACTCCTTTTCATAAATACCGTATCCTTATTATAAAAACCAGTCTATGAACCATGTATAAAAAATTATTCTTTTCGCTTATAGTATGCCTCTGTGCACATTACGCTGTACAAGCTCAATTTTTACTTGATGTGGAGTCAGGTGTCGTATTTAATTCCAGGTATAATGAAGTACGTGTACCCGGCAATACCGGAACCCAATTTGACTTATCCAAAGATTTTTCAGGTAATTCTACCTTTTTCTACCGGATCAGGGCAGGAATTACCCTCAGCGACAGACATACAATTTCATTACTGTATGCTCCCTTACATGTAAAGTCCACAACTACGCCTGATCAACAGATCTTATTTAACGGAGCTACTTTTACAGCCGGAAACCGGTTAGATGCCAGTTATACATTTAATTCATACCGCCTTACTTACCGCTACGACTTTATACGAAATCCCAAATTGCGCTTTGGTGCTGGGTTAACTGCAAAAATCAGGGATGCTGACATCCAGTTAAGTAATGAACAATTGAGTACCACTAAGTCGAATGTTGGATTTGTGCCGCTGATTAACTTTTACCTGGAATGGAATTTTGCCGAAAGATTTGGATTGATCCTGGAAGGAGATGCACTGGTAGGAAAACAAGGCCGGGCTGAAGACATTTTTGCAGGCCTGGGATACCAGATCGTAAAAGATAAGGTGACGCTAAAAGCTGGTTACCGGGTACTGGAAGGCGGTGCAGATAATGACGAAGTATACAATTTTACCTGGTTCGATTATGCTTCTGCCGGGCTTATTTTCCGGCTATAGCTTATTTAAGTGTATATTTAAAATTGATCCGTTAGTATTCTGATATATAATCATTTACACACGCTTAACCTAAGTATTACTTTTGCACATTAAGTTCTTGTTAGGGTAGCCATAAATAAAAAGAGACGTTAGGAATAACGTCTCTTTTGCATATTATCTGTACAAGTAAATTGATTTACTATGATACTGCTACTTTTTCAGCAATACGCTCGATCAGATCGGCAGTACGGCTCGAATAGCCATATTCATTATCGTACCAACCTACTACTTTTACCAGCGTACCGTTTACGGCAGTCATTTCAGCATCGAAAATACAAGAATGCGGATTGCCAACAATATCAGCAGATACGATCGGATCTTCTACAAATTCCAGAATGCCTTTCAGTTCATTGGCAGCTGCTTTTTTCATTACTGCATTAATCTGGTCAATAGTAACTTCTTTTTTCAGGATAACTGTTAAATCCGTTAAAGAACCATCCGGCACTGGTACACGCATGGCTGTACCATCCAGTTTACCTTTCAGGTGAGGCAATACAAGGCCAACCGCTTTGGCAGCACCAGTAGAAGTAGGCACAATAGAAAGGGCAGCAGCTCTGGCTCTTCTTAAATCTTTATGTGGGGCATCCTGCAGATTCTGGTCAGCAGTATAGGCGTGAATCGTAGTGATATAACCTTTTTCAATACCAAAATTATCATCTAATACCTTTGCCATCGGAGCCAGACAGTTGGTCGTACAAGAAGCATTTGACAAAATGGTTTCGTCGCCAGTTAAGGTATGCTCATTTACACCCAATACTACGGTAGGAATATTTCCTTTGGCAGGTGCTGAGATTACTACTTTTTTGGCACCGGCAGTTAAGTGTCCACCTGCACCGGCTTCGTCTACAAAGCGGCCTGTAGATTCTAATACTACATCTATACCTAATTTACCCCAGGGAAGATTTTTGGGATCTTTTTCAGCATATGCATTGATTCTATGGCCATTTACTGTAATGCTATCGGCATCAGAGCTTACTTCTCCGCCAAACCTGCCATGTACAGAGTCGTATCTGAACAAATGAGCCAGAGTTGCATTATCAGTCAGGTCGTTGATCGCTACAACTTCTACATTTTCTTTGTTTAAGAGAGCCCGGAGGGTCAGCCTGCCAATGCGGCCAAATCCGTTGATAGCTACTTTTATTTTTGCCATTTTAAAAGGGGGTTAATTTAGTTTAACAATCATCCTTGCGCAATATTACAATCATTCTTACCTAAAATCAAGAAACATTGCACGAAATAGAATTATTCAATTACAGCTGTTTATATCCGGTAAACAAAAATAGTAAGAAAAATATCCATTCTGAATAAAGAATTGTAAATCTTCATTCAGAATGGATATCAAATAGTATTATTCTAATAAATAATTACTTTTTACTCAGCAAGCCTGGTTCTACAGGCAAATTATTCATCGTATACCAGGCTTCTGTTGACCACAAATTTTGTCTATTTGCAGAAGTTATCGTTTGCCGGTTGAGGCGGATGTAGACCAGATGTCTGGCTTTCATGCCCCCCAGTTCCAGAAACACTTTTTTGCGGTCTGCGGAAACATTTACTGATTTTATAGGCAATGCCTGGTCATCCAGTTTTGGTCCGCCATATTCTGAGGTTGGTTTATAGTACCACTGACGAATGGTATAATCACTGGCAGCAGCTCCAACTCCTTCTTTTAATGGTTCTGTAAATTCGATTTCAACGCCATTGGATTTTGCCCGCACAGCCAACATTTCGAACGCTACTTTGTTATTGAAAGTAAGCCGCTGCAAACCATATGATAACTTTCCGCTATGGCCCCAATTTCCGGTAGAACCTACCCCACCTGCATATAAGGCGCCATCTGGTCCCCACACAAGGCGGTTAATGCCTGCTTCCAGACCTTGCGTAAACCGGAACACTGCTCCCTGGTATTCTCCATTTATTTTTTCAGCAAACACGCGTTTGATTCCGCCATGCGTTACTTCTCCATGAATCATCTGGTTCTTGTAAGGACCAACGTTTAATACCGCTGGCTGGCTGGGCGAATTTCCAATCTCATCTTGTGGCAACCATACTACTGGCTGTTTTTCAGTGAGATTAGCGGTACCTTCAAAATCTACCGAGCGTGAACCATACCAGGCACCTTCTTGCAGGTGCAGAATTTTGCTGGAAGGGAGCCAGTCGCCCTGGTTATCGGCAATGAATATTTCATTATCTACGCCGTAGCCAATGCCATTTGGTGTACGCAAGCCACTGGCAATAAATTCAAAGGAACCGTCTTTTTTAGAGATTTTCACCACTTTGCCTCTGTCTGGAATCTGAGGTTTGGTACTGGCCCCACCTGGATTAATGGCGGTAGCCAGAGTTCCGTAGAAATAGCCATCTTTATACAGCAATCCAAAGGCAAACTCATGAAAATTAGCCGATACCTTCCATCCGTTACAAATGGTCTGGTATTCGTCTATTATATCATCTTTATCGAGGTCAACCAGTTTGGTGAGCTCCTGTTTTTGTAATATATAAATTTCATTATCTACCACTTTAAGACCTAAGGGTTCTGCCAGGCCATAGGCAATTTTCTTCGCTTTAATGGCTTTGGGATCTTTCCCTTGTACGCCATCCAGAATATATACTGAGCCCAGTGAATCCCAGGTACTTACTACCATTCGGCCATCTTCCAAAAAATCTATCCCACCTACTTTGGGATGAAAATCATCGGGACGGGCTTGTGCCAGATCGAAACTAGGGTGTACGGTAACTAATGGAGAGGCATCACCAGGAATAAGGTCTTTACTGGCGGCGGAGGCAACTAGAGCCTGCTGGGTTTTCTTTATATCAGTCCCTTTGTAGGTAAATACCGACGGTGGAACTACTACAAATTCTTTGGTTCCATAAGGCCTCCATTGTAGGGAAAGACCTTTTCCACCACCGCCCTGGTAATATTCCAAACGGAAAGGATGTTTGCCGGCTTTCAAAATGATCTCCCCATCTTTACCTTCCAGCGCATGATTTCCCCCATTATTAATGACAAGTTTATTATCAATATATAATCTGGAACCATCGTCGCTTACCAATCTGAATACGACATTGGTTGTTTTCTCAGCATTAATAAATCCTGATGCAAAAATGGCAAAGTTTTCATCCAGGCCACCAAAATCTTCATTCACATGCATGGCGTTAACAGTACCAGAACCAATTGGCAGCATTTCGTCATTGATGGCAGGAAAATCAGAAATAGCTTCACTGAACTTATAAATATTTACTGCCATTCCTGGTTGTTCTGCCTGTGGGTCTACATCAGACAGGTTTATTGATTTAAAATTTACTTCATAGTCAGGCTTAGGCATCAGTTTATTAGAAGCCTGGTTTTTTTCTTCTGCGGCATCCAAAGCTAAAATATAAGATACCATGGTAGTGGCATCTTCTTTTGGCAGATTCGGATGAGGGGTCATAGCTACAGCTCCCCAGTTACCGGCACCTCCTTTAATCACTTTCTCCACCAGCTGAGCGTTCATCTGCTCTGAGTTTTCATATTTCTTGGCAATATCTATATAAGCTGGTCCAACCGTTTTTACATCTTTGTTATGACAGGTATTACAATCACTTTTTGCAAACAAAGCGGCAACGGCTTCTTCCCCAGCTAATTTTTCAGCATCCGCTTTTGCTACAACCGGCTTTGAAATCAGGGTTGAAGTAAAATCAGTCTGGCCATTGCTGTTTAAGAGCAACACTCCCTGAAGTGTTGTATATTTTTTGCTTTGTATTTCCTCCTCTGTTTTATTCTGAACCGTATATTTTCCATTGGTCTGATACTCATTTTGGGCACCACTAGAACCTGTATGCACCTGCAAGGCTACCTGAACATCAGCCGGAACATTTGCGGTAGTAAACACTCTTTCCAGACTGATCTGCTTATTTTCGCCCGCTTTGTATTCAGGCTTTTCTTCTACTTTAATCAGCTGCTTATTATACACCAGCTCGTACGTAAGCGTAACCTGGTTATTCTGAATGCGATGCCCTTTGTAGATCACCTCTGGCGTAGTTTCTGTGCCATTAGATACAATCCGCCAGGGGTTTCCGTCTGGTTCTTCCACATACGCGGCACCCAGACTGGTAGGCTGCGGACCATGCGCCGTAGTATATACCGGGCCATCAAAGTTTACGCCTTCTGTCCATGCTTTGTAGAGAGAGCCGGTTTGTGTATTATAGGCAACCCATAAGGAGTCATGCAGGGCAATGCTGAGCATTCGTGGCTTTTTATCCAGTACCGAACGTAATACCCATGCTTCGTAAGGCCTCTTTACCTTTTCTTTGGAGGCATTGTTGTTACAAGCACTCAAGCATAGAACTAATCCCACTAAGAAAACAGTTGAAAACTGATGTAAGTACTTCATCTTAAATATTTGGTTTGATAGAAATATAGTATAGGTTCACAATTCGTTTCAATATTTGTACATCTTACGAATTAAAATGTACAAATATCAGCATTACACTCTTTATAATGAAGGGGAACAGCCGCCAAATTTACTAATTTTTGATGGCTTTTTATAACAATCAAATCCTAATACAGATTTTACTAATTTTACCAGCACATGAATTCAATACCTCTCTCTTTACAAAATTCTGAAAACCGGGTAGCTACTGATTATACGGCAGGTATGCTCACTGAATGGAAAAGACGGGTGGATAAAGGGGAATTTTTAGAAGACTGGCAACGAATAGTAACAAGAAAAAATAATTTTTTAAGGCAGCCTGCTACTTCTGAAAAATATCAGTACAAAGGTCCGCATTTAACTGATAAAAACACACCGCTGACCAATTCCATTCCGGTAACCGGAAAATCTAAAACCAATGTAGAACCCACTTTGTGGCAACGGGCAGAAGTGTATGAAGCTGCTTTGTGGAGTTTACTGAAAGCAGATACTAAAAATCCGGTCGAAGAAGCACAGGTTCGGGAAATCAACCGCCGGATTAAAGACTTACTGCTATTTTATGCCACTACACCTGGGCTGAGATTTTCGGATCAAAACCGCTGGGATGGTAAATTCCATGATCTTTCGCCTGGCTATATTATTTCCTTGTGGGTGCACCAGCTGGAAGATGTATTCCATGTTTGCAAGCATTTGTTCTCTTCTGAAGAAAAAGAAATATTTATCAACTGGGTGTTTTCGGCGGCAGCGTTTTCGTACCATTTACTCAGACAGGATTTAAGTAAGCCGTTTAAAAACCGCTCGCAGGGGAACTATGAACCGGTCAAACCAATTGCGTATGGTCCCCCTATTTCCCTACACTATGCAGGTGAAAATACATATGCAGGAAACCGTTTTTATAATAACCGCCGCTTAGCCCATCTTCCGCTGGTTGCCAAAGCAGGCGCTATGCAGGCCAACCAGAAAAGTTTAGGTATTACTATTCCAGCCACTATTGATTTCCGCAAGGAAGCAGAACAGATTTATAAAGAAGCTATTGCTTTTGCCTTGTATCCAACCGGAGAATGTGTGGAGATGGAGCGGAATGACGATGATAAGCCTTCGCAGGGCATGGGCTATAGCTTTATTTTTTTTGATGCCATTGCATGGGTTCCTTATTACCGCTTGCTGGAAGGCGATGATTCACTCTATTTTTATCAGACCTCGGCTGGTATTTTAGGCAGCGAAGATCCTACCTGCAAAACCCCTTATCAACTCGATAGCATGGGAAAAAACCCCAAGTCTTTACTTAAAGCCATCAAATATCAGTTTGAGTGTATGAGCCTGGCAAAGGAAGTGTATGGCACCCGCAAAACAGAAAACTATACCAGTGCACAGAAAGAACTGTTCCGCTACGATGGAAGCGGACAATTACAAAAGCCGGAATGGCTGAGCGGACATTTTCTGATGACTTTACAGGCTAACTTAGGATTCAAATCTGCTGCCATTCGTCAGGGTTGCGAACACCCTTATGAGGCACAAGGTAGAGCGAAGGTGATTACAAATAAACAATCTGATACTGTGGCTTACGCAGGATCAGGTGCTTATAGACCTTCAGAAGGAATATTCGGACTGGAAAGTTGCCTGATTCTGAAATACTATGGAATGGAAGCTTTAATTTAATACTTATATCCTAAAACGTTACCTACCAACAATATGAAGGAAAATAATATAAGCGAAGAAAGAGCGGCTATGCCCTCCGGCACACACGTAGTTTTAGACCGTAGAACTTTAGAAAACAGCAATAAAAATCTGTTAAAATGGCTTAAACCTGGTATGGCTGTGTTGGATGTAGGTTGCGGAACCGGAGCTATCACCAAAGGCATTGCAGAAAAAACTGGACTTAAAGGCAAAGTAGCAGGCATAGACGTAAGCGAAGAATTAATCACAAAAGCGAAGCTAAATTTTGGACATCTAGAGAATCTTTCATTTGAAGTAGCCAATATACTTTCCTATACTCCTAATCAGAAATTTGATCTGATCACCTCTGCCAGGACACTGCAATGGATGGCTGCTCCGGATAAAGCATTGGAGCAGATGAAAAAATTATTGAATCCTGGTGGTATCATTTCTATTCTCGATTATAACCATGAGAAAATCAATTGGCAACCAGAGCCTCCAAAGACGATGAGGCGTTTTTATAATGCGTTTCTGCAGTGGAGAAAAGAGGCTGGTTTTGATAATACCATTGCTGATCACTTAAAGCAATTGATGAATCAGATTGGACTTAAAGATATAGAAATCAGCCAACAACATGAATTAAGTCTGAACGGAGATAGTAATTTTTCCCACCAGGCTGGCATATGGCTGGAAGTAGCCAGGCTCCGTGGACCACAGCTTGTACAATCCGGGTATATTTCAGAAGAAGACAGACTTGCTGCGATTGAAGAGTATGAACACTGGATTAATAGCAACGGCCAATCTATGCAATTATACTTACTGGCCGTTGAAGGACATATTTAATAGGATTATTATTTAGGTATTGTATGCCATTGGAATAAATTGAAAAGAATAAAACGAAAGTATCTAATACTACTTGTAGTGTGGTTGGGATTGATATTAACAGGAAGCTGTTCTACAAAAAAAGTAGGTTTAACTGCCAATCAGTCAAAGAGTCAATCAGCAGATTCACTACAAATCAAAAACGATCCTCTGATAAAAGATGAACAGATGGCAGTAGCGCTAGCCGAGCCAATTTTGTTTAGAAGATTCGGAAAGAAGCATATTCTGAGGCAAAAACCATATAGAGTAAAACAAATAAATAACTATTGGATCATTCAAGGTTATTTGCCAGCAGGCTCTGATGGAGGAGTTTTTGAAATTACTTTAGACGGCAATGATGGCAAAATAATCAAAATCATGCATGGACAGTAAATAAATGGCATACAACACTTACTTAAGCCATCCATCGGTCTACCTCAACACAAGGCTTAATAAAAAGGCTCGACTGTAGTAATTTGTGGCCCTTTTCTCACATCTTACTAATAACCAACAAGTCAGCCTTAATAGCCACTTACTGCAGTAATTGGTGCTGACATTTCAAGCGAATGGAAAGTATGAAA
Source organism: Rhodocytophaga rosea (assembly GCF_010119975.1). Taxonomy (GTDB): domain Bacteria; phylum Bacteroidota; class Bacteroidia; order Cytophagales; family 172606-1; genus Rhodocytophaga; species Rhodocytophaga rosea. The sequence continues at coordinate 8,670,389 of NZ_CP048222.1, forward strand.
AAGAGTTTTGCCAGCTTTGATATCAAAATTCATCGGATGAGTTTGTTCCATGCCTGCGTTTATGCCAGATTTGGTTATAAACTGCACCTGCTGGTTGCCTTCAGGCAATGATAAGCGGGTATAATAAATCCCATGCGGTACAGATTGCCAGCTTCTGGTGTCTGCCTGTTCGGTGATTGCATTCACCAGGCCAATGAGGGCACCTGCATTGTCGTTCTCCTTTCGCATCGTGTATTCAGCGGCTTTCTTCAAGGCTACCCTCAATACAGATTTTCCTACTTCCAGCAACATCCGTTGGTTTAGTGTTTTAAAAGCAATCGCATTTACATCTTCTGCCAGATTAAGCGGATAGGATTGGTCATTCCAAACCAATTGTGCATGATTGTACAGAGCTGGGCGTTCTACATATTTAGGGAATGTAATCCGAATAAATTCCAGTGAACTGAGTCCGCTTTTATGGTAAGTACTGTCATCCATAGGAAACGCAAAATTCAGCGCAAGATCCTGGTTGGTAAAATTTACTACGCCCCCCTGCCCGCGAAGAATGGTAAAATTAATACCATTTTCTACTTTTACCGGACCTAATCCATTGTGCCACAAAAATACCAGATCTCCTTTTTTCGACTTGTCATGCTTGTATTGCATGCCAAACTCCTTCTCGTAGCGACGTAAGTCTTCGCTAAAATTATTCACATACGCTGTTCTAAGCAGATCTTCCTTTAATTGTTGTGGCACTTCCTGGTTGAAGAACTTGTGGTAATCATTCTGGTAAATATCGAGGGCATTCCGGTAAGCAATGAAAGCATTATTCGCATCACCATTGGCATCATATATAATTCCCATCAGCAGATGAATAAAGGCATCCCGTTGAAATTTATTTTCAGAGGTATACTTACTGCTCAGCTTGCTCAGTTTTATATCCATCCGCTTGCATTCCACCAGGGCAGCTTCTTTATCACCTAATTTCAAAAAATTCAGGGCTTTGTAATAATGCACCATCAAAATCTCAAAATCTTCGCCCTTATATTCCACAATATTAGGATTCAGCAGAAAGGAGGCAGCTTCATTCAGGTAATTTACCTGGTAATCTTCGCCGAGCATATAGGCTTTTTCAAAATAAACATTGCTCTCTGCATAATTTCCTTGTAAAGAAGCTACAACCCCCATATTCATGTAATAGAGTAACTTTGTTTTACGGGTTTCTGCTTTTTTATCTTTCGCTAAAGCCGCCTGTGCTTCCCCAAAATTACCCCGTTCAAAATTGCTGTTAAACGTATAGATCGTCTGATAGTAATTCATGCAGGAAGAGCACAGAACCGTCAGTAATGATAGATATAGAACAACAGCAGGCCGGATTATAATACGATTTTTCAACGGTCGGGGTAACATGGGTTTGTTAGATTAAAATTTTGATTTAAAGATTCTTCATTACGTAGTATTAAATGAAAGATTAAATTAGTTCGTCACGTATTTTTTTATCTGCTTCTCTCCTACCCACACAATTTCGTTGGTTTCCAGGTCAGCCAGTTCCAGGTTCACCTGGTAGTAAGTCACCTGCTTTTTATTCACCGCATCCACAATAGAGTTAATCGTACCAAACATCATATAATCAGCACCCAGCTCTTTTCCCCATTTCTTCTGAGTATCCGGAGAAGCGAATTCCTGCTGATCAGCACGTTCCTGACGCATTTTTTCCCGGAATTCAGCATTCTGCACAATCCGGATGGTAGACGTATTAATAAACTCACGTTCCATATTTTTTATAAATGTTTCCGCTTCAATATGTTCATGGCTTTTATTTGTGATCATGCCTACGATCATCACCGGCTTTTTATTGGTTTTATTTACAAAGTCGTTGCGCCATTGGCGGTTAATGGCATCTTTCACCATTTCTTCAGCCACCAGCCTGGAGTCGGTATCATTCCAGCGTCCGCTTAGGTCAATCTGCTGATCGGGACTAACACGGGTAACGGTGTGCTTATTACAAGCAGAAAATACAGTAAAAAATGAAGCAATACAGAATAGTTTAGCAATTGTTTTCATTGGTATATAGTATATGTGATTGGGTTTATATGCTTAATTTGTCAACTAGCGTATATATTTTACAATATCGCCTGGTTTTCGGAAGTTTCATTCAATATTCATGCAATTGTAACCTTCCTCCATGTAATAAATGATGAAAGCTTATAACAGGCGGATGAAGTGTCTGAATACCTTCTGTATGGCGGAAATAATTGAGTGAATGAGAGATTGAGTGATTAAATTAAATGGTTGTAATGTTAAATTTGACTTGTCTAATAATCTGGCTAATAAACAGAGTACTCACTCATTCACTCACTCGCCTTTTTCATGGCCATACGGCTATTAATGAAATAGATTAGGGCACCGGCAGCAATAATGCCTAATCCAATACATGATTCCAGCGGTCGCTCTATCAATACATAGATCATAATCCAGGTGTTGGCTAGAAGAAATAAGGCAGGTGTGAACGGATAACCCCAGGTTTTATAGGGCCTTGGCAAATCAGGACGGCGCCATCTGAGCACATACACACCGGCTACTGTTAAAGTAGTAAGCAACATCAGGGTAAAAGCGGCATATACAATTACCTGCTCGAAGGAAGACGTGTAAATGAAAATCAGAGTTATGAGGGTTTGAAACAAAATGGCATTCACTGGCGTATGGCGCACCGTCCGGAGAGATAAAAGATGCAAAGCCGGATAATCTTCTCCCATGACCTGCGTAATACGTGCTCCCACAAATATCATGGCGCTAATGGTAGATATCATCAAGGCCGCTATCAGCAAGGATAAAACATCAGCGGCGGTTGTCCCAAATAATTTATTACCTGCCAGAAAGCCTATTTCCACTTTGCCAGCCAGTTCTGCCATAGGTACCGTATAGAGAAATACATAATTAAGTAAGGCATATAGTACCAGTACCAGAAGTGTACTTAAAAAAAGCGCCTTCGGAAGATTCTTCTGAGGATTCCTTAATTCTCCTACCACATAAATAGAAGCATTCCAGCCGGTGTAGGCATAGGAAACATATACCAGAGATACGGCAAAAGGCGGACTTAACAACACTTTCCAGTCTGAAAATTCAGGCAGCAGGCTGATCGATTGTGGTGTATTGGTAGTAAATCCAAAGAAGATAAAAATCAGCATAACACCGATTTTAATAAGCGTAAAAAAATTCTGAAAATAACTTCCCAGCCGGATACTGATACTATGAATAACAGCAAAGACTATCACTACCACTGCCGCCAGATGATTAACTGGTACTGAAGGAAACACAACGGCCGTATACTTTCCCAGGGCAATGGCAGCAATGGCCGTTGGCGCTACAAATCCGGCTGTAGCTGATACCCATCCGGATAAGAAACCCATCGCCGGATGATAAATAGCTGTCAGTAAATGATATTCTCCTCCGGACCTTGGAAGCGCCGTACCGAGTTCTCCGTAAGAAAGTGCCCCACATAAAGCTATAATTCCTCCTACAATCCAGAGCATAATCAACGCAAAAACTGACTGTATATCTACTACCTGGTATCCCAGACTGGTAAATACACCTGTTCCTACCATATTGGCAATAGCAATTGATGCAGCCGTATGTAAACCAATGGTTTTGTGGTGGGCATTAGATGTTGGCATATAAAATCTTGATTGAAAGATAATTATCTACGAAGCACAATATTATACCTATTCAGATGTAAGTTATTAATATTAAAAAAAGCAAAGAAAAAGATAATCAGATTTGGTAATTATAAAAATAGTTAGAATATTTGTCTATTAATTTAGTAGACAATAAAAAGAACGCATGATAATTACGGCAAATAGTCAAGTAAACATTTTTAGTAATGTAAATCCCTTTACATTAACTTGTCGTTGCTGTTGTTGCTAATCTCCCCTGTATAGGTTTTGGCAAACCTCACAAATTGCCAGCTTTCAATCCTATTTAATTATCTATTGCTGCATGATTGATTTCTGTCAATACAGCCGTGTTTTTACGCTGTTCTGAAGACAGAATGTTGTAGCGTCTGTCCATTATTTTGTCTGACCATGCAGAATTATTCAACCTATCATTGGAGAAAAAGCAGATGTTCATTTTATACTCAATCCTGGCTCAGCCGATGTTGTAGTGAATAATTCATCAGATCAGTAAATCAAACTAAATATATCTATCTCAATTCTAAATAAAGAAACTCATGTATTCATATTCATTTTCCGATAGCGAACTTTTATCCATTTCTGAGCAATGGTTACACAAAGTAAAGAGTAATGAGCCGCTGCCACAGCCTTTAACCGCTGGCAGCCAGTCGCCTGAATTTGTTGTTGAAACTTATCCTGGCATCTGGTCTGGCTTATTGTCTCCTTTAGCCCAGTCCAGCCACATCAGCCTGAATGATCTGACAGGTTACCGCCCCTTAGTAATCAGTTTTTACAATCCACATACCCATGACTATGGACACCAGCAGATACAAACTTTAATTAGCCTGTATGATAAAATCCGGGCCTTAGGAGGAGAACTGCTGGTGATTACAGCGGAATCTGCCGAAAACATTCAACTTATTGCTTCTCATTATAAGCTTCCTTTCACGATAGTGCAGGATGCTGGCAACCGGATTGCTTCTCAGTTTGGTCTTTTCTCAGCCGCTCACCCGGTTTGGGACAGAATAGCTGGCGTAGATGAGAATGTGGCTACGCCTGCAACGTATGTGATCGCACCTGGCGGGCAAATCACCTATGCTTTCGCAGACAGTGAGTTTAACAAACAACTACCAGTTCGTCCCATGCTTTCTGCTGTTTACTCTACAAGCAGCAACCGCATCAGAAAGGTAGCCTAATCCTCAACCACTATATAATTTCTTTTGCCAATCCCTCCCAGTGAGGGATTGTTGCTTTATAGCAGGTTTATTAATTTTCCTTTCTCTCTTCTACCCTGAAATGAATCCTGTAGATTTGCCCTGAATACCATAAAATTTTACTTTTAAAAATATGGCAAATACCTCTCAACGATGGACACTTCAGGGAAAACGGGCTTTAATTACCGGCGGCACCAAAGGAATTGGCAAAGCGATTGCCGATGAATTATTGGCTTTTGGCGCAGAAGTATGCATTATCGCAAGGAAAGAAGCAGAAGTACAAACGTTGCTCCAGGAATGGCAACAACAAGGTTTACCAGCCATTGGTATGGCAGCAGATGTAAGCAAACCCGAGCAAAGGCAACAAATTGCAGATTTTATCTCCCAGAAGTGGGGTTCTCTGGATATACTCATCAATAATGCAGGCACGAATATCCGCAAAAAGACACCCGATTATTCCCAGTCTGAATACCAGCAGTTGATGGATACCAATATTACCTCTGCCTTTCATTTATGCCAGCTATGCTATCCGCTACTGAAAGCCGCTACCCAGGCAGATATAGTCAATATATCCTCTGTATCAGGTTTGACCCATGTACGTTCCGGCTCAATCTATGGCATGACCAAAGCAGCACTTATCCAGTTGACCAGAAATTTAGCATCTGAATGGGCAGCCGACCACATCCGGGTGAATTCCATAGCCCCCTGGTATATCGAAACGCCCCTGGCCAAACCAGTTTTAGAGAACAAGGCATACCTGCAGGAGATTTTACAGCGTACACCCATGCAACGGATCGGGAAGCCGGAAGAAGTGGCCGCTGCTACCGCCTTTCTTTGTATGCCAGCTTCGGGTTATATCACCGGACAGTGTATTGCCGTAGATGGAGGCTTTACTACGTATGGATTTTAAATTAGGTTTGTACCCATGAAAATAGCGTTTGTCACCTACCAGGACCAGGGAAAGTATGTTTCATCTGTAGAAAATGAAGATGAAAAGCTGCTTGCATTTTTGCAAAATAAAGGCCATTCTATTGAGTTCGCCATCTGGAATGACCCAACTGTAGACTGGCAGCAATATGACCTGGCGATTGTAAAATCTCCCTGGGATTATTTTGATAACATCGGTTTATTTTATCAGTGGCTGGATACTCTGAAAAGCCTGCAGGTACGTTTGCTGAATCCATATGAAACTGTACGCTGGAATGCTGATAAGCATTATTTATTGGATATTGCTCAAGCCGGACTACCCATTACCTCTTCGCTATTTATAGAAAAAGGCTGGAAAGCAGAACTGCCAGCGTTGTTTGACAAGATGAGGGCAGAAAAGTTGATCATTAAACCTTGTGTAAGCGGCGGTGCCAAACATACCTATGCCTTTACCAGAAATGAAGCCACACAACTTTCTTCTGTAATAGACCAGTTATTAACGCATGAAGCCTTTCTGGTGCAGCCTTTTCTTCCGGAAATTGAAACGCAGGGAGAATGGTCTTTTGTATTCTTTCACGGAAAGTTCAGCCATTGTCTGCTGAAAAAAGCCAAACCTGGTGATTTCAGGGTACAGCATTATTTAGGTGGTACGATTCATACAGGAGATGTTCCAGATCAATTGCTGGAACAGGCAGCAAGATTTGTAGGAAAATTTGCCGGAAATTGCCTTTATGCCAGGGTAGATGGCGTAGTTATTCATGATGAATTTGTGCTGATGGAACTGGAATTAATAGAACCTTTCCTGTTCCTGTTCACCCATTCGCAGAGCTACGAAAATTACTACCGGGCTTTACAAGAATTACTATAATTTCTGTTGAAGAATAGGTGTATATTCGCTATATCCTATTAGTATGAGCACTTGTATAGTTACTTCTTCCGAATAGATTGTCCTGGAAGTTCTCCGGTAAGTTTGCCTGCTGAGATCACTGGCTTTCCATTTACGATTACATAGTCAATACCAGTTGCATATTGGTGAGGTTGCCCAAAAGTAGCCTGGTCTGTTACCAAATTTTCATCTATTAACAGTAAATCTGCCGCATACCCTTCCCGGATGTAGCCCCGGTTTTTCAAGCCAAATGTCTGGGCAGGCAGTGAGCTCATTTTCCGGATGGCATCTTCAAACGGAAGCAGTTTTTTCTCCCGGACATACCGGGCCAGCACCCTGGCATTGTTGCCATAGCCTCTCGGATGCGGCACACCCACACCTAAATTTCCTGGACCAGCATCGGATGCAATCATGGTAAATGGCTCCTGCATGATTCGCTCCACATCGGGCTCCCCCATCGAATGATAGACCATTTGCGCATCTCCGGCCAGGTACATATCCAGAATCACCCGGATCTGATTGTCAAGCGTACTATCGCCTTTGAGTCCATATGTCACTTGTGGGATGGATTTGCCATTGTAGGTAGTATCCGATTTAAAATTAGCGACTACCGCATAACTGTAATCTGTATGGCTGCTCTCTCCTATTCCGTTCTTCATAGCTTCTACAATTTGTTTCAGGGTATCAGGTTGATTGATACGTTCTTTGGCAGTTTCAAAACCACCAGCTAGTACCCAGGATGGAATCAGATTGGAGGAAAGCCGGGTTGAGGAAGCTGTATAGGCATACTGGTCAATGGTTACCTGCAATCCTTTCCTTCGGGCTTCAGATACCAGATTAATTGTTTGATCGCTGCTGCCCCAGAGTGCTTTACTGGAAATTTTAAAATGAGAAATCTCAACCGGCATTTGGGCTGCTTCGCCGATCTGAATGGCTTCGCCAATAGCTTCCATTACGCCATTTCCCTCATTACGGATGTGAGAAGCATAGATACCTCCATATTTGCTGGCCACTTTTGCCAGGGCAATTACTTCATCGGTTTTTGCATAGGTACCAGGTACATAAATCAAACCGGTAGAAAAACCAACGGCTCCTTGCTGCATGGCTTTTCCCACCAATTTCTCCATTTGTGCCAGTTCATTTGCAGTTGGTTGCCTGCTTATTTCGCCCATTACCGAACGACGTACTGAATTATGCCCGATCAGGGTAGCAATATTCAATGGAATATGCTTATGCTGCGTGAGATTAAGAAAACTATCCACGTCTGTTACGGAACTGCCACAATTCCCGGTAACCAGGGTAGTTACCCCCATCCGGATAAATCGCTCAGAGGAAAGTTCAAATACATTTTCCGCATGGGCATGTACATCAATAAACCCGGGAGTCAGCATACGATTTCTGGCATCAATTACTTGGCTGGCTTTTCCCTGGATAGAAGGCTCCACTTTGACGATCATTCCATCTTTAATGGCCACATCCGAATAATACCATGGATTACCAGTCCCATCTGCTATTCTGGCCTGTTTGATCAATATATCGTAGGTAGAAGAGTGTACACTGCCCTGTTTGGCACAGGTGGTAAAAATGAGAAGGGAAAGCAATAATACACTATTGATAAAATATAAGACTTGGCGGTTTGTCATGCATACAATATAAATATCAAACCGGAAAAATGCAATAATATCTATTACTAAAGAACTTGCCGGGTTAATGGTTATCTGTTTGAATTCTTATTATATTGCCCGCCATCTATAAAAATTACTAAGTATTCCGGTTACTTCCTGTGTAAGCCTTCATTAACCGATGGTTGAAAAAATGGGTATAAACCGAAGCCTGATGATGAAAACAAAATACACATCTTGCTTTTACAATAAAAAATGTTTAACTCATCCTATCAACAAGCGTTTTTATCAATTCACAAACCAAAAAAATATGGGAATATTTAACCGCATCGCCGACATTTTTAAATCGAACATCAACGATGCTTTAGACAAAGCAGAAGATCCTGAAAAAATGATTAAACTCATGGTCATTGAAATGCAGGAAGCGCTCACTAAGTCTACTTCAGCCCTGGCTCAGGCTATGGGTAACGAAAAGCGCCTGGAACGCCAGTATCTGCAACTGCAAAGCTCTTCTGAAGATATGCAGGGCAAAGCCATGATTGCCTTAAAAGCCGGGAACGAAACCCTGGCAAAAACGGCACTTACTAAAAAATCACAGGTAGATCAGCAACTTACCCAATACAAGCAAATGTATGATACGGCCAGTACTACCACTGCCCAGATGCGTTCGCAGGTAGAAAAATTAAAAACCAAACTGGATGAGGCCCGCATGAAAGAATCTACCCTGATCGCCCGGAGCCAGCATGCCAAAGCCCAGACACAAATTGCCAAAAGTGTAGGCGGTTTTGATGATAATGCCTTTGCTAAATTCGACAAAATGGAGCAGAAGGTATTGAAAGCTGAAGCCGAGGCACAGGCATTTACTGAACTTTCCGCTTCCAATACCAGCATGGACGATCAGTTTGCCGAACTGGAAAAAACCAGCCAGGTAGACAATGAACTGGCTAAACTCAAAGCCATGCTTAATCAGTAGAAAATTACAGAATTACTGACTTACAGAAGGTCTGAGTGAATGCTTGGGCGAATAAATGAATAAAGAAACGTAATTCGTAATTATTTATCATTTTTCAATTATCAATTATCAACTAACCATTATTTAAAAGCCTTTATGCCAAAATTTGCTATACTTAAAAATGGAGTGAATGAATCACTCGTAACCTCTGTGCAGCAGAAGGTAACAGACTACCTGGGCCGCTTATTTGAAACACATGAACTGGTTACGGTAGAAGGTATCTCTGCGTTTACGTACGGAACCGTTCAGATCGAAGTGCAGGTTGTAGCCTGGCATTCGGAAGATGTACTGGTAAAAGTATTTTCCTATGTATGCGAAGATGTAAAACTCACCCAGGAACTGGCTGAAGAACTACTTCGGCTGAATGCCACTACTTCTTTCGGCAGTTTCGGTATTACTTTCGATAGCAATGTGATTTTCTCTTACTCTCTGGCTGGTGCAAACCTCGATTTTAACGAATTTGCCGCTGCGATCCAGACAGTAGCTACTATCGCCGATGATTATGACGAAAAACTAAAAGAGCTCCGCAGTTTCCAGACCGCCTAATCAAAATTAATTGAACAATAAAAAGCCGTGCTACTCATAGCATGGCTTTTTTATGGAATAGATTTACAAATTTCTATATTTTACTTATCCGTATTTCCGGAAAGGATAAACGTATTATTCCCGAAAGTATATTCAATCTTCCTTTTAAGAGAAGACTCATTTTGCAGCGTAAACTCCCGGATCAACCTGTCTTTGGTCACGTAAAAAGTATCCTGGCCTATATACCCTTTTTGTAGTTCCGGCGAAAGGTCCGGTAATACAATATCTGCCTGCTTATTCTGGCCATCAATTTCATGCGCATACAGACTGCCTTTGTTATCTGTACGGCTTTGGGTAACTACAATCACTTCTGCCTGCATATCTGCATCCATATCAGTAATAAACGCATTGATAATGCGTCCCTCCCGCTGTCCACTGATGGAAAAATACTCATTAGAAAGTTTATCTGATTTAAGTATGAGGTAATTGCCTTTAGATTCAGAACCCCAGCTAAGCACATCGAACGTAAGTGTATCATTTACTTTAAATTGCTTGTGGTAAGTAAACAGATTATCCAGGGATGTCGGGCTGTTTTCAGTTTCAACTGCTAGCGTATCAGTGTTTTTTGATTCAGAGGATACTATTTCCTGTTGGCTTCCATTCGTTGTTTGTGAATCGCAAGCCGTTAACAGCATGCTACTTATTAACACAGAAGTTAATAGGTAGAAAAGAGTATTTCTGCTGGGTTGAAAAATTCCGCTATTCCGTAAGTTCATAGGTTCCAAGGGCATATCTCGCTATACTGTTAGATAGCTTATGGCTCCTTACGTAAATTCTTGTTAAAACGGTTGGAATAATACGGCAGTACTGGTTAAATGTCTTAACAAAGCAGGTTCGCCTGTAAAAAGCGTTAATTGCTATCAGGGAGTAAGCACCAGCTTTTTGCTATCAATTTTTACTCCATCTACAAACAGGCTGTATACATATGTGCCGGCAGGGAACATGCCTGCTGCTATGGTTATTTCTCCATGAGTTTTGCCCCTCATATCAAAGCTTTTTACTTCTTGTCCGGTAGAGGAATAGACTTTAATAAAGGCACTGCTGGCCGAAAGGGGAAGGCTGTAGGGAATGGTAGTGATTTGATTGGCAGGGTTAGGCAGGTTCTGCCCTAACCTGGCTTGCTCGTTGCCTGCTGCCGGTATATGTTTCAATACTAATTCTTTCAGTGCTGCCAGTTCTTGTTTGAGGTCTTGATTCTCCTGTTTTAACTCTTTCACAGCATTCACCAGAATATAGGTAAGGGCCGTGGCATCATAATCCAGATATTTCTCTTGTGCGCCTGTAGAATCCTGATAAGTAAACTCCCCGACCATGTAAGGAGCGATCTGTTGCATCTCCTGGGCAATCACCCCTACATATTCTTTCTCAGTAGGCAAGCCTGCTTTGCCATTGTATCGGAAAGTAACTGGTCGTATCTGCTCAAGTACTGCCAGACCTTCTGTGAAGTCTTTGATATTTTGTTTGAGCTTCTTATCCGAGGCAGCTATCCAGCTTCCTCCACCAGGCTTAGCCGCAGCACCATTGGCATGCAGCAGGTAGCCGGGAGAAGCCGTGCCTATGCCTACCTTGATGGTAGCAGTGGCTCCATTGGTTCCATTGATCGAACCTAGCACCATTGCATCCGATACATTTACCCTGGCCCGGTGGCCAATGGCAGTGGCATTGGAAAGAGTAGCCGAAGAAGGACCGGATAAATAGCCTAAGGCTGTATTTTTATTGCCTGTGGTATTGACTGAGCCGGCAGAGTTGCCAAGGAAAGTATTTTCATAACCCGAGCTGTTGTTCTGCCCAGTTGACCTGCCCATAAATACATTATGATAGCCATTCACATTGTTGAACCCGGCTTCACTGCCCACAAAGGTATTGATTCCCCCGGTAGAGGTTTTCTCTCCGGCACTTTTGCCGATAAAGGTGTTATTACTAGAAGTAGTAGCATACCCTGCTCCATTGCCCACAAAGCTGTTATTGGTGCCGGTTGTGTTGGAGTAACCAGCTTCATTGCCCAGAAAGCTGTTGTAGGAACCGGTTGTGTTGGAGCGGCCAGCATCATCACCTAGGAAGCTGTTGGAAGAGCCGCTTGTGTTGGAGTAACCAGCTCGGTAACCCACAAAATTGTTGCCAGAGCCGGTTGTGTTGGAGTAACCAGCTTGATAACCCACAAAAATATTGTCAGAGCCACTTGTGTTGGAGTAACCAGCTCGGTAACCCACAAAATTGTTGCCAATGCCGGTTGTATTGGAGAAACCGGCCGCATATCCAAGAAAGCTGTTGGCCGAGCCGTATGTGTTGTAAAAACCTGCATAACCGCCTAGAAAGCTGTTATAGTCGCCGTTTATATTGGAGAAACCGGCTGCATAGCCAAGAAAGCTATTGCCATTGCCGATTGTATGGGAGTAACCGGCCTGGTAACCCACAAAACTGTTGCGAGAACCGGTAGAGCTTCTCCCGGCGTAAGAACCTACGTGTACATTATAACTGCCATTTTTGCCCGAGCCAACGCCAGCATAGTAATTTTGTCCATAACTAATGGATACGCCAAGCAGCAGGCTCAGAGACAGAAAAGAGAACTGTATAAATTTTTTCATCAGTAGAAGGTTTAAGTAGGAAGAAAGCAATAGAAAAAGATAGTGAATCAATAAAAGGAATACAAATACAGCTTTTGCTGGAGTTACGGTTTCCATACCATCAATAAGACATCCTTTGACCATCCTTACAGTTTGCGAACATCTGGTTACGAAATACACGGGAAAGCTGTAAGACTCTAACCATAGGTAACTATAAAAAGGATTGCAATCTATAAGCGGTAATTGCTTATTAGTAACTATTTTTATAAAAAGTTAACATGCTGGTAGTGAAAAAATTATTGCCAGTTTTCCATCATATACTAGATAAAAGTTCCGCACAAAGCAAGGGCTTATCTATCTACAATAATTGCCGGATATGTTTGCAATAGTTTTCAGTAGGAATAAGCGATACCCAGATAAGTAGTTTGAAAAGAACTCAGAAAGGATACAACCTAAAAAACTAAAAGAAATAGCCTTTACAAAGCAGTGTTTATTACTGGGATAAAATAGAAGTTAAAGCTCAGAAAATCAAGGAAAATACAAGATTTTGCACCATGGAACGATGCTAGGCAGTATATATTTTCAACAGGTCACGTAATTGATCCAGTGTATCGGCTTCGTTCACTTTTTTATCATGTCGCCACCGGAGTATTCTTGGGAAACGCACCGCTACCCCAGATTTGTGCCGGCTGGATGCCTGAATGCCTTCGAAGGCTATCTCAAAGACCAGTTCTGGTTTTACAGTACGCACCGGCCCAAATTTTTCGTAGGTATTTTTCTTCACAAAGGCATCTACCTGGCCAATCTCTTTATCAGTTAAACCGGAATAGGCTTTGGCAAAAGGCACCAGGGTTTCGCCATCCCATACACCAAAGGTATAATCGGTAAATAAATCTGCCCGGCGGCCATGTCCTTTCTGGGCATAGATCAACACCCCATCAATGGTAAGAGGTTCAATTTTCCATTTCCACCAATCTCCCCTTTTGCGGCCTACCTGGTAACTGGAAGCCAGCCGTTTTAACATCAGGCCTTCGGCAAAATTCTCCCTCGATTGCATACGGATTTTGGTAAGTTCTTCCCAGCTGGTAAAAGGAACAGCATCCGAATAGGTAATAATATCAGAAGCCAGTGAATCTACTACCTGTTCCAGTAATTGCCTCCGTACAGATAATGGCTCAGTCCGGATGTCTTTTCCCTGCCATTCAAGTAGATCATAAGCACACACCATAACCGGGGCTTCTTTCAAGGATTTAGCGGTCAGGTTTTTACGGCCAATCCGGGTTTGCAGGGTACCAAAGTTCATGATCTTTCCTTCGTAAAAAGGCAGAATCTCGCCATCTATTACCGCACCATCTGGCATTTGATCTTTCAGGTGATGAAATTCCGGAAATTTATCCGTTACCAAGTCCTCCCCTCTCGACCAGATGAACAACTCTCCCTGCCGCTTAATAATTTGCGAACGGATGCCGTCCCACTTCCATTCTGCCTGCCAGTCTGCTGGCTCTCCCAGAAAATCAGGCGTATCTTCAATGGCATACGCCAGAAAGAAGGGATAGGGTCGGGAAAGCTGCCCTACTTCCTGTTTATCTGAGATCAGTTCGTCAAAGGTAATTTCAGTAGGCTTCCATTTTCCCATCAGGCGGTGGGCAATCACTGAAGTTTCAATGCCAGTTAGTTCAGCTATGGCCTTGGTAGCCAGGTTCTGGGAAACGCCGATCCGGAAACCGCCGGTCATGAGTTTGATAAATACCATGCGTTCCATCTGGTTGAGTTCTTCCCAGGCCGCAATGATCAGTTCTTTGCGTTCAAACTCATCTGCTCCATCCAGCGATTGTAAAAAAGCCATCCATTCCGATAAACTTTTATCGGAGGATTTTTTGGGAGGCGGCAACATTAATGCCATCGCTTCTGCCAGATCGCCTACCACATGATATGATTCTTCAAAAAGCCAGGGTGGAATTTCACTCACTTCGGTAGCCCAGGTGCGGAGCAAGGTAGTATTGATTTGCCGTTTGGGTCGTTTTCCGGTAAGTAAGGCAATCGCCCATACTTTATCAGCATCCGAAGCCTGAGCCAGATAGTTTTTCAAAATGGCTACTTTGTCGTTGGTCTTATTGGTCTGGTCGAGTTCGGTAAAAAGCCGGGCAAAATTTTTCATGAATGTCTGGAACCTGGATTACTCAAATCAAGGGATTGTTGGGATTACATACCTGTATAGATTAACTTGCTAGAAAGTTTATGGATACTCTTAGAAAGAATATTACATCCTGTTCATCTCAAAATCCCATACTTCCAGGTTCCAGACAATTACGGATACAACAGATATTTGTTCCGCATAGCTTTGTAAGCTTGCAGTTCCTGTTGCCAGCTTTGTTTGATCTGTGCTTCTGTCATCCCGCTCTCTATGTGCTTGCGTACCTGATCTGTTCCGGTAAGGGTATTAAAGTAAGGCTTGAAGAATTTTGTTTTGTCCGGCGCTTTCTTATACATATCAATTACCAGTTGAATGGATAAATGATTGAGCGTATCCTGGCGGAAATCCTGTCCGTAACACTTCACATTGGCATGTGGCGGATTTTTAGCATAAGGCAGGTCTTTGGGTGTAAAGGTAAAATTGCCAAAACCAGGATCTGGTGCCCCAATTACCTGGAATGGATAATCTGTTCCCCGGCCTACACTTAACATGGTTCCTTCAAATAAACAGGTAGTCGGATATAAGCGGATAGATTGCTGGTTGGGAAGGTTGGGAGAAGGTTTTACCGGCAGTATATATTCCGTCTGGTGGGTATATTCTTTCACCGGGATTACTTTCAAATTACAGGATTTGCCACCTGCCAGCCATTTTTCTCCATTGATCATCTGCGCCAGTTCACCTACGGTTAAGCCGTGTACAATCGGAATGGGATGCATGCCCACAAAAGATTTAAAAGCAGGTTTGAGAATAGGTCCGTCTATATAATGGCCATTGGGATTAGGGCGGTCAAGCACAATGACTTGCTTAGCATTTTCCGCACAAGCTTCCATTACATAATGCATCGTACTGATATAGGTAAAAAACCTGGTGCCTACGTCCTGAATATCAAAAATAACCAGGTCAATATCGGCGAGTTGTTCGGCAGTGGGCTTTTTATTTTTGCCATACAGGGAAACCAGAGGCAAACCTGTATTTGGGTCAATTTCGTTTTTCAGGGTTTCACCATTGGATGCCTCTCCCCGGAAGCCATGTTCGGGAGCAAATATTTTCCGGATATTGATTTTATGACTCAGCAAGGTATCTACCAGGTGCGTATTTCCCACCAGTGACGTATGATTTACGACCATTGCCACTTGTTTCCCTGCTAGTTCCGGCAAATAGGCATTGAGTTGCTGGGCACCGGTCAGTAATTGGGCAGCCTCCTTCTTTGGTGGTTCCGGCTCTGGCTGGCTGGATGTTGGCGCAGCAGGTATTTGTTTTTCAGGGAGCGAAGCTATTGGGGAACTTGCCGGTTTCTGGGCACAACTCCAGCTAAGCACAATAGCTATGGTAAAAGGTAAGAGCTTCATAATAAAAATGAAAGATGGAACGCAAATAAGGTAAAGTTCAAATATTCTTTAACACGCATATGCAAAAAATCATGCCGCATACAAACAAACTAAGATTTAATAAAATTAGTATATGAAATCCGGCTATTCCAGCCAAACTTGCCGTTTAACAAATTAATTAGTTACTTGCCACATTCGCAAACTATAGGTTTCATTGAATATAGCCTTATTTATTGCCCGCCGCATTCAACATACACAGGGTAAATCTTTTTCTTCTACCGTCGCCCGGATCGGAGTAGCCAGTATTGCCATTGGAATAGCGGTAATGATTGTTTCTTTTGCGATTCTGGGTGGATTTAAAGAGACTATTCAGCGAAAGATATTCAGCTTTGGTGCCCATTTACAGGTTAACCAGTTTTCAGTGAACCGCTCGTTTGAAGAATTGCCCGTATCTACCAATACCGATCTTTACCAGCATTATCAGAAAATTCCCGAAATCAGCAGTATTCAGGTATATAGCCACAAAGCCGGACTGCTCAAAACGGAAGAAGATCTGCTGGGGGTTTTTCTGAAAGGAATCGGAAAAGATTTTAACCTGCAGGCATTCAATCAGAATATGGTAGATGGAAAGTTTATTTCCTTCAGCGATACAGCCTATTCTAAAGAAATTGTGATCAGCCGGAAAATTGCTGCCCAGTTGCGGCTGAAAGTAAAAGATGAAGTACTCTTGTATTTTGTCCAGAATGCCCAGAGCAGACCACGGGTAAGAAAATTAACTGTGAGTGGCATTTATGAAACCGGGATGGAGGAATTTGACGAAAGTGTAGTACTGGGGGATATCCGGCTGATTCAGCGGCTCAATGACTGGAGTGATACCCTGGTAGGTGGATATGAGATATACCTGAAAGATTTTGCCCAGCTGGAACCAGCCGCTGATAAAGTATATGACCTGATGGATTTTGATATGCAGGTAGAAACGATCAAAGACAAATACATTCAGGTATTCGACTGGCTTTCGCTGCTCAACCGGAATGTGGCCATTTTTCTGAGCCTGATTTTGTTTGTTGCCTGCTTTAATATGGTGGCTATTCTGATTATTCTGATTATGGAACGTACGCAGATGATCGGCATTTTAAAATCGGTAGGTGCTACCCAAAGCCAGGTAAGACGGATATTTTTACTGGGAGGCGTTCAGCTCATTACCAGAGGATTATTGTGGGGAAATGTTCTGGGAATTGGCTTTTGTGCGCTACAATACTATTTTAAGTTGATTCCTCTGGATGTGGAAGCTTATTATATGAACACCGTACCCATCGCCTGGGACTGGCCTATCTTTATACTGGTAAATCTGGCGGTGCTGTTATTGGTTACGCTGGTGCTCATTATTCCCACCATTATCATTGGGAGAATTCAACCGGTACAAGCCTTGCGGTTTGATTAGTATTGTCAGAGATTAGGATTTGTAAGATTACAAGATGAAAGGATTAATTAAATTACAGACAATAATTCCTTAAATATATAATCCTGGTTACAGACAACTAATCCTTCAATCCATTAATCCAATAAATCCTAATGCCAGACTAATTTACCCCACTGATTTTTCAAGTTTGGATACTTCCAGGAAATCATGAGAGGCATAACTTCTGAAAAAACTATTGATCTTCATTTGTAATACGCCAAAAACAGCTTCCTTGAAGATACCTCTAGTCATTTTGGATTGCCCTTTGGTGCGGTCAGTGAAAATGATCGGCACTTCTTTGATTTTAAAGCCATATTTCCAGGCGGAAAACTTCATTTCGATCTGAAAGGCATATCCTACAAACCGGACTTTATCCATATTGATGGTTTCCAGCACTTTGCGGCGGTAGCATTTAAAACCTGCTGTTGTATCCCGGATGGGCATTCCGGTAATAAACCGTACATAGTGACTGGCAAAATACGACATCAGCACCCGGCTCATAGGCCAGTTTACTACATTTACCCCGGTTACATACCTGGAGCCAATGGCTACATCATTTCCTTGTTTGGCACAAGCCTGGTAGAGTTTGACGAGGTCTTTTGGATTGTGAGAAAAATCGGCATCCATTTCGAACACATACTTGTAGCCTTCCTGTAATGCATATTTGAAACCGTGAATGTAAGCCGTGCCTAAACCCTGTTTACCCGTTCTTTCCAGCAGGTGAAGCCTACCCGTAAATTCCTGCTGTAGATTTCTGACTTTTTCGGCTGTGCCATCCGGAGAGCCATCATCTATAATCAGCACGTCAAAAGGGACAGGCAATGAGAAAATTTTGCGGATAATGTCCTCCACATTCTCAATTTCGTTGTAGGTGGGAATAACGACGATACATTCTTTCACGGGATAATATAGCGTTTAGGTTGGCACAACGTAAATTAACACAAAATTAAAATATTTTGATATATTGTATTATTTTTTTAACATTCTTTTAACATATTTCATTCAACTCACCCTATTAAAATTTGTTTCGTTTACAATAAAATTAAATGACTTATGCGTACCAGGCACAAAAATACTGCACAATCGCTTAGGGAACATATTTCAAGTCTTTTGTTGTTCAGAAAAAAACCATTATTAATTATGAAAAAAACCGTGATTCTGGGTGCTACTGATAATCCTTACCGTTTTGCCTATAAAGCCGCTCACAGCCTGCTGCGTCATGGACATCCAATCGCCCTGGTTGGTATTAAAAAAGGCAGCGTCGCCGGGCAGCCTATTTTGAACGGCAGGCCGGAATTAGGAGAAGTGGATACTGTTACCTTATATGTAGGACCGCAAAACCAGGTAGAATGGTACGATTACATTATCAACCTGAAACCCAAACGGATCATTTTTAACCCTGGCACCGAAAACGAAGAATTAGAGCAACGGGCTAGGCAGAACGGCATCCAGACGATTGAGGGCTGTACGCTGGTAATGCTCAATGCTGGTATGTATTAGTCATTGAACAGTTATCATTGGTCAGTAGTAAGATTCTCTTTATTTTATTTGTGTATAATCAGAAAACTCTGTTCTTGGTTTTATTATCTCTGATTTGTTTTGCCTGCAAACGAGAGAAAGAACAACTCATTGGGCACTGGCATATAGAAGATGGTTCAGGCAGTTACCAGGCTTTTGATATTACCGATAGTTTGACTATAGAAAGGTTTGAGTTTGAGCAGTCCAGTTATTTTCCAGCACGATTTTATGACGGAAAGTTGTATTATCAAGGCTATGATGATGCGCCTCCAGGAGATAAATCATGTCCTATTCTGTTAAAAGGAGACTCACTAATTAATACTTTTTGTACTGTTAATGGATTTACTGCAATAAGGCTGCCTGATTGTAATCTAAAGAAAGATTACTTAAGTGAAATGTATTTAAAAATCAGTTTACCAATCTCAAGAGAATGTAGTGTGTTAGATAGTAATCATTATGTTTCATTTATTTCAATGGGTAAGCCTCAACGATATTTATATACTGGTCCCGGTGCTCATAAAAAAGATACCATACTTACTCAGGTACATGATGTTCTTCTTCCTCTTTCCGCCATCCCAGAATTTTTGCATAGGGAATCATTAGCGGAGAATGGAGAGCACCTAGATATAAATGTATGCCTGAATCTCGATAAAGACATTCCTCTATCTGCCATACAAAGCGTTGTTGAGGAAGTTGTAAAATATAAATCTGTAAAAAAGTTGTATTTCGCCTGCCAGGACCATTCACCCGATCTTATTCCGTACACTGGCATTGAGGTAAATGTAGAGAAACTTCTGGAAGCATTACAAAGCAAGCAATATAGTCAACTGGGCATCCAGCAAATCCTAACCACCCATCTGCACACCATTACAGATTAAAATTCTCCCACACAACTTTAATCTCATAAGCGAACCAAACTTAATTCAAAAACGTACATTTTTATACTAATGCTTTTATAGCTTCTTCTTGCACCTTATTTGATTACCTATGTTAGTAGAGTTGCTTGCTTTCGCTGAGGTATTCCCCCAGATGGCGGTCCTGTGTATGCAGAAACAGATTTAACACGTTTTGTGGCAGAGCCCTGGAATGCCTATTCTTCCCTCACTTTTTTAATTCCTGTTATTTACTGGTTTTTGAAGCTCCGCAAGCATTACCGGGAGTACCCTTTTTTGATTATGTGTATGCCACTACTTGCACTGGGAGGTATTGGAAGCACATTATACCATGCCTTCCGCAATTCGGTATTTTTTCTCCGGATGGATGTATTGCCTATTGCGATACTTACCCTGCTGGTGAGCCTGTATTTCTGGTGGAAATCGGTAGGAAGGTGGGAGTATGTAGCTTTAATTGCTATCGCTTTTATTGGTACGCGAATATTTATTTACCGGGAGGTAGTGTTAGCCCAGCAACAGGCCATTAATCTTTCGTATTTTATTACCGGTATTATGATTTTTTTGCCAGCTTTTTTGTTGCTGCTCAGAACCAGCTATACCGGTACAAAAGTCATTATACTGGCCACCGTCTTTTTTATATTTTCGCTGGTCTTCCGGCAAATCGACTCCCAGTTTTTTGCCCTGCCCATGGGTACCCACTGGCTCTGGCATACCTGCTGTGCCATTGGTGCCTTTTTTCTGGCACAATACCTCTACATCATTGCTAATGTAGCGAGGCAGAAAGTAAATGCCTGAATTCTTCCATGGTCAGTAGGTATTTGTGATTGATTTATTTTGGTAATAATTAATTAGTTTTTATTCATTCTACTAATAATCTGCAAATGACCCATAACTACTGACCAAAACTTTACGAAACTGTATCGAGTTTAAGCATGATATGACGCTTCTGTATGAAATATTAGCCATCCTTCCCGATAACGAAAGCCTGATTCAATGGGGTGGACTGGCATTGATTGCCGCTCTTGTATTTATTGAAACCGGCTTGCTGATTGGTTTGATAGTTCCTGGCGGAGAAACACTATTATTTACTGCCGGTTTACTTTGTGGCACACAGACCCTCAATACTTCATTGTTTGTACTAATTATTTGCTTGATTGGCGCTGCTTTGGCCGGAGATAGTACCGGGTATTTCATTGGCCGGAAGCTGGGTAAGCGCCTGCATCACAGAAAAGATTCTTTGATCTTTAAAAAGCGCTATTTATTGCAGGCGGAAGATTTTTATAAAAAGAATGGCAAATCAGCCTTGATCCTGGGAAAATTCATCCCCATTATCCGCACGTTTAACCCATTAGTTTCTGGAACGTCCCGAATGGAATATCATATCTTTATTATGTATGCGCTGATCGCGTGTATTCTTTATATTGGTTCGCTGGTGACAGCCGGCTATTTTCTGGGTCAGCAGTTCCCCCAGATCAAAGATTATATCGGGTACATTTTGCCAGTCCTGGTTATTCTGTTGCTTATTCCAGTAATTGTTAAGTTTGTGAAAGAAAGGAAAAAGGCAAGCCAGCATGAATAGCTATTTCTTCAAACGAAATAAAATCTTGCAACAACCCTCATAATAAGATAAAGGGTAAATAGTCTAGTGTAGAGTTTTATGCTATGCCCTCTTATTCATTTTTTATAACGCCTTAGCTGCCGTAGATTCTTTTAGGAATAGTATCAGATCAAATTCTTTCACAATTTGGGTTTGAGAAAACTCTCTTCTAGTAGCCATAGCTCCTACAGTGCGAAAATAGCGAGGTTCAAATAGCCACTGTGTTGCTTTTGATAAAGATATTTTTCTTAAATCAAGCATAAAAGCTGATGAATTAACTTTATCAAAAAACTGCTCGTAGCTACCCACTTGAGCCGGCTCAGCCTTTATGGTGGCTATCTTACCAGAAGCGGGATCAATACCACGGTAGCTGCCTTGTCCAAAAGCAAACCCAACATTAATATACTTTTCTTTATAAGTATCTTTTAGATAACGGCCCATGGGTCTTACATCTACATACATACCTTGGTTACTTACATGCCCATTATGAGCCCATACGACTACTTTTTCTTTAGGATATTTACCTAACAGGTAGTGCAGGTTATCAGCCATACAGGCATCCCGGTAACCTGCAGCCTCTTTCAGAGGTAATAGATGAAACTCAATAAACTGATTTAGCAAGAGTAAGTCTTGTCTTAAAGTGGATAGTTCATCTAATGTTAGAATATTTAAATAATATCCTTTTTGTAATTCTATCCGTTCGTGAAGTAATCTGCAAGCCAATCTGGCTTTTGACTGCAATTGGCTTGACATCATTCCTGCTCTGGTATTGGTTGTACGAACAGTTTTAATAAACTCTTTTATTGGCTGTAGCGAGTTTTTTAATAAAGTATCTCTCTTCTCTGCAAATTGCCAGAGGTTATCCATAGCTACTTCAGGCACTTGCATATCAAATCCGGTAAATTTTACCTTTGTTGTACTTTTCATGTTATACTTTCTCATCCAGGAAATCAGCCCTAATATCTCCTCCGTATTCCATGTCCAGAAACCCAAACCAGTGAGCAGTTGTCTAGGATCTCCTTCTCCTGCTAATACATATTGATTTAATCTATCAGCTGCTCCCATATCAGCTTCAATGGCAAATAAACTGAAACCATGTTGCTCGACTAAATAGCGAAGGAGGCGGTGTTTCATCAAAAATATTTCTCTTGAACCATGACTTACTTCCCCTAATCCTACAATTTGAGCAGTTCCCATGATAGACTTAATGAAGTAAAGGTCTTCTAAGGGAACTGCAGGATTAAAGGTTTGAAGTGGAAGATTATACTTTTGGAGCCAGTCAATTTCTATTTGAGAAGGAGTTCTTGCAGAAGCAGTTGTAGCCGAACTATCAGGTTCTATTATGGGTATGTCCGGATAAGGTATACTATCAAGCAAGATAGTTGCCTTGTCAAACCAAACTTTTCCTGATCCAAACATGCGAAATCCAAAAGCAACTTGGCCAGCTTCTAAAGGAACAGGAATCTGTAGCTTGTACGGATGCCATTTGCCAAAGCTTTTCAAGGTATCCATTCGTAGCACATCATTAAGTCTATCTACTTTGCCTTGTACAGCAATATAGGTTTGTATAACAATAGGTTTCTCCGCACGCGCCAGCACTTGCAAGGTTAAAAGTTTACCTTTAACAGAATCTACCGGTAATTTATTGGTATAAATTGTAAAAAAAGCCGTTGGTTGAGCAAGCTTACTTTCTATAACCAAACTTCCTTTTCCTTCAGTTGCTAGGGTTGTGTCAATGTAAAAAACATAATTTGGTCCTTTTGTATACCAAAGTTTTAGAGGTTGATTCCCATTAACATGAGGCTCAAAACTCAGATTAAGAATGGACTGGCCTAAGAGCGGAAAAGTGATCAGTAATGAAATAAAACAGAAGAATATTTTCACTGGTCTTTTGATATACAACAAAATTGATTGATAGTTTAGTATGATCTTCGCTCCAGTATTTTATTCAATAAAGCATAACACATATATAAAGTCGAAAAACTTAATACTGCAATCAATCTTATTTTTCCTCTATCTCAAATATATAAGCGCCTAAGGGTTCCAGAGTTACAGGTATGCCTGTTTGCGAATTCTTCCTATCTGTAGCATCGTTTCCTTTAAAGCTTATACTTTTACCTGACAATAAAATATCAGTTACCTGAAAGTCTTTATTTACATCTACATTCATCAGGGCAAAGGCATTGGCAGGAATTTTCAGTTTAATCTGTTTTGCCTGATTATCATCAAAATTTACCAAAATCAGCAATTTCTGAGCACTGGTAAAGCGCAGATAGGCATATACTTTCCGGCCATCATACTGAGCATTCTGTGAATTAGGAGCCTGCAGGTCATAGAGTTTACCTTTTCGGATCGCCTCGTTCTCCTTCGATACGTTCAGCAGTTTGACATAAAAGTCTCTCAGCTTTTTTTGTTCTTCAACCAGTTG
Organism: Rhodocytophaga rosea; assembly: GCF_010119975.1. Lineage (GTDB taxonomy): Bacteria > Bacteroidota > Bacteroidia > Cytophagales > 172606-1 > Rhodocytophaga > Rhodocytophaga rosea. The sequence continues at coordinate 8,694,266 of NZ_CP048222.1, forward strand.
TCCTCCATCAAAAGCGCCGTTATTTACCCACTTCTGGTGTTCAGGTACACCCCAGTAATCAAAAATGGTAGTCCGGCCATCTTCTCCACCAAAACCTTCTGCGCCTCTGCCAGGCTCTCCTACTTCCTGCCCAAAATATACCATCACTGGTCCGGAATTCAACGTAGCACTCACCACCATGGCAGGAATTCCTTTTCTGGCAGAACCGGCAAACCCATCAGAAGCAATGCGCTGTTCATCGTGGTTTTCCAGAAAACGGAGCATATTATTATTAATTCCCTGTAATTGTTTCCAGTTCACAGGCAGATCATAGGCGCCAGCCCGGTTCTGTATCACGGCTTTCAGGGAATCGTACAAACCTACTTTGTCGTAGAGATACGTGAATTTTCCATTTTCAATATAATTGCGGTATTCGTTGGGATTATAGATCTCGGCAATAAATACAATATCCTTGTTTACTTGCTGTACTTTTGGAATCACATAATTCCAGAATTCTACCGGCACCATTTCAGCCATATCACAGCGGAATCCATCTACTCCTTTTTGTGCCCAGAATACCAGAATATCCCGCATTTTTTCCCAGGTGTCCGGTATGGGCTCGAAGTGCCTGTTCCGGTTATTCTGAATATCTACGCCATAATTCAACTTAATGGTTTCAAACCATTCGTTAATGCCGGGAGATGGGGTAAACTGATCATTGCCGGTAACTTTGGCTGGTGTTTCATTGAACTTGCCATCTTTGGTGGGATGTGGCAGATCGCCCAGTGGCTTGTACTCAGAAGGAACCTGAAAACTGGTTCCTGGCAGGTAATAGAAATTATTGCCGGCCACAAATGATTTGCTTGTATCGTCATTTTCGCCCAGGTCTTTTATTCCCTTGGGCCTGGCATCTGAATGGTAGCTTCGGGCTACATGGTTGGGTACAAAATCGATGAGTACTTTTAAACCAGCGGCATGGGTACGCCCGATTAAGGCTTCAAACTCCTGCATGCGATTGGGTACGTCCGCTGCCAGATCCGGGTTTATATCATAATAATCTTTGATAGCATACGGAGAACCGGCTCTGCCTTTCACCACATCCGCATCATCCAAGGGAATACCAAATCTGGTATAATCGGTCATGGTGGCATGCTCAATCACACCGGTATACCAAACGTGGGTAATGCCCATATTTTTGAGTTCACCCAGAGCTTTTTCATTGATGTCTTTAAATTTCCCAACGCCGTTTTCTTCCAGGGTGCCATAGGGTTTATTAGTGGTACTATTAGTATTTCCAAATAACCTGGTAAACATCTGGTATACAATCAATTTATGGTCCTGTACCTCTTCTTTAAGAAGATTTTCGTCATTAATATCTGCTTGCATAGTAGATTGTTTATTTTCGTTAGAAGTACACGCCCATAAGCACAGGCATACAATGGCGCAAATCCGTCTGGGGTTCATTCCTGATCATTTTTAACTTGTCGGTGATAGTCAGATAAACAGCAGGAGATAGGAAATTAAAAATCCATCTTTTACTGATGATCTGTAAATGAATGCGAATGGTAAATGTATATATATTAGGATATTATTCTACATTTTCCACGGAAATTTTGCCTTAAACGCTAAAGCTTTACTTTTTACAAAGCCTTCAGCACTAATCGGTTACTATTACTTCCCGTGCCCGCAAGCTGTTGAAAATTTCTTTATAGGGCATATATTCGGGAGAGTTTTTATTAATCGCATTATTATTCAGAAATAACATTTTCAGATGAGGCATTTCTGCCAGCTTCGGATTAAATTCCTCAATATAATTGTGTGAAATATCCAGATCCTGCAGGTTTTTTAGGGATACAATCTGAGTTGGAAAATAAGAAAAGTCATTGTTATTGATGTGTAAGGTCTTCAGTCCTTGTAACCGGCTGATACTTTCCGGCAGAAAACTCAGGCGGTTGTGGTGTACATACAGACCTTCCAGATGAGGCAAAGTGCCTACTTCTTCCGGAAGAAAACGGAGTTTATTAAAAGACAAGAACAGAACTTCTAAACGTTGCAGGTTATGAATCCGGGATAATAGCTCTGGTATTTCATTATAGGCCAGATCCAGCTCATACAGGTTTTTTAGTTCGTATATAGGCTCAGGTACAGCTGTCAGCTTGTTTTTGTAGAGGATAAGCGCAATCAGGTTCTGCAATTTTCCAGTTTCTGCCGGAAGTCGGGTAAGCTTATTAGATGCCAGATTCAGTTTAGTTAGGGAGCTTAAACCAGTAATCTGCATTGGTAGTGCCTCCAGGCTGTTCCTCGACAGGTTAATTTCTTGTAAGCCGGTAAGCCGCCGGATGGAGGGATGCACCGTAGTCAGATAGCTATTCGAATAATTTAAGCGCCGGATGTTGCGGCAATTTCCAAATCTGAGGGTCCGTTTAACAGGCTGATTCATTAAGGCTGTAATCAATGCAGTAATAGAGTCGCTTTTCACCCTGATTTCCGGCGTCCACATACCATTAAACTGCTTCATTACTTCGAAATTAGCCGCTTGCAGAGCGCTTATCCGCTTATTCTTATCAGCTGACCCATTTCCGGAAATATTGACCTGGGCAAGCGAATCGAATCTATTGAGTTTTGAAGGAAGCCTTCTCAGGTCATTATTAGCCAGGTTTAATACTTTCAGGTTTTCAAACTTATAAATGTTCTTTGGTATCCGCTTTAACGACTGATTGCTCAGGTTAAGATAATAGATAGTATCTGGCCTTGCAGATTGCATGGCTTTTTCCAGAGTGATCCATTGCTCAATCTGGTCAGAAAAATTAATAGTGAGTCTTGTTTTTTCTTGTGCCTGGGTAATAGATAGCGATAATATAAGTAAAAGCGCGGAAAGGATGGAAAATTTCATAGGGTTGAGCAGGTTCCGGTGGTTAGAACTAAATGAGTAGTTGAAGTTAAAGAAGGAACCTTAACATTCAAAGTAAAGCTACCCAATTAATTCTGCAAAACGTATAGGGTTTTGCGTTGGTTATACTCCACATATACTGAAGTAAAAAACCCTCAAGTTCTAACACTTACGGGTTATATGGGGATGATTACAATATAGAATCTTAACGAATTATCAGCAGGTAATGAAAATTTTCCGCATCAATACTTTACTGTTTCCTTCAATAAAACCTCATTATTTAATCCTTTGATGAGTATGTCTACCTGAATCGGTTTCTGGTTCCAGTCTATTTCCAATACTCCAAAGTTAAGTACATTTACCAGATTCCCTACCCGGTACTGGTTAGGTTCGCCGGTATTGTTGGTAGAGGAATGGGTAAGTCCACTGGCAGTAACTTCATAGATAGGTGCAGATACACCCGGCTGCGTATATTTTGATATTTCAGCAATATGCCGGTCGCCGCTGAGCAGCATTACATGTTGAGCCCCAGTGCTGGCTAATACATCAAATAATCGTTTGCGGGCTTTGGGAAAGTTGGCCCATTTCTCATATATATGTTCATCAGGAATGACCTGGATTCCGTTGCCGATTAAATGAATATCTGCTTTGCTGTTTCTGAGTTCATTTTCCAGCCATTTCCACTGGTCTTCACCCAGAATGTCGCCTGTTTCATTGATTACATATGTTTTGTCCTGTTTCTGCAAAGCGTCTCTGAAATACCTGGAATCGAGTAAAATCACTTTCACCTGTTTGCCCACCGGACCATAAGTATAGGAAGTATAAGCGCCCTCCTGCTTCCGCCTGGCACTTCCGGCAGGCTCGCCCAGAAAATCGAGCATCAATTGCTGGCTTTCTTTTTTGTGAGCATATTCTACTCCGGCATCATTCTGGCCAAAGTCATGATCGTCCCAGATTCCAATAACAGGCACAGCGGCAGTCAGTTTGCGGTATTCCGGATTATTCTGTTGTGCATCGTATTTGCGTTTCAGCACCTGCATGGTATCAGAATCACCATAAATATTATCCCCCAGCCAGATCCAGAGTTGTGGTTTGCTCTGCACAATATATTCCCACATGGGCTGAGGTTTATCCTGCCGGTTGCAGGAACCGAAGGCAATTCTGGTTAAGGGCTCCTGGGTAGTTTTACTTTGTTTATTGCTGCTACAAGCTGCCAGAGAGAATACAATTAGAAAAAGTTTAAGGTGGTTCATAGAGGTTTGGTTAATTATATATATAAGCTTTATACTTTTTATTTTTGCTTTTACTTCTATAATAACTGCCATTCAATACATACTGAATTGTTTTATCCGGAAGTGTATATTTTGCAGAAATTGTTTTTTCATCTATCTCTGTCTTTCTAAAAGCCAGAATTTTTGAACTTTTGAGAATCGTTAAATCCTTAAATAAAGCAGTGTTATAGGAGAAATATTCCACATTTCTGATTTTAACCCCATTCTTTTTAACTTTTGTTTTGTCTTGACTAACCTTAAATGGATAATTCAGATTATCGGAGCCCACTTTATTATCATACCCGGTAATTTTCATTCTCCGGCCATTTTTACTTAAAAGCACAGTATAGTAATCTATCTGTTTTTTAAACTTTTCTTCGATCTCATTCATAGTCTGTACTACAGTATCCTTTTCCGCAATAGAAGCGCTGGTAGTTTGAGCTGTGGAGTATTTTGTAAAAATAACAACAAGAGATAACAGTAAATAAAATCGTAGATTCATAAATTAAATAGCTGGATTAAAATAAAGTGTGAATATATAATGCACACCATCCTGAGAAGCAATAATTAATCTCTAAATATTACCTCTCTTAATTGATTATTTAAAACTTTCTATCCTTTATATGTAGAAAAATTGGGATACACTTATACGTATCCCTTTCAGGGGTTTGTTAGAAAAAATTAAAAAGAATATCCGGCACCCCCTTGTATCTGGTGAACCATATCTGATTTTGTCTGCTTCCAGCATTCTGATTAACCCAGCGAATGTATCCATGCAAATTCTGATTTAAGCCGGTTACAGAAAGCAGATTCTGGTTTACAGGTTATACTTTCAAGTCCAGGCTTTATTAAGCTGGTTAGCAAAAGAAGTGTAACTTGAACTATACTTCAGTTGCAGAATCGAACCAGAAACGGATATACAGATATTTGGCAGCTTCGGTTAGCACATTTTTCACTACCGATCTAGTTTGCCACCATAGCGCAGGATCATACTTTTTATTTTCAACAGCAATAATTCCTATAGAGAACTCTTTCCCTAATGCTTTCTCATAACTGAGCCAGCTCCGTCTGCTATGCACACCTAAGGAAACCAGATTGAATGAAGAAATTTGATGCGCTACCAGGTATTTTCTGAGAACCGCTGCCGAAGTATACGTTCTGTGTGTATACACTTTAGGCCCGGGAATTGCCATAATCTTAGTGCTGTCAACACCTAACCGGATTAGTTCAGCTGCGGCATTCTCTGCATAAGTTGCATACACTGTCACATATTTGGTCTCCTTCGGCCAGTGTTGCTCATAGATCATCGTTCCGCTGGAATAGGGTATATTTACACCATTGATAGTAATGGTGCCTACATACAAATCTCTATCCTGCGTCCGCTTATAACTATCATTATCAAACTGAATGTGTAAACTTTTAATACTACCGATACAAGTATCTACAGGAAATTCATAAACTATTGAACGGCCGGTAGTATAAGCTTCGCCCAGATAGACAGAATCATTTACTGAAACCTTAAAATGAGCAAATACTTCATCCACATGAGATCCGTAGGCTCCTATCCGTAAAAAGGTTGAACCGGATAAGTGTTGCAAGGAGTCTGGTACTGGGATGTGCAAAGTGCCCGTAATATACGTTCTGAAATATGGGTCTAAATGTCCACCTGCGGTAATGATTCTCTGATAGGGGTGGGTTTTAAATTCCTTCACAGCTTCCTTTAAACCATCTTCGGAAATCCAGCCTTCAACTACTAATGTATTTGTATTTTTAATTCTTTGGGTAGGAGATAAAAACGGGTGTATACTAAAGAATAGCATGAGGGAGAGTATACATACAATAATCCCTGCAATGGCTAAGCGTTTATAAAACACATTAAGAAAAATAAAATGCATCTGCCGGTATAATCACATAAATAAAAAGAGGCCCTGGAGCCTCTTTCAAAATTACACATTTTTGTAAAATATTATCCACCTAATTCAGCAGCTCATCGAAGGTTAATGAAATATAATATAAGCCTCCCACGGATGGATTTCCGAAAGCCTGCGTATAATAGCGGTTAAAAATATTAGATCCTCCTACTTTCAGAATGGATTTGATAGCCGGAATTTTATAACTGATCTGTGCATCTATGCTGTTGTAAGCAGGCACAATGGTACTGATTGCCGGCAAAGAAAAAGATGATTCCCACAAAAAGGCATCCTGCCAGCGCCATACGATATTAAAGCCCAGGTTCTTTACCAGATTCCGGTTTCCAAAACTTACATTAGAGCGGTACCTTGGTGTATTAAACTGCGTTTGTGCCAGGTTATCATCTCCTTTAATAAGTGAGTTATAGGCCACATTTCCGCCTAAGGTAAAACCTTTAGGTAGCGCATAGTCCAGCCCTAAGGCCCAGCCATGCGCGGTAATCGTGCCTGAACTGTTTTCAGGGAACGCATAAATCTGCCTGGTACCAGCCAGGCCAATTAAAGCCAATGGATTAGAAGGTCCTTCCGTTGGGTTAGATTGAATGACAATCTGCTGGCCATTAAAGTTTTTATAGGCATTGTAATAATAATAGGCATCAATCATCAGCTTGTTTCCAATCAGGCTTTTGTACCCGATTTCATAAGATTGCACCCGTTCCGGCTTAAATTCTTTAAATTGATACGGCTGGAGTACGCTTAACGAAGCCTGATACCCTATACCAAAAGCTGTTTGGGCGACAGCTGCCTGAATCGCAGCAGGGTTATTTGGAACTTGTCCGGTAGCTACTAGCCCCTGCACTATTGTTAGCGCTTGTTGAATAGTGGCTGCACTTGTAGCACTTGCCTGAATAGCACCACCAAAGGCAGTCAGATTATCCCGGGTATAAACCGGGTTGTTAATCATATTAAAACGTTCCCTGAATACGGGTAATCCACCAATTAAACGTGCCTGTGGCGTATTTAAATTAATATACTGGTCTTGAGTGGTAGGAATCCGGAAACCAGTCTGGTAGGACAGCCGGATATTATGTGTTTTTGCAACTGTATATACAGCAGAAAGCCTGGGGCTGAACTGACCTTTAAAGTTTTCATTTTTATCATACCGGATAGAACCTGTTAGTTTCAGGTTATCGGCCAGAATACGCTTAGAAGCCTGTACATAACCTCCATATTCACGGATATTAAATTCTTTCCCATCAGTATCCTGCAGAAATAAAGTTCCTTCTGAATTCAGGTCGTATAACCGGTAATTGCCACCCACGATCACTTCAGCAAAGTTGATGAGTTTATTCAGGTTATACATTCCTTCCAGGTGATACAAATTGGTCTTATCTGTAAATCTGGCTCCCTGTGGAAGAGGAGTATTAGTAATCTGGTCTTTTGCTGTGTTAAATTGAGAAGTTCCGGGTTGAAAACGATTCTGATCAGCGAAACTCCTGGCTCCCAGGTGTGCCTGATCATCTGAAGCACCGGTTAGTTTTGCCTGTAAAAAAGCAGCTGTATACGTGGGAAACCATTGTGATACACTTGGACTATAAGCTTCGTTCATCAACACACCCAGGGTACCTGCCGCATAAGAGTCTCCGGAACGTTCCTGTGTGGTATATCCCCGTATAAAAAAATTAGATCCTTTTAGTTCCAGTTTAGTTTGCAAAAGATCAAAACCAGTGAGTGAATAACGGTCTATACCAGTATACATGGTAGTGCCTGTTCCATAATTTGCCTGAAGAATAGCTTCTATATTCTCAGTAATCCGGTAATGCAGCGCACCACTGAATTTTATACTTTCGGTATTATAATTTGACAGATCTGCTTCCTGGTAGCCGGTTCTGGTGACAAACTGATTGGGAATCAATGATTGAAGTTGATTTACACTCACTCCTTTATCCGCTGATATTGGGTTTAACACCTGTGTCACAAAAGCAGGGTTAGTGGCTACTGCCTGAAGATTTCCAGAATTTTCATCGCCATATAAATTTACACCATTATAATCGGGATTGGTTTGCCGGTTGCTCAGTTGCCACAGGTCAGCATTTTTATCACGTGCATCGGTTGCCCGCCAGTCGATAGCCCGTAAGTAAGAGGCATTCACTTTAAAGGCGAATTTATTATTAAATGCCTTTGCATAGCGAATAGAATAATCCTGCATGGCATTGGGATCTACTCCGCTTTTTCCGATGTTCATCACGCCTACCTTAGCCGTAGCACTTAAACCCTGGTATTGAAAAGGACTTTTACTAGTCATAAGCACAATACCCTGTATGGCATTAGGTCCATACAAAGCAGAAGCCGCTCCCGGCAACACTTCTACACTTTCTACATCCAGCTCTGACATGCCCACAATGTTGCCCACTGAAAAGTTCAGTCCAGGTGCCTGGTTATCCATACCATCAATTAATTGTACCAGTCTGGCATTCCCATTTGAATTAAATCCACGTGTATTCACCGACTTAAAGGTTAAGCTTTGGGTATTCAGGTCGATGCCTTTAATATTGGCTAAGGCATCATAAAAATTGGAAGCCGGTGAATCTCGGATGGTACGAATGTCCATCTTTTCTATGGATACCGGCGACTGTAAAATACTTTCTTCTACCCTTGAAGCTGACACTACTATTTCTTGTCCCATGATGATTTGCTCCTTTAAGGCAAATTCAAGGCTCGATTCTCCGCTGGAGATTTCTTTTTCCTGGGTTTCATATCCTACCGTTGATACCACCAACGTAAACGGAAGTGGTGTTGATGTGGAAAGTAAAAAGTTTCCCCTGGCATCCGTAACAGTACCTACCAGTTTGCCTTTCACCGAAATATTAACCCCTGCCAGCGCATCCTGACTGGCGGAGTCTGTTACCCGGCCGCTCACGGTGACGCCTTGTGCTGATACGCTATGAGCAAAAAACAGTATGGTCAGGCTTATCAGCCAGGTCCACAAATGAGTTGAGGTGGGTTGCATAAAAGGAGCATTTATAGTGAGAAAAAAATAAAAATATTTTCAGTTAAAATAGCAATTAATTAATATTAAATATTAAAAATCAACTAAACAATTATCTCTACAAGAATTTATACTTTTCAATTTTACTGTATAGACAATTAATTCATAGGCAAGTGCTTATTGAAAACTTTGAGTAATTCCTATAATTATGGATGCCCAATATTCCATATAATATTATCAGATTCAGCGAGAGTTATACTTTCGTCTAAATAAAAAGAGCCGGCTAATGATTAGCCAGCTCTTTTTATTAAATGTAACTGAAATTACTTATTGTTTCACGAACTTCTTAATGACTGATTCATTTCCTACCAATACTTTAACCAGATACATTCCGGCAGGAAGCTCTGGAAGTTCAATTTTTTCATCCAGCTGATATGATACCGAAGGATAGGTTTCTTCATATAATACATTGCCGATCATATCCATTACGACCAGCGCAACATCCGTTTCAGCATTCATTTCAACAAATAGAGTGAACACACCAGGATTAGGATTAGGTGCAATGATTACATCGGTTATCTTTGACAATTCCGGATCTCCTCCTTCTACACTAAAATCCTGCCGGGCAATAGCATCAGTTAAGCTATTAGGCAGATTGTAAACCAGATACCCAGCCCATAACAGGTCTACTCTTCCTGCCATTACATCTTTACCGTCCAATGCATATCTATCAAATTTCACACTGCTGGATGTAGATGATATTTCAACCCCATTTACCACTATGGATTTCACAAACAGGTTTCTGTCTTCTCCATTGGCATTCCTGTCATTGTCATAATGAACCACTACCTGGCTTAGGTCACTAATGTTCCAGTCTGAAGTAAACGTGTAATCCTTCAAACTATTTGTTGTATACGCTTCGCCAATAACCGTACCTTTGATCATAACTTTGAAATGTCCATATACGCCTGAACTGATAGTGCTATACGCTTTTACAGTTACTGTGGTACCATTTGAAGGTGCTGGTTCTTCCACCGGATCTTCATCATTTTGATATCCGGAAGGCTTGAACACCAAAGCCCCATTCCAAAGCATAGCTGTCTGTCCATTAATGATGTCTTTTCCATCAATATTGAATTTATCATACTTCACATTACTCGCATTTGCTTTTATGTTTTGACTTCCAACCGTTATTGAATTGATAAAAAGATCCTTTCCGGTATCATCATTATAGTGATGAATCATTACAGTTTTTATGTCACTAAGAGAAAACTTAGTTGTGAATTTAAGGTTTTGTACAGAACTGGAAGCTGTAACATCACCCACAATAATCCCATTTACAATTACTCTGAATTTAGGGGAATTCTTACCATACGCACTTACAGTAATCGTATTATTAGCATTTGGATCTGATTGCAAGGAAGATGGATTAGAGATATTTACATAAGGCCATACTTTATTCTCCATTTGTCCGAACATAAAGAGCATACCCGGATAAGTATCCCAGGAACCACCAAATGGAACATGGGGACCTGAGCCGGCAGGACCGCTAGGATAAGGTTTTACATTGGAAGCAGTACGGGTATATAATTTTTTTGTTCTATCATTTTTGAAATACAGATTCGGTTTAGAAAACCATAATTCATTTATTGCAAACCAACCATCTCCTTCATCTATATTATTGATCTGGTAGTTAGTATTCTGGTTGCCTGATGAGGCAGTTCCATACCGCCTAACCGTGCCATCTACATAATTTAGCACATGGTTTACTACCAGCGCCAGATTTTTTGTGCCACCACTTGTACCATATGCACCCTGTGATGTAGTAAACCGGTAAAGTTCTGCATCTCCCGCACGTGCAAAATGGTCTGCAACATCTACAGCATCAAAAATTGAATGTGACACATATGACCAACCGGCATCAGGAAAACCTTCTGTCCAGCGTTGAAATTCAGCTGATGTGCCATCAGGATATATGCTATACATAAGCATTTCCTTTACATATCGTTTTCCACTGTTTTTTAATACGCTTGCATTTTGCATAATACCTACCAAAGCGAAATATTTCACTTGTGCACTTCTCCGGTTATTATAGGCACGTCCTATACTTGAGGTTTTATAGCCATTATAATGAGTAGTTCTTCCATAGCTTGCACTCATCATATGTGCATATTCACTTAAGGTATAATTGTCACTACTGCGGTTAACATAATATTTACCTAAGTCCTGATCTACATTTAATTGCAAGAAAATGGCTGCATCATAAAACCACTTATCAAGTTTATTTCTATCAGAATCAGATAAAGTGCTTTTTATATAATCGTATGCAAATAACAAACGGGTAAGCCAGGAAGCAATAGGATAAGCAGGAGGCGCATCTCCTAAGTTAGTACACCAACGGGACCTAACAGCAAAATTAGCATTAGCTTCAGAGGATTGTGCAATTAATTCATTACGGACAGCATTTCTGTAACTGATATCACCTGTAATCAGGTAAACAAAAGCAGCATCCCTAAGCTTTTTTCCGTTGTTTGTGGGTTCACTTGCCCCCACTTGTACACAAGAACCAGTTGACACTCCCTTGTATCTTTCCGCAGAAGGATTGCTCAGGAATGATTTAGCATTTGAGGTAATACGGTCCCAGTCAGCAGGAGAACTAGTACTTTCATATCCAAAATGCTTATAAGGCCCAACATTTGCCCGTTTCCGCCATATATCTAATTCCTGCTGTGTAAAATGTAAACCTAATCTGGTTTGAGCAGAAATTTCGCAAAATACTAAAACAACAAATACTAAACTTAAAGAAAGGCGTTTGCTTAAAGCAAAGGGGGAATAAAAGAATGGAAGTTTCACTGCACGTGTGTGCAGTGTGAAAAATAGCGATTTCATAATGCAAAATTTAAAGTGTATGTAAGTGTATATTCGGTATTAATTCTTCCTCTGAATAAATTTAAAAGCGCGATTGTCAGAGGAGTTCACAGATAAAAAGAGGCGATATCAATAAAAATGAGAGGAGTGGGTGATTTGTTTCAACCGAAGAAAGAGAATCAGAAGAATGTAATGAATGAATAATTGTAAACCCATAGAGTAAGGATAATATTTAGTTAGTGATTAAATTTAAGATTATATAATTACCGCATAACTTTTGTGTAAAATCCATAACTAAAACTATTAAAACACTAGTTTATGATAAAACTACTAACTCTGAATATAAGAGTCGGATTCAAAGGGTAGTTTGGGTTTGGCTATACTCACCGGTAATGTAAGTATGATATAGAAGTAAAGTGCATTAAAAAATCCTACTTTACTATAGTTTTTAAACTCAAAACTAAAAATGAAATTGTAATAAACAATCCATTTTTTGTAATTTCATTATAAAGTATACATAATTCTTTAAATAGTTATATTTTATATTTATAATAAGAGTTTTGCCTCATGTAATTTATAGTTTCTCATTTAGAAAATTCTAAGTATAAAACTCAATTGCAACAAATCATTTTAGAAAATATGCCTAAGAATTTATTAATTTTTATATCGGGAGGATTTTGATATTGAAATCACAGATAAATATTTCTATTTTCTGTACTATTTTTTATTATAACCTATAAACGAATTGTTATCTCATATAAATTATTCATATCCTATCAATAAGTAACAGATGTATTCTTTTTATTTCTTAAAAAATCCTGGAAATATTACTAAAATAAAGAGTGTTTGTACTTACTAACATTGCTTAAATAACTGTGTATAGCAAATGTATTGTGATTCATATACAACAGTATTTCTGCATAAGAGCTGCATTTTTAGTGGATAATTCCTTCAACTGTTAGGCAAAAAATTCCCATTGGAGAATATCGCAATCATCTTGAGCTATTTGTAACTTTTTATATACTTACATAATTGCCTAGTTATAACTAAAAAGGTTAACAAGACATAAAGCCATTGTTAACCTTGAGTAGTCATTTTAAATTAGCTGGTAAATTGTTGAGAATTGATTACTCTACAATCAAAACCCAGGTATCTGCAAAGCCTTTCATTTTTCTGAGCTTATCCCTTTCGAATCTGGCCTTGTTTACATCCTTGGTATATAGCACATAAGTGTAGTAATACAATGATTTTGAGCTAAATCCAAAACGGCTTTCAAAATAAGTATCTGACAAATATTCGTGATATTTCATGGCATTGTCAAAAATCCGGAAAGCGCTTACTACCACATAATATCCTTTTTCCATTTCCATAGGATGTTCCTTCTTTTGAACCACTATTTTTTGTTCTGGTTTACCTGCTACTTCCCCATCAAACATTTTGTTTACGGACTCTTCAGGTTTAGAAGCAGGAGTTGAAGATTGTTTCTCTTGCGCCGTTATTTTTTTCTGTGCTGCCGTTTCAGATTTTTCTTCAGAAACTTCTTTGGTTTGGGAATCTGGTAATTTAGCCAGCTCTTTTTCGATATAGGCATCTTTGGCATCTTTCAATTTTTCTGCCGGAGTCTTTTTGTGAGAAGCAGTAGGAATATTTCTATTTACACTCTTCCGTTCTTCTCTCTTCCTGTTTCCAAACCGCATACTCAACATAATCTCATGCGAACCACCAGAATAATTTGAAATTTTGGAAGGTCCCATCTCATATACATAACTAAATCTGAGCTTATCATTCAATTTAATACCTGCAAAAGCAGCCGGACCATTATTATGCCGGTAAGCTGCTCCTGCCCAGAATTTATCATAAAAATAGACGGTACCCAGAGCTTCAAACTGACTAGGCATACCATCAGCAATCTGATAAACCATCTGCGGTTCAAAAACAATGCTGCTTTGAGAAAAATTAAATTTATAGCCAGCCGAAAATAAATAATGATCCAGTCGTTTAACCTGTAATTGATTCTTCAGATTAGTTTGCACCACATTCCGCTGAAACAGTTTAGGAAGAGAAGCACTTAAAGTCAGTTTTTTGTATTGATAACTCACCCCAGCATTTCCATCGAAAAACATGCCTCTGTTTCTGATATTACTCAGGGCCGGATCGCTGATATTTTCAACTTTTTCCAGGTCTATTCCATTTGTACCTAAGCCTCCAGAAAGACCTGCTCTTAAATATTGATCATCTGCCAGCTTTGCAGTATAGGCTACTGTAAAAACGCCTGAAGTAGTGGAAAGCAAACCACGGGAATAGTTACTGATGCGAAAGCCATAAGCCATTTTACCCTTTGTAGGCAAGTGAACGCTTAAATCAGAAGTAACTGGTGCCCCTTCTACGCCCATCCACTGGCGGCGATGTGTCAAATATACTTCGTTATAACCGTTAACACCAGCCAATGCAGGGTTATACACATACGGGTTAATATAATAATGACTGAAAGTAGGTAATTGTTGCGCATACAAATATACCTGCACAAAAATTAGAAACGGAAGCGTACACACAAATTTCTTCATAGCAATATTGACTTGGCTGAATAATTTCAATCATATGGCTTCAGATGGTTAGGTATAGGTGGCTTGTTTAATCAGCTATAATTCTCTTTTATTATCTTATCAGGGTGATCGTACCTGTTTTAATATTTCCCTGGGTAGCACTTCTGATCACATAGTAGTAAGCTTCTGCCATCAAAGGTACTCCCTGATACCGGCCATCCCAGTTGTTGGTGTAAGGCATGGCCTGGAATACTTTATTTCCATTTCTGTTGAAGATAATTACCTCATAGTCCGGATGCTGCTCAATGTTACTAATCACCCAAAGATCATCAATACCATCTTCATTAGGAGAGAACAGGTAGCTAGGTTTGAGGGTAATAACGGCCGGTTCTATATTAAAGCATCTGGCTGTATTAGCACTGGCTACTGCTATTCTCTTGGTTCCATTTGGCCCGATAATGGTCCAGGTTAGACTAGTTCCATTTTTGAAGACGGCAGTGAATGCACGTACGTTTTTACCTGGCGAAAACTTCTCAAGTACTTCACCTTTTAAAGGAGCAGGAGCAAAGAAATTAGAATTACCAGCAGTTAAGGTAACTTCTTCTGCAGAGGCATTTATATATCCAAAGGTTGCTGTAAATGTACCATTGCCATTGTCAAGTACACACTCTACAATTGGGGTAATTTCATTGCCTCTGTTATCACTGTCTTGTACGTCGATTTTTCTGTTAATTGAGCAATTATTAGCATCTGTGATAGTAACCGAATAAGCACCTGCTATAAGTCCGGAGATAGTTGCGGTAGTAGCGCCCGTAGACCATTTATACTTATAGGGAGCTGTTCCTCCATTTACTGTTACACTGATCGAACCTTTGCTGGAAGCAGTTTGATGCACGACTGTTTCATTGATTGAAATAGCCGAAGGCTGAGCAATAGTAACGGTTTTGTTTACTTTTGCACCAGCTTTATCGGTAACAGTTACACTATACTCTCCTGCTTTCAATCCGGATACTGCTGCGGTAATTGCTCCATTAGACCATTTGTAGCTATAAGGACTTGTTCCGCCGCTTACACTGGCTGTGGCTGTACCTTCTGCTGAATTGTTACACTCATTGTTCTTGGCACTGATCTGCACCACGAATGGGCTACTTTTCCGCTCTACAATCTCAAAACTAATCGTAACTGCTTTTCCCTTAACAATCTCTTGATTATATGGGGTTGCTGTTAAGGTATACTTACCAGGCGTTATATTCCATGGTTTTATAGTGGCACCATCATTATTTGCAATAAAATATGGGGTTGCATAATCACGGTGATAATCTACTGTGTTATTTAGGCTGAACTGCACTTTCTTTATGTACTTCGGATCAGTCGTATTAGCTTGAATGCTTAGCTTACGTGTTGGCAAGGTTGCTAATTCCAATACATCTCCATCTTTCAAAGTAGCATAAGCTGAAATCACCTTGTCTGTCTCTGCATTCATCAGACTTAAACTTATTACAGCTACCTGTGCCTGCTCTTTTTCTACCACAATAGATTTGCTTATTGTACAGTTATTGGCATCCGTAATAGTAGCTTTATAAGAACCGGCAGCAACATTTGTCAGATTCTGAGTGGTAGCCCCGGTAGACCATTTATACTTATAGGGAGCTGTTCCTCCATTTACTGTTAAATTGATGGAACCTTTGCTGGAAGCAGTTTGATGCACGACTGTTTCATTGATTGAAATAGCCGAAGGCTGAGCAATAGTAACGGTTTTGTTTACTTTTGCACCAGCTTTATCGGTAACAGTTACACTATACTCCCCTGCTTTCAATCCGGATACTGCTGCGGTAATTGCTCCATTAGACCATTTGTAGCTATAAGGACTTGTTCCGCCATTTGCAGTAGCTGTGGCACTGCCATTGCTTGACCCATTACAAGTAACGTCCTTAGAAGTTACATTGATTGCAAACACTGCTTGTGCACGCACAATGAAAGTTTCATTAACCGAACAATTATTATCGTCGGTAACAGTTACTGTATATTCTCCTGCTTTCAACTCAGATACTGAGGCAGTAGTTACTCCATTTGACCACTTATACTTATAGGGAGCTGTTCCTCCACTTATGGTAAGATCGATGGAACCTTTGCTGGAAGCTGTTTGATGCACGACTGTTTCGCTGATTGAAATAGCCGAAGGCTGAGCAATAGTAACGGTTTTGGTTACTTTTATACCAGCTTTGTCAGTAACAGTTACACTATACTCGCCTGCTTTTAACCCTGATACCGAGGCAGTAGCCGCTCCATTTGACCACTTATACTTGTATGGGCTTGTACCTCCACTTACGCTAGCTGTGGCACTACCTTTTGCTCCATTACATCCGGCATTAGCACTATTGATCGCTATAGCTAAAGGATTCTTCTTTCCTTCCACCAGATAAAAAGTAATTGTTACAGATTTACCATTTTTATTCTTTTTATCATATGCTGTTGCAGTTACAGTATATTTACCTGGCTTTAATTTCAATGCATGATATGTATCACCATTATTACCCTCTAACAGGTAAGGAGAATTACGTTCAGTTCTATAATTATCGTTTGAGTTTAATTTGAACTTTACTTTTAATATTTCCTTCGGATCAGTTGTATTAGCTACAATATTGAAGTTACGGGTAGGTAATGCAGACAAATCCAGGGTATCTCCATTTTGTAAAGGATCAAAGCCGGTAATCTGGCGTTTAGTATCTACACTAATAAGACTTAAGCTTTGAACAGCCACTTGCGCAAGCATTTCATTTTCTACCACAATAGATTTGCTTACTATACAATTATTAGCATCCGTAACAGTAATAGAATAGGTACCGGCAACTATACCAATCAGATCTTTAGCAGCTACGCCCGTAGACCATTTATACTTATAGGGAGCCGTTCCGCCACTCATACTTAAACGGATGGAACCTTTGGCAGTAGCGGTTTGATGCACGACTGTTTCATTGATTGAAATGGCCGAAGGCTGAGCAACAGTAACGGTTTTGGTTACTTTAGCTCCGCTTTTATCAGAAACAGTTACCGTATATTCGCCTGCTTTTAAACCTGAGATAGCCGCACTAGTAGTACCAGTAGACCACTTATAGCTAAAGGGAGCCGTTCCGCCATTTGCAGTAGCTGTGGCACTGCCATTGCTTGACCCGTTACAGGTATTTTGTTTAGTAGTAATCTGCACAGCCAGACGGGTGGATCTCTTTTCAACAATATAGAAAGTTAGCTTTAGCTCGGTTCCTTTCACATGTGAGGAATCATAAGGACTTACCTCTACACTATATTTACCCGCACTAAGCTTCCATGGATCAAAATCACCTCTAAAATCACCATCCAAAGAATAAGGAGAAAAACGGTCTATTCTGTGTTCAGGATTTCCATTCAGACCAAACTTAACTTTCATGATTTTATTTGGATCAGTCGTATTGGCTTGAATATTGAGTTTTCGTGTTGGCAATGTTGACAAATCCAGAGTATCGCCATCTTTTAAAGTAGCATAAGCTGAAATCACCTTGTCTGTCTCTGCATTCATCAGGCTTAGGCTAAGTACGGCCATAGAAGTAGGGGTACTTTTCTCTATTTCGATAGTCCTGCTAATTGTACAATTGTTAGCATCAGTAATGTTAACAGTATAGGTACTGGCCACCAGTCCGGAAATAGCTGCGGTAGTAGCACCGGTTGACCATTTATACTTATACGGTGCTGTTCCTCCACTCACTGTTACACTGATCGAACCTTTGGTAGTCGCTGTCTCATCAATTGTTTTCTCACTCATACTCATAACAGAAGGCTCATTAACAGTAACAGTTTTGCTTTGTTTCACGCCTGCTTTATCAGTAACAGTTACGCTATACTCGCCTGCTTTCAACCCTGTTACTGCTGCTGTAGTAGTTCCGTTAGACCAGGCATAAGTATAAGGGGCAACACCACCGCTTACTGTGGCTGTGGCACTGCCATTGCTTGATCCGTTACAGATCACTGATTTTGCACTCACGCTAACAGAAAGAGGAGATATTTCTTTTGTAAGGGTAATAGTTTGGCTTACTGAGCAAGTATTGGCATCTGTGATAGTGATAGTATAAGTACCGGCCACCAGTCCAGAAATGGATGCCGTAGTAGCCCCGGTAGACCATTTATACTTATACGGTGCTGTTCCCCCACTCACTGTTACACTGATCGAACCCTCAATATTATCAGTCTGATTACTTACTGTTTTATTGATGCTGATTGCCGTTGGCTGGGTGATAGAAACGGTTTTGCTCACTTTTATACCTGCTTTATCAGTAACAGTTACGCTATACTCGCCTGCTTTCAACCCTGCTACTGCTGCTGTAGTTGCTCCGTTAGACCAGGCATAAGTATAAGGGGCAACACCACCAATCACACTTACACTTGCATTACCTTCACTGCCTCCATAACATTTTGCCGGTTGAGAGCTAGTAGTCACACTTAATGAAGGAGCAATCGCATTAACTGTAACCGATTTGTTAACAATACAATTATTAGCATCAGTCACAGTGATGGTATAAGAACCAGCAGAAACACTCGTCAGATCCTGAGTAGTAGCGCCATTAGACCACTTATATGTGTAAGGACTTGTTCCTCCACTTACTGTTAAATTGATAGAACCTTTGCTGGAAGCCGTTTCAGCTACAACCGTTTCACTCACATTTATTGCTGTAGGTTGAGTGATAGCAATGGTTTTGCTTTGTTTCACGCCTGCTTTATCGGTAACAGTTACGCTATACTCGCCTGCTTTCAACCCTGTTACTGCTGCTGTAGTAGTTCCGTTAGACCAGGCATAAGTATAAGGGGCAACACCACCGCTTACTGTGGCTGTGGCACTGCCATTGCTTGATCCGTTACAGATCACTGATTTTGCACTCACGCTAACAGAAAGAGGAGATATTTCTTTTGTAAGGGTAATAGTTTGGCTTACTGAGCAAGTATTGGCATCTGTGATAGTGATAGTATAAGTACCGGCCACCAGTCCAGAAATGGATGCCGTAGTAGCCCCGGTAGACCATTTATACTTATACGGTGCTGTTCCCCCACTCACTGTTACACTGATTGAACCCTGGCTAGTCGCTGTCTCATTAACAATGGCCTTAGCAATAGTAATAGCCAACGGCTGAGTAATTATCACACTTTTACTTTGTTTCACCCCTGCTTTATCAGTAACGACCACACTATATTCCCCTGCTTTCAGACCTGTTACCATATTGGTGGTAGCCCCTGTAGACCAAAGATAGGTATAAGGTGAAGTGCCGCCAGTAACTGTTGCTGTTACGCTTCCTTCATTGCCTCCATAACATTTGGTTGGTTGAGCACTTATGGCTATTGAAATCGTTGGATTTATTACGCTTCCCGGATACGGCCATACTTTCCCATCCATTTGTCCATACATCAACATTACACCGGGAAATACATCCCAGGCTCCTCCATAGGGCTTGTGTTTACCTGCTGAAGCTGCATTGCCCGGAGAAGGGTAGGCTCTCGTACCTGGTGCTCTTCTTAAATAAGAATCTTTGATATAACTGTCTTTGAAATACAGATTACCCTGGGCAAACCAAGTATCGTTAACAGTATACCAGCTGCGGCCTGACTCGGTGTTCACTCCATCAATAAGGGCAGCTGTTGTACCCATCTTAGAAGAAGATTCAGTTCCATATCTTTTCAGGTTGCCATCCATGTGACGCAACATGGTTTTAATTAACAATTCTAAATTCTTTGATCCTCCTTGGGTGCCAAAAGCGCCTTTGGAAGTGGTAAACTTATACAGCTCAAAATCTCCGCTGCGGGCAAAATAATCTGCCATGTTAACAAGCTGGGAAATGGTCAGGAAGGAATAGGAAATGCCAATATCGGCAAAGTCTTCCCGCCACCGTTGAAACTCAGAAAAAGTGCCATCCGGATAAGTGGCAAACATTAAGGCTTCTTTCACATATCTTTTGCCACTCTCTTTCAATGAACTAAT
The DNA here is from genome assembly GCF_010119975.1 of Rhodocytophaga rosea. Taxonomy (GTDB): domain Bacteria; phylum Bacteroidota; class Bacteroidia; order Cytophagales; family 172606-1; genus Rhodocytophaga; species Rhodocytophaga rosea. Next base: position 8,714,714 of record NZ_CP048222.1, read on the forward strand.
GTTCTGTTTGAAACCTAATAAGGTAAAGAAATATACCTGGGAAGAACGTCTGTTGTTATAATATCTGCTCAAGCTGGAGGTTTTGTAGCCATTGTAATGCGTCGTACGGCCTAAACTGCTATTAAGGGTAACAGCATATCCACTTGGTGTCCAGTCTCCCCCGTTGCGGTTAACAAACATCTTACTCAGATCAGCATCCACATTGCGCTGAAAATACAGGGCTGCATTGTAGAACCACTTGTCGATTCTGCTCTTATCTTCTGAGGAAAGGCCGCTTTCTATATAAGCATACCCAAAAAGGAGTCTGGTCAGCCAGTCGTTGATCTCATAGGCAGGAGGCAGATCATGAAGAATGCCATCGCACCATTTTGATCTGACGCTAAAATCTGAATTAGGTTCTCCAATCTGTGCCAGCAGTTCTTTGCGCACCGCTTCTTTATAGTTGGCATTGCCGGTAATCAAGTAGGCAAAGGCAGCATCTCTGAGCAGTTTACCATTGGTAGCCGGTGCATAATCCACGCTGACCTGTGCACAACCGCTGGTAGGCACACCTTTCCATCGCTCAACTGATGGATTACTCACAAATTTATTGGCATTAGCCATGATCCGGTCCCAATCACCGGGGGAGTTAGCCTGAACATCTCCAAAGCTTTTATATGGACCACTTTTGGCTCTTTGTTTCCAGATCTCTACTTCTTCTTTTGTAAAAAAAGGACTCAATGGTGTCTGAGCAATAGTGCTGGTGCTTACTAATAAAAACAGAATTAAAAAAGCTTTTAAATACTGTCTGGTAAGGGTTGTTTTCATAAACTGGGCATTTATTTTTACAAATTTTCTAATAAAATGCCTGGATACCGACTCAAAAACCCACTTACAGGTACATGTGAGATAATATGCAGTTTTTACGACCGGACAAAATTCTGTCTTCATTAAAGATTAACAGCTCCGGATTATATTGAATAAGTTTCCTGATGGAGGCTTTGAGGCGGAAAGTGATTTGCTTCTATAATTTATAAAAGTAAACGTCCATGAAAAAACCACTCCGGGAGTGGTCGCTAAAGGGATATTGAATTATTCTGTCTTCTCTATTGAAACTTAGCGTTTGCCAGGGAGAATTACATGGCGTTTTGATAAGATTAAAAAATTCAGCTATAGATCATAAAAATTAATCCAATCAGAAACGACTTCTTTTTTTCTTTACTTTTTATATGATTTCTGCGCTTCCCAACCGTTGAAGCTTGATAAAATGAAAATTATCACTGAAATACAGTATATTATTATGATTCGGCTTTATCCTGATCAGTTATTTTTTCAGATAATTTTATTACACTGCTTAAAATATTTGCGATTCTGAATAAAAAGAAGAGAACTGAAAGGTGTTTCAACGGCAGAAGTATCTCCAGTAGCTGAGGCTGGCCGGAAAAAACAAAATTCCGAGAATGGCGAGAGAGGCTACTATTCATACTCCCAAAATAAGGTTACATAAGACGGCATTTTAGATCAGACACCCTGTAAGAACAGGTTAAAAATCGCCGGATTCAATCCGTTTTTAACATTTTTTTTCTAAAAAGGAATATTTTTCCACATGGAGCCTCAAAAAAAGAAGAGTATTCTCCTATTCGGGTTAGGCTCTGAAATCAGATTATTTACGCTTTATCATAGAAAAACAATGGGTTTAATTATTAAAATATAAACCTGGGAGTTGAAAGAATAGAATCATTGGAATGATAAGGCTGCATAAGTATAGCTGCTTTGCTGCCCTTACCAGTAACTTTATTTGCAATAATAAAAAGACATATGCTATGTATAAATTCCTTTACAGCACAGGTAATAGATAATAAAACACCCATATTTAATATCTCTTTTTTACAACTCACTATAACACAATTAACTCTGTATATCTAAAACATCCGGCAAAGAAGATGCAAATGCTTAAATAGGCTTCTTAAGCAGGTTGTTTGTGCTTTTTTGCAGCGATGGCCTGCTCATAAATAGATAAAAGCAGGGTATAATTCTTTTCCGGCGTATATTTATCCAGATAATCCTGCCTCGCCTGTTTGCCTAATTGTATAGAAAGTTTGGCATCGGCTGAAAGTACCTGTATTTTATCTACCAGATCAGCACTGTTGCCCGGCAGAAAATGTAAGCCGTTTTGCAAATCATCCACAATCTCGGCCATACCTCCCAGTTTAGAGGTAATAACCGGGGTGCCTGTAGAAAAAGCTTCGAGAATCGTCATGGGGAAGCCTTCGTACCAGACAGAGGGGAAAACTAAAGCCCTGCATTTTTTTAATTCGCTGATGATAAAAGGCTTTTGCTGAAAGCCTGCATATAAGATATTGGGATACCTGGCCGCATAACTTTCCACCGTTTCCTTTAAAGGGCCATCCCCAATAATTTTAAGTGTAAACTTTCCGGTGGCGGCTGCATCCAATACGGTTTGAATGCCTTTTTCCCCGGTTAATCTTCCAATAAACAGGAAAAAGTTCTCCCGCTGCTCCTCTCCTATGCCCAGATCATCGGTGAAGTTTGGCTTTACAATTAACTGCTCAGTCGGAACCTGTAAAGAAGAATCCAGAAATTTATTTTTTGCAAACTCAGTGAGGACAATATACCTGTCTACTTTATTTTTCCAGGTGCCGGTTAGTTTATGTATTCCGGTCATGAGTACGGTGGAAGCCGTCTGAATTTTAGATTCTCGGTATACTCCTTTTAATATAGCATCAATCGGAAAAACTTTATGTATACTCTTTTCATAAATCTTTCCATCATAATACAGCGAATAACTTGGGCAAATCAGTCTGTAATTATGCAGGGTTACAATAACGGGAACACCAAATTTGGCTGCTACAAAAAAAACAGCCGGTGAAGCAAGCGGAAAAAAATTATGTACATGAATAATATCTGGCTGAAAAAACCGGATTACGGCATCTACCCGGTTAGCGCTTTGTACATTGTATACACTTCCGATGCCGGAGAGAATTACATCTTTCGCCGATTTGATTTGAGAATTATCGAATAGCAGCCTTTCTACCGTATGCCCATGACTTGCCATCAACTCGCCTTCTGCGCCAAACACCACATCTTCCCCTCCTTTTTGCTGGTATTTATTATGAATCAGTAATATTCTCATGCAAGGCGATAAGTAAGTAAAAGATGATCCGGTACGTCAGCTAATATATTCGGATATATAATTATTGATACCGTGAACAGAATTAACACAAACAGCTACAATATTAAGGCTTTATTGAGTAGCCAGCAAATGAGTAATTATATTAACCCGCACTGGTGAGGTACTATTTACCATCATTTCATCAGAAAAATATATTGAACAAACAAAAAGAAAATACAAACTGGCAGTTAAAAATATTTTGTTTGTACCTCTTGATCTTCATCACATAGTTATTGTTTCAGAAAAGAATTCAATAGATGGCTGATTGAATTATATTAATACTTTTAAGTATTTAATTATAGTCTATTACTGACAGCTTCTATATCCCAGGCAAAGAATCTGTCATATAATAGGTATTATTAAATGTATTCGAAGAAGAATTAATCCGGATTTTGTAGTAAAAGGTATGGTGCAGGAAGTAAAAACTATCTTTTTAATACTTTTTACTATGTTTTTGAAGCAATTATACTGTTCGTAAAAAAAGCAGGCTATTGATACCTGCTTTCAATTCGATTATTAATGTGTTCCTAATTTCTCGTTTCTGCCACCCTGGTCTTGTTCTCCGGTAACAATGGCTTTAGCTACCTGGAATAACTTTACCATTTTTCCGCCTGGCCTGTCCCAGTATTCGGCCTGATGCAGCGTAACTTTTAACAGAGCAATTCTGGGATCAGTTTTTCCTTCCGGAAACCAGGCTTTGAGATAATTATTCCAGAGTTCATTGATTTTTGCCTGGTCTTTCACCAGTTCAGCTTTTCCGGCAGCTGAAACATACGTTTCAGACCCAATATCTGTATAAGAAAGGCTTACTTTATCGTTGCGCTGAATCTCCCGGACTTTCGCTGAATCGTCCTGGGTAAAAAACCAAATAGTGCCATCATCATCCATGTCGTGGGTGGCCATTGGGCGGCTGCGGAGGTCATCGTCTTGCTCAACAGTAGTGAGCATGGCAAACCGAATGTCTTTAATTTTGTCTTTGAGGACATCAAATTCTTCTTTTCTCATAGTGGTTAAAGATTATAACTTCCAGCGTAGACGCATTCCCGCAGAAAAAGTTGATGCATTTAGCTATTCTTTGGCCGTTGCAGTAAAAACTCCTCCATCGACAGTTCTTTATAGTGATTAATAACCAGATCTGCTTGTTTTAACTGGTCTTTTCCTCTGGTGGAAGTAATGGCAATGCAACTCATATTTGCGTTTTTGGCCGCTTCTACGCCATTGGTGGCATCTTCCATCACCACACATTCCTGCGGAGGCACATTCAACTTTTGCGCTGCTTTCAAAAATACTTCCGGATCTGGCTTGCCATTTTTTACATCATCGGCGGTAACAAAGGCATCGAAATACTGGCGTATCTGGAAGAGTGCCAGAATAAAATCAAGTTTTTCCTGGCTGGAACCAGTAGCCAGAGCCATTTTCAGATTCAACTTTCGACACTCCTGCATTACTTTTTCTACATCCGGAATCAACTGAAGGCCATTTTTTTCAACTAATTGTTTTAAATAGGTTTCCTTTTTCTCCAGTAGTTCCTCAATTTGCTCATCACTGATATCTATCCGCTCTTTTATAATTTCCGAACCTTTGGCACCCAGCACCCCAATATATTCATCATAAGGAAAGTCAACCTGTTGTTCATCAAACATCTGCTTCCAGGCATCATATTCAATTCTGGTGGTGTCTACTACCGTACCATCCATGTCAAAAATTACTGCTTTCATAAGTTTAGCTCAGTATTTAGTAGTGAGTATTCGGTATTAAGATTGTATACGGATTATTCAAAAGGGATTGTTCGATAGAATAAGCACAAAAAAATAATTGAACTTCTGTATAGCCACTTTACGGCTTAGAAGTTCAATTACTGATTAGGGAAGAAATAAGTTGTATTACATCAATATTATTTCTGCTACGAGTAAGTATGGGTTTGAAAACTATTGATACTCATATCAGGCTATTTAATCTTTAAAGATAAGCTTATTGACCTGGTCTATTTCATCCTGGCTGATGGTGTGGCCCATGTTTTTGTATACTTTTTTGGTAACCTGTGCATGCATTCTCTCTAAAACCTGTACAGATTCCTCCACTCTCTCTACCGGTACATGCGGATCGGGATCGCTGGTACCAATAAATACAGGAGTGTCATTAAAGTCTCCGCTGTAATTCTCCGGATAGATTTTATCCCCAATTAATCCGCCTGTAAATGCAACGGCCCCGCCCCACCGGGTTGCATGTCTGGCTACAAACTCCAGGGTTAAACAGGCCCCTTGCGAAAAACCGAGAAAATAAATATGCGCTGATGATATTCCCTGCTCATTTATATCCTTTACAATTTCCTTTAACACCTCTATAGCTGAGGAAAGCCAGGGTTCATTCTGCTTGGGAGGCATGAGAAAAGAATACGGATACCAGGTATAATTGGTGGCCTGTGGGGCAAGTATAGCAAAGTCATTCACTTTCAGATAGGAGGCTATTGAAAGTATATCTTCTGCAGATGCCCCTCTGCCATGCAGCATAATTAATACCTTTTTTGCATCCTTTATATCTTTTCCGGCCTGTATGATTTGTTTTTTATGCATAGCTTTCAGAAGTTCAATTCTCTCCACAATCAATTATAATTTCACCAGGTGGTTTTCTATCTCAGCACGCATAGATTCGTATTGAGCAGGAAGTTTTAAATTCGTTCCCAGTTCTTCTAAAGATTCATCTACCATAAATCCGGGGTTATCGGTAGCTATCTCAAATAATACACCTCCAGGCTCCCGGAAATACAAGGAGTGAAAATAATTACGGTCAATTTGCGGGGTGATCTGGTGTCCTTTGCTCAGTATAAGTTGCCTGAACTTCATTTGAGCCGCATCATCTTTTACACGGAAAGCCACATGGTGAACTGTACCTCCTGCCTGCATGCCTTGTTTCTCTCCCGGAACTTCCACTATATCTATAATAGCTGCACTTTCTACGGCGTCTGTGGCAAAACGAAAGCGGTTTACCTGCTGGTCAATCAGTTTGTAACCAAAAATATCCGTAAGAATATCGGCAGTAGCTTTCATATTTTGCAAGGTTAAGGTAACATTATGAAAACCTCTGGTTGCTACCTCTCCTTTTACTTCAGCTGTTTCCCAGGGCATGCGTTTATCTCCGGTTTTAGAAGCGATTAATTCCAGTTTTAATCCATCCGGATCAAGGAAAGTCAGATAAGGTTCTCCAAACTTCTCAGATGGTTTATTGTAAGTTACATTATTGGCTTCGAAACGCTTCACCCAGAAATCAAAGCTATTTTCAGGAACGGAATAACCAATTTCGGTAGCCATCCGGGTACCTCTTCTGCCTGGAGTTATCCCTTCCCAGGGAAAGAATGTCAGAATGGTGCCTGCTGAACCTTTCTCATCTCCAAAATAGAAATGATACGTATGTGGATCGTCGAAATTAACTGTTTTTTTAATGAAGCGTAAACCTAACACTTTGGTATAAAAATCAAAATTGCGTTTGGCATTGCCAGCAATAGCTGTTATATGATGCAAGCCTAATATTTTATCTTCCATGATCTTCGAATTTAATGGTTAACAGGTGTTTCTATAATGATAAACCGGCTTTCGGTGGCACACCTGATATTCACCTGGGCCGTTTCCCACAGGCCAATGGCATCTCTGGGATTGATTTCATTTCCTGCTATCAGCTGTTTTCCACTTATATTGAAAACGAACACACTTTTATTAACAGGGTTGAATGTATATTCAATTTCTTGTCCGGTATCAAAAAAGCCTACAGAAAGTTTTGCATTCTGATTGATCCAGCAATGAGACTGTCCTTCTTCATAACTTACAATGGTCGTGAGATGATTCCTGCGTTTCTCTTCCGGAAAATACCGCCGCTGATACCGGGGAATAATATTCTGTAGTTTGGGCTCAATCCAAATCTGCAAAAAATTCACCTCCTCTGAGCCCACATTGTGTTCTTCGTGGCGGAGTCCGCTTCCGGCACTCATAATCTGTACCCAATCCTTTTCTACTACTTCAGAGTAGCCCATACTATCTTTATGGTTCATCTTTCCAGCCAGCATCACTGAAATTATTTCCATATTCATATGCGGATGAACACCAAAGCCATTTCCCGGCGTTACATAGTCGTCGTTGAATGTTTTCAATAATTCAAAACCATTATTTTCAGGATTGTAATAACTGGAAAAGCTAAAAGTAAAATTGCTTTTCAGCCAGCCAATATCTTTCCTGCCCCGTTCTTGTGCCCGGATTATTCTAGTTTTCATATAATTTATGCCAGTAAAAGCTGTGAAGATTCAGGCTTACAGTAACTTCCTGCAAGCCTGATAGGATATATTTAAATTAAACCGGGGTCGGTTTGATCAGGCTTGTTTTACCAGCTGGATTTCACAATGTATTCTGATTTCGTCGCTTACAACTACACTGCCTGCTTCTGTTACTGCATCCCATGTTAAACCAAATTCTTTCCGGCGGATTTTTCCTTCAACCGTAAATCCGGCTTTGGTCTGGCCGTAAGGATCTACGACAGTACCGGCAGCTTCTACTTTTACAGTAATGGGTTTGGTAATGCCCCGTATAGTTAAATCTCCATGCAAGAGATAGTCTTCACCAGATGGCTCGAATTGTTTGCCTACAAAGCGGAGTTGAGCATGGTTGGCCGCATCAAAAAAATCCGCGGACTTCAGGTGTGTATCCCGTTGCTGGTTGTTAGTATTGATGGTATCAACATTGGCGGTAAATACAATGCTTTTTGCTTTGGTAAAATTATCGCCTTCCGTTTCAACTTCCAGGTCGAATTTTTCGAAGTAGCCGGTAACATTGGTGATCATCAGGTGTTTTACCTTAAACTGTATTTCACTGTGTGCGGGGTCAATTTTCCATTTGGTCGTTGCAATATTTTCGGTAGCCATAGTTAAAAGTGTTTAGGGTGAAAGAGTAAGTGTCTGTATAATTAATTCTTATGTTGCTCTCAAATAACATTACAAAGATACACAGGCATGATAGCCGGTTCCAATAAGGTAGATTAAGAAAAACACTTAATCTACCTTAAGTGTACTACTTATATACATCAAGATCTGTAATTCTTATTCCAGACATCCGCATACTGGTCTGGGTTCTTAGTAAACTGTGCATGAACATATGGACAAAGGGCAATAATCTTAATATGATGATCCCGGGCATAAGAGACAGCATTTGTCAGCAATTGCTTCGCTACGCCTTTACCAGCCAGTTTATCAGAAACTTCGGTGTGGTAAATCACCATATTACCTCCCATCATTCCAATCGCCATTTCCGCCAGACGTTCTCCGTTTTCTTCGACTACAAAAGCGCCTCTGCCAGCTTCATTTAATTGTAACTGTATATTTTCCATAAGATGAATGTGGCTGTAAATAAAAACATATATCCCAGGCACGATATACGTGGCCCAGGTTTCAGAAATGTAAGTACTCTTTGAATGAAGTGAAAAATACCGAAGCCAAAATAAAAAATAAAAGCGAAGGAGTTGTATTCCCTCGCTTTTATTTTCATGCCTTATTTATAAAAGATCTATTTGAAAACTTTTGCCGACTGATCGAGCATGTCCTTGAGTTGCTGCTGATTGTGCCATCTTCCATGGCTCATCACGCCATTGATCTTTTGTGTGTTGGAAATATTCTCCAGCGGATTGGCATCCAGGAGAACAAGTTCTGCTTTTTTCCCGGCTTCTATGGTACCAGTTGTAGAAAGTACGCCCAGATATTCTGCTGGTATTGTAGTCGCTGTCTGGAGGGAGGCATAAGGAGAAAGACCTGCTTGTACAAAATGCTCCAGTTCACGGTGTAAGGTAAAGCCGTACCCAAGCAACCAAGAAGGTGTATCAGAGCCTGCCATCAGTTTACAACCTGCCTCATGCATCGCTTTGATGAGTTTATTCCGGACAGCTATAAACTTCATCCGTCTTTCTTCTGAAGCCATAATTGTATGATACCGCTCTTTCGCATTACGCCATGTTTCGATTTCTGACGAAGGAATAAAGCGTGCGTCTTGTTTGGTGCCCAGTTTAGTTTCATCCATCGCATATCCGAATGCCAGATGCAGGAATGCACTGGTAGGTGTATTATACACTCCGGCCTGTTTGGTAGCCTGTACTATTTCCGGAATCTTTTGTTCATCCACATAATCCATGGTTTCCCAGGCTTTGGGCTGCCATATACCATACCCGGATACACTTTTTCCATCATTGGGGGCATCTGGTTTGAGCAGGGCCTCCATGTACTCATCCAGGTGTTCTATCTGCTGGCCGGCATCCAGGGCTCGCTTGAGTTTTACCTGTTTGCCAATGTGCCCCACAACTCTGATATTTTCTGCTTTCGCCGTTTTAATAATGGCATCATACACTGGAACTGTTATATCTTCGGTGAGTTTAATAAAATCATATCCTTGCTGTTTGCACTGCTTTACTGCATGCACCGCCTGCTCTGGTGTTTCTACCACAATCCCTTTGAAGCCTTTATAATAGGCTCTGCCGGCCAGTTCGGGACTGGCAATAAAAAGTACCGGGCCTGTAATTTCTTTGTTCGTGATCTTTTTGCGAAGCTCCATATGATTCGGATTGCCGCTCATGATCCGGTTGGTGGTAACTCCATTTGCCAGCATCACATTTAATTCATCGGGCGCATATTGAGCCGGAAAGTCTGAGTCGGAGAATAAATGTACATGCATATCTGTTAGGCCGGGCATCAGGTATTTTCCTCTGGCATTGATGCGGATCGCATTTGCCGGAATTTTTACTTTCTTTGCATCTCCTATGCGCTTGATGTAGCCATCTTCTATGATTACTGTCTGATTATTAATTACACCTTCGTGTGTCATCGGAACCACATTCACCTCTTCAATGGCATAGGCAGGCGGCTTGGCAGCCCATATTTCTACAGAAATGAAAATCAACAATAGTAAAAACAGAAATCGTATAATGCGTTGGTTCATAGGGAGGTTAGGTTTAGGATATATAGTTTTCAAATTAGCTATTTACCCACAGAATGCCCTCACCCAATTGATGGGATATACTACTTAAACCTATTGTTACCTTTTATTATCATTCAATGAAGTTGTTGTATATTTTTCATAAAAAGCACATATGAATAACTACGGGTATTGCTAAATCAGTATTTTTACTGTTACTTTGCGTGTAATATAGGTGTAATTTTATATCACTTTTTTTCAAAAATCATCGTCTCTTTTCAAATGAAAGTACCTTCATCTATCGACAGACTTATCTCTTTTAATCTGGCCAATGGTCAATTATTCACAGAAGATAAGCTGATCTGCGAACAACGGGTGATATTAGTAGTAAATAATTTTGCCTATGCCATTAAGAATAAGAGCAGAAAAGAATTAACTGCCATTAAAAATAAAATTCTTCAGGACTACAAAGAGAACCCTTCAAAAGCTTATTTTTTTATCCATGTATTAAGAATTGTGGATGAGCAATTGAAAAAATTAGTGACCGGCTAATCTGCTTCACCTATATAGATTCATTTTCCAATATCAGCTTCCCTGGTAATTTACCCCTCTAGTATCATCAATTAAACAGCTGCACATAAATGGCTGGCTTGATACAAAAAGTGGTATATGCCATACAAGCACATATACAGATCATATGTTAGGTATACACTTGTATCGCTGTGCCTGTACAGAAAGAAATGAGCTGAAATTTCCTTTTCCTGGTTTTTACTGGAAGCTGACAGTAATATTCGATTAGAATCTTTTAATGTTCAGCGCTTCTCCGGTCAGGAGGTCGGGAGAGATATTAATATCGGTGCCATTGATGGATAGCGAAACGGTATTGGGGCCTACTTTTCCCTCATTCACTGCAAATAAAACCAGGTGGTTATCGCCTTTATTTACAGGAAAGGTAAAAGTCTCGCCTGCGTTGGTGAGCACATAGTTTTCCAGTACCCATTTTCCGTTCAGGTAGATCGACACAATATCGCCGTCTTCGGTAGCATCGTCTTTGAGGGTGATCTGGGCAGTTTCTGTATTTACCGTTACTTCTTTTACCACTTTATAAGTACTTGGGTTTACGGTTGAACAGGCTCCGTTGATACGTAACTCCAGGTTTTTACTTTTATTCCCTAATTCATTCTGGGTAGAGAGCTTAAAGTACAAATGGTTGAGCGCATCTGCATCTGCAGGGGTAGCGAATTCAAAGGCAAAGGTGAACGTAATGATCTGATTTTCCAGGGTGACCACCGGATCAGTCGTCTGGAGGGTGGCCGGGAAGGCTATGTTGGGAATCTCGCTGTTATCGGCCTTATAAAAACCCGGTTGTATGTTGATCTGATTGATACAATCATTATCTCCATCGAAGCCGAAGCTAACCTGTATGCTTCCTTTGGTTCCTGTAGTACCACAGGAAGGATCTGTGATCCACTGGAAGGTAGGCGAATGAATTTTAAAGTCTTTACAGGCTGTTTCTACCAGATTTAATACGAGTTCTTTCTTCTGGCAGGAAGAAAAAGTACTCACCAGTAGAATAATGATCATTCGGTAAGATGCCTTGATATGCATAGCTTGTCGGTAGTTAGAAGAAAGAAGTGAATAGTTTAACAGAATAAGCTCTCCTATCGGCTTCTTTAACAATGAAAAAGATTGTATATGTATTTATTAGAGTACTAATGCCTATTTTAAAGTAACTTCAATGGTTCCGCTGGTTTCCAGGGTAGATTCCAGCACGATCTGATTTACATTGGTGCCATCGTCGATAATAATGGCAGCTGTATTGGGTTTGATGGTACCTAAGTTGAGCGCATGCAGCACAAAGATGTTTTTACCTGGATTGAGTTCTATTTCCATGATATGAGCTTTCTTATCCAGGGTATAGTTTTCCAGTACCCATTTGCCATTCAAATTCAGCGATACACGGTCGCCATCTACGGTCTGGTGGTCCCATACTTTCACGATCACTTTCTTTTTGGTAACCGTTACGGAATGAGTAACCTGCAAATCCCGTCCTGCCACCTGTTTGGGTGTTTCCTTAGGTGGTGGCGGCGCAGGCGTTTGTACAATAACTGGTGATGGAGGCACTGCTGGTTTAACAGGCTTTATTTTCTTATCGCGGTGCATCAATACAAAGGCATACCTGGCAGTTAATCCGATAAACGATCCTTTGGAAGTGTATGCATCCTGCCGGATGGTGCCATCCTGGTTTTCGATCAGGTAAGAACCCTGCAAAAGATTTCCCCGGCCGGTATTAAATTTAACCCCGATGGAAAACGTATGAGTTTCTCCGGGAAACTGAAAGCCAGCTTCGGCCTGTATGGAGGCTACATTAGGATTGTATACGGAAGTAGCCGTTACATTTTCATTGTCCATCACAAACAATCTAGTTTCAGATAGCGACTTATTGCCTGCCTGGTTCCATACATAGCCTCCCTGGATGTATAGATTAGTAGCTGGCGACAAGGGTTGCAAGAGGCGGAGATTCGCAAAATAAGAGTAATAATGGCTTCTGTTGCGGAGGTCTACCACAAAACCGGGATGCCGCTCTTCAAAGTCTTTGTCTTTCATGCGCCACTTCTCTGCATTCTGTGCCACCCCTGCTTCCAGACCTATGCGGTTCCAGAGCTGATATTGCAGAGAAAGGGATTGCTGGAAATGATAGGATAAGGCATGCGACCGTAATATATTTTTCCCTCCGGCATACTGGTTTACCGGGGCCCCCAAATCTGTTTGCACGCCTAACATCAGGGTGTGCTGTGCCTGCACTTGCACCGCATACAGGAAGCTGGCAAACAGGAAAATGCAATATCTAGTCATACGTAAATGGTAAGCGGTCATTTGTTAGTAGGCAGCGGTAATAGTGAGCAGGTATCAGCCGTAGCAGGTTACGGAGTTATAGCCATTGTATCCGTAGAGATGGGTTTTGAACCCCATCGCTATGCAATATAGGCCTGCCAAAAGTTCTGCAACCCATTTAAAATTGTTTAATCAGGCAGAAATGCCCTTAATGAGTTTGTATTCATTAGATACCTGGCCATACTGAGACTTTACGTAGGATTTTACACGCTGCGTGCGGTCGTTGAGGTCAGTATAGAGTACCATACGGTTGGCACGTGCCGATTGCAGGGCGGCAAACTTTTGTGCCACGGCATTATTGAGCGTGGTAAGCTGGGTAACAAAAGTTTGCAAAGCGGCAATTTTAATAGCTGGGTTTGAAGGATTATAGCCTGGGAGTTGGTTAAGTGTATTTACCAGATTATTGAATAACTGGGTTTGCGAGCCGTACGAACGCTGTGAACGGCTTACCGCCTGCGCTGCCTCCTCTCCTTCCGTTTTTGACGGTGTGGATACAGATTTTCCTGCCCGGATGGTACGGAGGATAGATTGTATGGAAGAAGATTCGGCAGAATTTTTTCCATACTGGGCATCTACGGCTGCCCGGATCGCTACAATCAGTTTAGAAATAGAATTGGTTCCTTTGCTGAAAGCCGTGGTGCGCGCATCTACAGCTGCGCGGTATTGCTGCCGGTTGGTGGCTTCTGTGGCGTTGGCAGAAATAACACTGGTAAGCAGGGTTTGCATGGCTACCAGGGTTTCCTGGGTACGTGGAGGCGCATAGTTAGTAAACCCTTGTACAAAAGTGATAATGTCCTGTGCATTGCGGAGTTTTTTTCCAAAAGATTGTTCTGAATGGGCCATATGATTGAAAGCTTGGGTAAAACAAAGCAGAATATATGCCGGAAGATAATTACAGTTTATAATAGCTATGTATATAAGCCCGGCAAAGTTGGGTGTATGCCTGGCAGATATAGCCATACTTTTTGCAGCTGGCAAACAAGTAATGTATATCTATACAAAATATTACTTATAAAGTATACAGGCGGGTAAGGTAACATACCAGTTTAGTTTCCTGTCGCGTTCAGCAAGAGAAAGCACTTACTCAGGTAGCCCATGTACAAAAACAGAGTAGGTTTGTAAGCATTCGGGGAAGCTGTGTACACGGTCAGTAAGCCTGTGAATACGTTCAGCAAGCCTATGCACACGATCAGCATGGCATTGCACAAGGTCAGCAAACCTGTGCATACGTTCAGCAAAGCTTTGCACACAACTAGCAAGCCTGTGTATAAATTCAGCAAGCCTGTGTACAGTTTCAGCATAGCTGTGTACCCAGTCAGCAAGGGTCTGCATTAAACAAGTTTATCTGTGCACACTTTTTACAAGCTTATGCACTCCATCAGCAAGCCAGTGTACACGGTCAGCATGGCATTGTACAGATTCAGCAAGCCTGTGTACGGTTTCAGCCTTGCTATGTACGCTGTAAAGGAGTATTCGAATAAAGGCAGCCTTTATAATATATATAAAAAGAATACTAATAGCTGGCTTGTATGAGAATAATGTACCTAAAAAGGTAATAAACCACTCCATTTTATGTACATGTAAGAATAATTGGGAGAGTAAAGGCAGGCTTTGTATGCGGATAGATTAATCAGGCGACAAACAACCGAAGTTGATAAAAGAGGTGCGTTTATTTTCTTATATTGGCAGCTAAACGCAATAAGTGAAGTGGTTGCGTTTAGCCACATGTTAGCATGCATAAAAATAAAAACAGTAATCTATGAGAAAACTCTACACGCCTTTAGGAATTATTGTATTTCTATGGCTTACAGGTTGTTCCATCCCTGAGATAAAACAACCTAAGTTTACCATTGAAGTACCTTTGCTCATCGAACAAATAAAGGAAATGAATCAATTTGAGAATGTTCAAATACAATCCACCGTATCTGCACATAATGATCAGACTTCTTATTATATAGTGGTTCACATCAAGAATGGGCAACACCTGCCTGAAGATGATAAGGAATTAAGTAATTTAGGATTACAGATAGCAGAAAAAGTTAAGAATAAGGTAGAGAACGCCGAGGAATTTGATGCTTTCAGTATTGTTTTTCACTCAGATTATAACGTAGGCTTTGTTCGAGCAGGCAACAGTCGTCAATATAATTTTAGGAATACAGACATATAAAATGAACGCATGCTAACACCAAATCCATCGACAACCAGCCTTTCCTCACCTCAAGGCTCCAACACAAAGAGCTTGGTTTGCGAGGATTTTTGTTCCATTCTCAGCTATTAATAAAGGAGTTTTTTGGGGTTACAAATCAAATTGTTAAAGTATAATCATCAAATAATAGATTACATATAATAATGATAAATAAAAGCACTTTTGAGTATTCAATCAGATTTATGAAACCATTGAAATTATTACTCCTTTTTCTTTGCCTAACATTACTGTTTACAAATTGTAAGAAGACTGAAATTGAAAACTTTACAGGCACCTTGAAAATTCAATTTATCAGTGCAAGCAATAACAGTAATAACTATGAGAATGTGAGTATATATATTTATTCCTTGGAAGATCAAAGTACTGTCTTAGCTATTGACCATCCTGATAATAAAGGAAAATATTCAAGGAAACTA
This sequence comes from Rhodocytophaga rosea, assembly GCF_010119975.1. Classification (GTDB taxonomy): domain Bacteria; phylum Bacteroidota; class Bacteroidia; order Cytophagales; family 172606-1; genus Rhodocytophaga; species Rhodocytophaga rosea. Next base: position 8,730,341 of record NZ_CP048222.1, read on the forward strand.
CTACAAGGGAATTATACGTTAACTATATCTTTTCCGGGAGGATTCTCTAATCCGGCTTTTCAACTCATTGGTGGGGAAACCCATGAAATAAAGTATACTATTCAATAACAAACTTATAATAACAAAAAAAGACAGCTGAGAACACTTAACTCGACCGTCAACCGGCCTATTCTCAGCTCAGGGCTCAACACAAAGGCACGGTATGCGAGAGTTTGTGGGCCATTAGGCACTAGCAAAAAATTAACGATTTATGAAAATCCATGAAAAGATAATAAGCTACACAATAATAGGTTTATTTGGCTTGTATGGTTTATTGTCAATTATTTTGCCTGAATCAGTACTCAGATTTAATGAATATATAAAAAGTTTACAAGGATTAAGGATTGATCATACCAATCCCATGTGGACGCATGGCACTATCCGAGGATTTGGCCTGATATTCTTAGCAATCAGTTTATTTTTCTTTTGGTTCACGTTACGCTGAAGATTGACTTAAATTGAGCTTGCAACTATATAGATTTGAGCCAAGTAAGGCTATGCCACTAACGCCAGCTTCGTTCGCCAACCAGCCCTTCTTTATCTCAGGGCTCCACTGCAGCGGGACTGGTATGCGAGAAGCTTTGGCCCGTTAGCGGTTATTGTACAATGACACAACATACACTACATATTAAGAGAGTTTCAAAACAACTAAGAGATACCATTAACTATTTATGACAGAGAATAATATCACAACCGTCAAACCTTTTTTGACCGTACACAATGCTAGGAAAGCTGTTGACTTTTATGTGTCCTCTTTTGGAGCTATTGAGACTAAAAGATTTGAAATGCCTGACCAGAAAATATCATCTGTAATTGAAATTGACAAAGCAGAGTTTTATGTAGGTGACGAGGAACCTCATAATGAAAATCTAAGCCCGGCATTAAAATCAAGTAGCCCAGTCAGAATAATTTTACATACCAAAAATGCTGACGAATTATTTGAAAAGGCAATAAAGTTTGGTGCGACCCAAATTTGTCCAATGACTACCGAAGAAGATTGGAGAATCGGAAAACTGAAAGACCCCTTTGGACACATTTGGGAAATTGGTTACACTTTGTAATTCTGTAAACTGACAATAATTGTAGACTATAACTACCAACCACTACCACCACTTCCATGACAAGCGGCCTTGCCTCACCTCAAGGCAAAGCTGAACGACCAGTTTGTGAGGAGGTTTGCTCCGAAATCTATGAGTAAGTCAAGTGTTTTTGACTATATTTTATCCAATTTTTCAACATACGGAGTGCCCCTTTTGACAACGGCTACAATCTGATGTAAAAGCTTATTTTGGATCGCATTTAACACCGACATTTTTGGCTTGCCTTCCTCTACCTTTCGCTTAAAATAAGCTTTAAACTCATGATTGTATTGGATACTACTCATGGAGACCAGATACAAGATTCGTTTGAGTTCTTTGTTGGCAAATTTGGAGACACCTGTTTTTCCATATACGCTTGTGCCACTTCGGTATTCAAAAGGAGCTACTCCACAATAGCAGGCCAGTTTTCTCCCATCTTCCATCTTGGTAAAGCCTTGCGTATAGACAAGCAGAGTAATGGCTAGAACCTTGCCTACCCCTTTAATGGAGGTGACTAAGTCATACTTTTTCTTTAATTCCCCATCTTGCTCGATGAACTCACTCATCTTTTCTTCCACCTGCTCTAAGCTCTTTTCCAGCCCTTTAATGGCCTCCTTGTTGATCCGCTCGAGGGTTTTGCCTGAAGTTTCATCCACCGATAGCATTTCTTTGACGGTGGTTTTAATAGAGTGTAAGGCTTTCTTGAGCCGGTTTCTATTGGCCTGTAAATCTTTGAGTTTTTCTATGGTCAACCCACTTAAGTTGACAAGAACAGCTTTATCCTGATGCAGAAAAGCATATTTAGCAATGCGTTCTGAGTCAATCTTGTCATCTTTGCCTCTTGCCAAACCAATGCTTCGCTTGATCTGCAAAGGCGTTTCCAGCCAGACAGCTACCCCTCTGCTCATCAGATAATGAACTAGTCTACGTGTGTACAATCCGGTATGCTCCATACAAAAAAGGGTATCTATTTCCAATTCACACCCATACTGCTTTAGCCACTGCTTCATTTTTTGGAAGCCTTGCATGTTGTTATTAAATTTCTGATAGCAAAGCTGTTTATCAGCTACCCGGATCAGACATACATCTAAACTCTCCTTGGCCACATCCGTGCCTACTACATAGGGATAAGTGTTCATACGCGTGAAAATAATAGTGAGACATCCATCTAAACCTTGATACTGGGGCCGGACCCCGAAAATCTATATGATACTTTCTCACAATAAAAGGCTGCCGGACTGAATCGGACCATAGGACCTTCTCGCCTTATTAGCGCATAGTGCTCCGGCTGCCTATTTGTGGATAAGATGGATAACTCTGCTCACCCTAAAGCTTTACAAGAGTTACCCACTTACCCACAAATGTTACAACAATGGTTTTTATTGTATCAATCTCTTTGTTTTGTTATATTGAGCTAATCTAAAGATTAGCGATAATTAAGAAACAATGAAAATCAGATTAACTCCAATTTTATTAGTAAGCATTCTTATTTGTTGTAAACAGGAATATAAAGATGAAAATACAACCATCACTCATGTAGACCCTACAAAGGAAATTCTTTTGATAGGAACTTTTCACTACAATAATCCGGGGGCTGATGTAGCAAAAACAAAATCATTCGATATTTTAAGTGAGCAGTCACAACTTGAACTGGAAGGGATTTCTTCAAGTATCAAAAAATACAATCCTACCAAAGTATTTGTAGAGTGGCCCTTTAAGGAGCAAAGCAAACTAGATTCTCTATATAGGCTGTATAAAGAAAACAACTATTTCACCAATGATAGTCTTTCTGATTTTTATTTAAAAAACGAAATCTTTCAATTGGCTTTTAGGGTTGCCAAAGGGAATAATTTAGACAAAGTGTATGGAATAGATTACCCCGAAACGCAATTCCCTTATCAGGAGGTTATGCATGATATTGAATCAAATAATCAACTTAAGCTCAAAGAGCAAATCGAAAAATCCATTGCTCACTTCACATCAGGTTTTGATAATATGATTGAATCTGGCGCTTCCCTGAAAGAACTCACCTTTGCTATGAACACAAAAGAGATGCGACATGCCTCCAATGACCTTCACATCAATATATTTTCCTTGGCGGGTTCTACAGATGACTTTAATGGTGTCTTCCTGACATCAGAGTGGTACAAAAGAAATTTGTATATGTGGTCATTGATTCAAAAATATACTTCCGATTCAGATGAACGAGTAATGGTTTTAGCCGGCTCTAGTCACACGGCTATGATAGACCTGTTTGTGAAAGAAAATAAAGATTGGAAGATTAAGGAATTGAAGGAAATTATGAACGAAAAATAATATAGCTAACCCTGGTTTCGACCAACCAGCGGCCTATTCCTATCACAACCTAAACACAAGCATTCGCTGCCAGGAAGCCATGCTCCATTAAAGTTCATTCCAAGATGTTTGCAAGTAACCAACAGTGAATAACAACTAAAAACAAGATATGAGAAAGATAGTTGCAGCAATCAATATGACACTTGACGGGTTTTGCGATCATACGGTAATAACGCCGGATGAAGAAATACATCAACACTATACAGAACTGCTAAGGAATGCAGGTGTCATTCTATACGGCAGAATCACCTATCAACTTATGCAATATTGGCAACCTCTCGCAAAAAATCCGTCAGGTGAAAAATCAATGGACGACTTTGCCAGGGCCATAGACAAAATACCAAAAATTGTCTTTTCGCATACGCTGAAAAATGTAGAATGGGACAGTGCCAGATTGGCAACTCAACCTATTGAAGAAATGGTTTCAGAACTTAAACAACAACCGGGTAAAGACATTTTCGTTGGCAGCCGGAGTTTAATTATACAGCTACTGAAACTTAATTTAATCGACGAATACCAGCTTTGTGTTCATCCTGTTGTTGTGGGAAAAGGTTTGCCATTGTTTGAAAACATAACCGACAGGACAATTCTTCAACTTTTACATACAAAAACCTTTAACTCCGGAGCAATCATACTCTACTACAAACGCGCTAATCCCGAGCATAAGTAATTTGTATTTGATAAAGATAACTTCCGCTAACATATAAGGGTTCATGGGGTGGTCTTAACCCACCATGAACCCTGTGTTGCACGAAACCGGGTGGTTTAACCTGCCCTTATTTATGGGGAATCAATCAATAGAGAAGAAGCTTCTGGGTGAAGCGGTAGTACACTAAAAGAAGATAGTGTAAAAAAAGGAAGAGAAAAGATCTCACTATTTGTAAACTGAGCAGCCGTGTTGGCTCCAAGTAAGGTGACTATATTCCAACATGGGCAATAACTTTCCCGGCCAATTTTTTGAGTGGCTTTTTTATTCTACTCAGGCAGTTTTCAAGTGTAAAGCTATCGATAGCAGGTAAGCCCTATCAGGTGGGGAACGGGCTGCTTCAAAGCGCAAGATTTCTCTCATGCGGCCTTTGCTGCAGCAAGGACACAGGTCTATATCATAGCCTAAGCGTTCTTTGCAGATGCTTTTCCAGTCCGACACTCTTTTTTCCGGCGTAGCTACTCTCAAATCTTGTCTGGCCAGTGCTAAATCATGGGCTTTTGCTTTGGAAGACAAAATGCCATAGTGGCGGATGCGGACAAACTTTGGTGGCAGAATGTGCAGGCTGAAACGCCTGATGAACTCAGTAGCCTCCAAACTCATGGTTTTCTTTGCTGCTTCTTGCCGGTAATCTTTGTAAGCGAAGCTCACCTTGCCATCCTCTATACTTTGGAGGCGGTGATTGGAGATAGCTACTTTGTGGGTGTAACGTCCCAGATATTCAATCACCTGAGCAGGACCTAAGAAAGGCCTTTTACAGTATACCACCCAGTCTTTGGCAAATAACTCTTTCCATAGCCCATTATCCACCTGTGCTTTATTAGCAGAAAGAAAGCTTCTCAGTAGTGAGACATAGCGAGCACGGAACACTTTACTGAGTGCTTTGACCGGGAAAAGATATTTACCTGTACTTCTGGCCTTTTTCCAGTGGCCACTCCCAGAGATCCCTCCACCCGGCACAATACAATGCAGATGTGGATGCAGTGAGAGGTTCTGTCCCCAGGTGTGCAGAATGGAGATCATACCTGTTTTAGCACCCAGATGCTTGGGATTATTGGCAAAGCTGTTGATCGTAGACCAGGCTGTCTTGAAGAGCAAAGCATAGAGTTCTTGGGGATACTGCAGGCACAATGGGTTAAGGGAGTGAGGCAAGGTGAAGACCACATGAAAGTAGCTGACCGGTAACAGGTCTGCCTCCCTTTGCATAATCCACTTTTCACGATTGGTAGTCTGACACTTAGGGCAGTGTCTGTTGCGGCAGCTGTTGTAGCTAATACGCAGGTAGCCACAACTATCACAGGCATCTATATGGCCGCCTAGTCTGGCAGTACGGCAATGCTCAATCGCCTTTAGGGTGGAGAACTTGTGAGCAGAGACTGCATGCGTGGCCATAAACTCATGTAAGTGAGCCGACAGTATATGGGCTAACTCTAGGGCAGGCTTCATGCCTCCTTTGTATAGAGGGTATCTAGAGGAGAGAAAGGAGCTTTTCTGCCAAGTCCTGCCATGTGCAGATATACAAGGGTAGTTTCCAGGAAGCTATGGCCTAAAAGTTCTTTGATGGAGACAATATCCAATCCATCTTCTAGCAGATGGGTGGCATAGGAATGGCGCAGGGTATGTACACAGATGCCTTTCTTTTTGATGCCCGCTTTACTAACTGCATCCTGCATGAGCCATTGCACGCCTTTGCGGCTGAGCTGCGAGCCATATTCCTTGCCATTGAAGAGGTAGTAGTGGGGTTTGCAGGCAGACAGGTAGGAGAGCAGTCCTCTTTTCATCAGCTGGGAGAGGGGTACATAGCGGTCTTTTCTTCCTTTGCTTTGGCGAATGTGGATCTGCATGCGGTCAAAATCTAAATCTGAGATCTCAAGCCGGCATACTTCCTGCATGCGAAGGCCTGCTGAATAGATTAAGGCCAGCAGCACCCGGTGCTTTAACAGACGGGGTGCTTTGAGCAGAGCTTTGACTTCCTGCTTACTGAGGACCGCTGGCAGTTTGTGTACTTTAGGGATGGAAGGTAGGCGGATAGCCCGGTCATCTCTGCCGGTAAGCCGGTAGAGCAGGCGCAGGCCATAGACAGCATGTTTGAAAGAGCTTTTAGAAGGCTTGTTCGTTTTCTTCTGCAGCATCCACAGGTAATCTCTGACCTGATCTTCGTCTAGTTCGGTAGGCAACTGATTGTAGTAGAGAGCAATCTGAGCCATGTGGCGGGAGTAGTTTTTTAACGTGCTCAGACTTCTGCCAGACAGGGAGATATCCCTTTCCAGCTTGTTGTAAAGGAGAGAAAATCCGCTTACCTTCAGGCAAGCCTGTTGGATAAAAGTAGGGTGGGTGTTAGTGTTTGGTGTTGACATAGTGGTAAGAGTTTGGTGAAACATACTCCTATAACTATTCCCACCTACCAACAGGCTACCGTAGGTTTAGTGCAACAACATCTACAATGCATGCCGCCAGTTTGATGACTATTTTTATTAAAACAGCAATACAAGAAACAACAGGCAGTAGATTAAAAAATGGGCGATTGTTTTTCTTGCATTTGCAATATTGACTTTAACTTCATGCAACCAGAACAAAAATCAGAAATAATAAACAGCAATATGGCATCAGTGGCTATGGACAGCCTGAATATGGAGAGCGGATATTCCCAGGTGAATGGGCTGAAAATGTATTATGAAATTTATGGACAGGGCAAACCGCTTGTTTTAATTCACGGTGGAGGCTCAACAATTCAGTCAAATTTTGAAAAAGTTATTCCGTTACTGGCAAAAAACAGAAAAGTGATTGCTGTTGAATTGCAGGCGCACGGACGTACCAATGACAGAAATACCGACCTTACATTTGAACAAGATGCAGACGACATTGCTACCCTTCTAAAAAACCTGAACATGGATAGCACTGATTTTTTCGGCTTCAGTAATGGAGGAACAACTGCCTTGCAAATTGCCATTCGACACCCTGAAATAGTTAATAAAATCATTCTAGGGCCTGCCCTTGCCAAGCGCAATGGCGTTCCTGAACAGTTCTGGGAATTTATGAAACAAGCACGGTTGGAGAATATGCCACCACAACTTAAAGAAGCCTACCATAAAGTTTCATCAGTTCCAACGGGTTTGCAGGTGATGCACGATAAAGACGCAAAGAGAATGGTGGACTTCAAAGATATTCCAGACGAGCAAATCAAATCCATAAAAGCCTCAACTTTAATCATAATAGGCGACAAAGACATAATTACACCCGAACATGCTATAGAAATGTATAGACAAATCCCCGATTCAGAATTAGCCATAATTCCTGGTGGACATGGAGAGTACATTGGGGAAATAACAACCTTGAAGCCAGACTCTAAAGAAAGTGATTTTGTTATCCCTTTGATTGAAAAGTTCCTTAACAAAAAGAAAGGATAAAACATGAACCGACAACTGGTACGCCTCAGCGAAGGGTGTTATAGTGAACACCAGGTATGCGGGTGGCTTTGTTATATTAAGCAAGTGCTAAAAAGATGAATAAGTTAGTTGTTACTTTGATAGTAGTTCCATTCTTATGGAATTATACCCCACCAAAGGCATTCATTGAAGAGGAAGTCTGGAAGGAAATAGGCAGTTAACACTGGTTTTACTAAAAACCAACCAAAGAGAACCGTATTACAGAAAGTAAAAACAAAAGGCCGTGCGCCTACCTATCATCAACCGCCTTATCTTAGGCCGGTATGCGAAGGTTTGTGGGCTTTGCGGCAATAAAACAAGAAACGATATATTGATACAGGAATTATGATAAAAACTCTGATTTTTTTACTTTTAGTGATGGTTTCCGGTCTAGCCACCCCTCACAAAAAAGAAGCCAATGCCCAAGAGAAAAAACAAATAAAACCTAAAATATCTTTCACCTTTGATGACGGTGCCATCCATGATATTGGTAACTACAATTTAGAAACATGGAATCAGCTGTTGCTTGATAACTTGAAGAAACACGATCTAAAGGCTATTTTATTTTCATCGGGATATAATAAGACAAGCGAAAAAGGAAAATATGTTCTATCATCCTGGAATAATTCAGGGCATTTTATTGCAAATCATACTTTTTCGCATCCAAACTTTAACTCTAACAATACTTCGCTTGAAGCCTTCAAGCTTGAATTAATTCAGAATGATACTCTCATAAATAAATATTCCAATTATTATCCCTATTTCAGATTTCCCTATTTAAAAGAAGGAAACACCATAGAAAAAGTGAGCGGGTTCAGGCAATTTCTGAAACAAAAAGGATATAAAAACGGACATGTTACCATTGATGCCTCGGATTGGTATATTGACAGCAGATTAGTAAAAAGGCTTAAAGAAAACCCCAAAGCAGATATTTCGGGATTCAGAGATTACTACAAAACTCATCTGTTCAACCGGGCATTATTTTACGATTCCTTAGCTTATCAACTCACAAACAGACGTATCAATCACGTTATATTATTGCACCATAATTTATCAGCCTCTTTGTTCTTAGACGACTTAATTGGGCACTTTAAGGAAAATGGATGGGAAGTAATAGATGCAGATAAGGCATATAAAGATAAAATCTACAATGAAGAACCTGACAACGTTCCGGCAGGAGAAAGCTTAATCTGGGCATTAGCAAAGAAATCTGGCAGGTTTGATGAAGTGCTCAGATACCCTGCAGAAGATAGTAAATATGAAGCGCCCTTAATGGATGCATCAGGACTCTGATATGGTAATTTAACAAGGAAGAAAAACTATTGAGAACACCGGCTATAGAGCAACCTTGTGCAGCATGTGCAGAACTAAAGTTCATTATCCTTGCCTGAGGTGTAGCTTAGTTTGATAGCAGTACTGCTGATAAATTATATTACAATTGTATTTGGTATCACTCATTAAATTGAAAAAAATGGCATCTACACAAGAAGTAACAGGTGAATCAGACAAAGCAATAGAGGTTGTACTCACTTTTATTCAGGCTTTGAATAATGAAGACTTTCAAACGGTAAGAGACTGCTTAAGCGACGACATGGTTTTTAATGGCGTACTCGGGCATAGGGAGGGCGCAGACCAGTATGTAAAGGACATGAAACAGATGAAGTTTAAATACAATATTCAAAAGAAATTTGTGGCAGACAATGATGTTTGTCTGCTATATGATATAGATATGTCAGGCAAAACCATCTTCACTTGTGGCTGGTATCAGGTGCAGGACAATAAAATAAAGTCACTAAAAGTTATTTTTGATCCCCGGCCCTTGCTGGAACAAAAATAACTCATGACAATAAATAAGAAAGCAATTTTCCGACACTAGATAATAGCTTCAACAAGAGTCCGGTATATAAGCCTTATTGATGGCCCTCTGTAAACGCTTGTGTCTGGAGTATTGGCAGTCTTTTAGAAAAAACAGCAGATTCATCTATGTTACTTACAATTGTCCGGTTTCTGAATATATTCTTAGCAGCTTTAGTGGCAGGAACAATCTTTGGCATATGGCTGGGGTACGATCCTCATACTTTATCAGCTTCTACCTACGTTGAGCAGCAACAGAACACTATTCGGGCGCTGAATGTGCTTATGCCGCTGCTTGGATTTATTACGATCCTGGTTACGGCACTATCGGCATATCTTCAAAGAGCACAAAAAGCCATTCTGCTTACCTTACTGATGGCGGCAGTATTGCTTATCGCCAGTGGACTTATTACCAGGTTTGGAAATCAACCGATCAATAGTATAGTAATGACCTGGAATGCCAGTTCTCCTCCAGTTAACTGGACCCAGCTTCGTGATCAATGGTGGTTTCTGCATATGCTTCGGACATTCTTTTCTGTGGTAGCCCTCTGCCTCATTATAGCGGCAAGTATCAAAAGAAATTAAATCTTGAGAGATATAATTTTACAATATGGTTACGCATTTATGAAAGGAATCACAGATAAGTTTACACAACAATCTAAGGAAGGCAGTTGCCACCCCTAAGTCAATGCTATAGACAATGTACAACGATTCCGCTATTGAAAGCTTCGTTAGCCTTCTATGAAAAAGAATTATAATAAATATTGAGATATGACAATAGAAGAAGCCAGAATTTTCGCAGAAAAATGGATAAGCTCCTGGAATACGCATAACCTTGATGACATTTTGAGTCATTATGCAGAGGATATAGAAGTAACCACACCCATGATTAGAATTGCCACAGGAGGTGAGCAGTCAACATTAACAGGCAAACAAGCAGTGGCAAACTACTGGGCCACTGCACTAAAGAAATTACCAGACCTAAAATTTGAGTTAGTTGAAGTAACGACAGGCGTCCATTCCGTTGCATTATATTATAAATCGGTAATGGGAAAGATGGCCATTGAAGTTATGTTCTTCAATCAAGAGGGAAAAGTAAATAAAATGATGGCTCATTATACTTAATCATTATCATTTTACATTACAGCGAAAATATCTATCCAAGTTATATTTAAATGACTGTCTGGTTTGCTGATTCTCTAAAAGTATAAAGCGCCATCAGTGTATTATCGGAAATGAGTAAAATACAATTCAAACTAATTTCTCCCGGAGATCATGAGACTATTGAGCTTATTGCCCAATGGTATGAAATCCAATGGAATATTCCCGCGAGTGTAACTATCAAAAAGATCAATGCATTTTCAACCAATGGCTTAGAGCGCCAGGTAATAATGTTGCTTGAAAACTCACCTGTAGCAACCGCCGGGATATATCATCACGTTAGTTTAGTAGATAAAGTACCCAGATTTGGTATGTATAAACACTGGTTAGCTTTAGTATATACGCTGCCTGCTCACAGGAATAAAGGATTAGGTGCTCTGGTTTGTAATTATATGCAAGATCAAGCAAAGGCACTTGGCATAGCGCAACTCTATCTTTTCACCCATACTGCTGAAACGCTTTACACCAGATTAGGCTGGCATCCTATTGAGCGATTAGAGCTGGGTGGGAAAAATATTGCAGTTATGAAAAAAGACCTGGCATATTTATAGAATCTTATGAACTCTATAGTGTTCTAATATTATTTCCAGACTACTTTAATCCAATTACTACATATGTTAATTAACATCAATAGAAGTTTATTCACCACTCATGAATATTAAGAAAACCTCATATTTTAAAGATAAGCAGCGGGATATTGATTATTTCAAACAATGGGTTACCCAACTCGAACAAGCCAATGGAAGAACGTATGAAAGCATAACTATTCCAACGGCCATCGGCAATACACATATCTGGGGCTTGCATACACAAGATCATTCGCTGGAAACCCTTGTTATTTTTCCTGGTGCCAGAACGACAGCGCTGTTCTGGGATCTGGATAAAGGGTTAGATAATCTAAATCAAAAACTGAGAATATTTTTAGTGGAGACCAATGGCTTACCCAATTTGAGTGATGGAGCATCGCCTGATATTAAATCGTTAGATTTTGGGTATTGGGCAAATGAGGTTTTAGAGAAACTGGGTATTGAGAAGGCATTTATCGCAGGTGCATCTTTTGGAGGCTTGGTATGTATGAAATTAGCCATTGTACATCCTGAGAAAATAAAAGCAGCCTTCCTTTTAAATCCGGGATGTTTGCAGCCATTTTCCTTAACGTTTAGTAACCTATATTATAATCTATTGCCGATCATCAAGCCGACCGAAAAAAATGTCCTGAAATTTTTAGACAAAGCTGTCTTCGCCAAACCGAATCATGTATTATCTGCGAAAGCCGAAAAGATGCTTGTTGATTATGAGGTTTTCGCATTAAGACGCTATACAGACAATACACAAAAACCTTACTATATGAACCATGAGTTAGCCCAGGTGAAAGCGGAAACATATTTACTGGAAGGAGATAAAGATTTGTTGTTCCCTTTTAAAAAGTCGATCAGCAATGCTCAAAAACACATAAAGAGGTTAAAAGAAGTAAAAGTATTTGAGAACGTGGGTCACGGCATTGAAACCTATCCCAAAGCCATGAATTATATAGGTGATCTGATCAAAAGCCATCAGTAATGAAACTTGGATCTAACTAAAACAAAAAGCCATACAACAATGTTTGGCTTTTTGTTTTAGAAGGCATTTGTATTTGCCTACTTTACAGACTATACTTTTACTTTGTCAGATCCAGCGTGCGATGGATAAAGGCAGTCAGCTCAGCTCCGGAAAGCATATTCTGAGAAAGCAAGGCAAGGTCGTAAGATTGACGGATCAGTCTTGTTTTTTCGGTTTCGTCCTGTTCTTTCAAAATCCGGTTGATCAGGCTGTGATTGGCATTAATTGCTACGTTATACGTTACAGGCATTTCACCAAACATTGCCATACCGCCATTGGCAGACATTTCTTTCATCCGCCTCATAAATTCAGGCAAGGTAATTACTACCGGCAACTCATCTACCGGCAAGGACTCTACCGCAATATTCAGATTCTTATTATTCAATGTGGCCTCAAAAGTTTCCTTCAGCGACTTCTTTTCATCTTCAGAAAGCACACTTTCGTTAATAATGCCTTTGTCGATCAATTTATCTATAGTATCGGCATCCACCCGCTTCAGATTGGTTTTTTCCAGCTTGCGTTCCAGGGCACTGATAAAATGGCTATCCAGCACACCGTCCAGCTTTAATACATCATATACCCGCTTCTTAGCAGATTGGATATAACGGTCTTGTTTGCCAGGGTCGTTGGTATAAAGGAAAGTTACACTGTCATCTTTATCTGTCTGGTTAGCCTGCACATGCTCGCGGTATTCATTAAAGGTAAAGAACTGACCTTCTGTATTTTTCAGCAGACAGAAATCTTTGGCTTTGTCATAGAACTTATCATCGGTGATCATGCCATATTTGATGAATAAACCGATGTGGTCAAATTTATCTTCGAAACCTTTACGGTCGTTTTTGAAAAGCTCATGCAGTTTGTCACCTACTTTTTTGGTAATGTGTGTATTGATTTTTTTTACATTGGCATCAGCCTGCAAAAAGCTTCTCGATACGTTAAGCGGAATATCCGGTGAATCAATTACACCATGCAACAGCATCAAAAACTCAGGCACTACATCTTTTACTTCATCGGTAATAAACACCTGACGGGAATAGAGCTGAATTTTATCTTTATGCAGGTGCAGTTCATTTTTTACTTTCGGGAAATACAGAATACCTGTCAGGTTGAAGGGATAATCCACGTTAAGGTGAATCCAGAACAGCGGATCTTCTGACATGGGATACAACTCTTTATAAAATTTGAGATAATCCTCATCTTTCAGGTCAGCCGGAGATTTTGTCCAGAGCGGAGCCGTTTCGTTAATTACTTTGCCATCAAACTCAATCGGAACAGGCAGGAATTTGCCATATTTATTGAGAATGCTCTGAATGCGGAATTTATCCAGAAACTCTTTGGAATCTTCTGCTATATGAAGAATAATGTCAGTACCCCGTTCTTGTTTATCTGCTGTGGTAATTTCAAACTCGGTGGTTCCTTCACTCACCCAACGGGCAGGCTCTGCGCCTTCCTGATACGATTTTGTAATGATCTCCACCTTTTCTGCTACCATAAAGGCTGAGTAAAAACCCAAACCGAAGTTACCAATGATCTGGGCATCCTGGCCTTTATCTTTGTATTTTTCTACAAACTCAGTCGCGCCGGAAAAAGCAATCTGGTTAATATATTTTTTAATCTCTTCGGCTGTCATGCCAATGCCCTGATCGCTGACAGTGATAGTTTTAGCGGCTTCATCTAAGGTAACTGTTACTTTCAGGTCACCTAGCTCTCCATTAAATTCGCCCAGGGAAGATAATCTTTTTATTTTCTGGGATGCATCCACCGCATTGGAAACAAGTTCCCGCAAGAAAATTTCATGGTCGGAATATAAGAACTTTTTAATGATGGGGAAGATGTTCTCGGTATGAATGGAAATGTTACCTTTTTCTCCTGTAATGGCCATAGTTTGGAAGTTTAGCGTTAAAAGTTCTTTTTATAGAATGTTATAGATCAATTCAATGAATATACGCCTGCTCACTTTCAAAATTATTGCCAGCTACTACCTAATCTGACACACTGGCAGAGATTCGTTATTAGTTACTGGTCAATAACCAGTACTCGATAGTAAGATTATGTTATATTCAACTTGATACAAATGTTTTTTATTATAATTTATGATGGCCATTAACGCCTGACTATAGACCATTAACTATTCAATATTCCTTCTATATTTGCAAGCATGTCCATCCCAGATGCTTCCGTAATGAATGTCGAAAAAATTGATCTTTCTCAGATAAGGCAATTTTCCTCCTTTTTCTTAGATTATATTTCCCAAAAAGATACGTTACAACCGTTTTATCAACACTTTCCAGAACTTAAAAACTTTCAGCCTCAACTTGAGCAGAAGCAATTCAGCCAGGCACAAAGGAAGGATTTGCATGCCGTTTTGACGGAGCAATACAAACCTATCCCTTCCTTTCCACAGCAGCAAATTGACTCCCTATTGCAGGAAAACACATTCACCGTTACGACTGGTCACCAACTCAATATTTTCGGCGGACCTTTGTATCTGATGTATAAGCTGGTTACAGTTATCAATCTGGCGGAAGCACTTAAAAAGCAGTATCCCAACTATCATTTTGTGCCGGTATACTGGATGGCTACCGAAGATCATGATTTTGCAGAAATCAACCATTTTCATCTGTTTGGAAAAAAATATGAGTGGACAACCCAGCAGAAAGGCGCTGTAGGACGCATGAATCCTGCTGAAATAAATGCTATTCTGGATTCATTGCCAGAAAAACTCCCTTTATTTGAGAAAGCATATCTGGAGAATAAAACATTAGCTGAAGCTACCAGAAGCTGGGCTCATGAACTGTTTGGAGAACAAGGTTTACTGTGTATAGATGCAGATCATCCTTTGCTGAAATCTCAATTAAAAGACGTGATTCGCAAGGATATTTTTGAATCCATTACCTATACCTCGGTAAGCCATACATCAGAACAGTTGAAGAAATCAGGCTATGAAACCCAGGTTAATCCCCGGCAAATCAACTTTTTCTATCTGGATCAAGGAGTAAGGGAACGCATTGTACAGGCTAATGACAGATATGAAGTATTAAATACGCCGCTTTCTTTTTCTGCGGATGAACTAAATCAACTGATCGAAGAACATCCCGAGCGGTTCAGTCCGAATGTATTATTGCGTCCGGTTTACCAGGAGATCATACTACCCAACCTGGCTTATATTGGTGGTCCGGCAGAAGTGATTTATTGGTTGCAACTCAAAGCTTTATTTGATGCGCTGGGCATTGCTTTTCCCATTGTTATGCCGAGAAATTTTGCATTATTTATCTCCAAAACATATCAGAAAAAATTACACAAGCTTGGCATCCTACCGGCAGATTTGTTTCTGGAAGAAAATGACCTGAAACGGAAACTGGTTGAAGGAATGGTAGAAGAACCTGTGCAGGTACAACAGGAACAACAGGAAATAGAAAAAGCTTTTCAGTCGCTGGTAGAAAAAGCACTTCTGCTGGATAAAACCCTGGAAGGATTTATAAAAGCTGAACAGCAGAAGACCATAAAATCTCTGGAAAATATTGAGAAGCGTTTGAAAAAAGCGGAAGAAAAAAACCAGGAAACCAGTATCAGTCAGTTGTTAAATGTAAAGTCGAAGCTATTTCCAAATGGCGGCCTGCAGGAACGCACAGATAATTTTCTCAACTTTTACCTCAACGATCCTCAGTTTATAACTACTTTATTGCAATCATTTGATCCCCTGGATTTCCGTTTTCAGATCCTTACGGAAGATGACCAAAGCTGAGCTCAGAAAACAATTAAAAGAAAAACGGCAACAAGTACCTGCTGAAGAGATTGAAGCCCAGAGCAGACTAATTTGCAGGCTATTTTTCCAGCATTTCGATCTGGCAAATATACATTCCCTGCATATTTTTTTGCCCATAGTTAAGTTCAAAGAAATTAATACCTGGCCCATTATTGATTTTCTCCAGGTTAATTTTCCCGATGTTCATGTTGTATTTCCTAAAACCAATACAGAGGATTTTTCTATGGAAAGTTTTCTGTATGATTCAGATCTGGTGCTGGCAGAAAATGCATGGGGTATTACTGAGCCTATACAAGGCAAACGTGTAGCACCTCACAACATTGACATGATTATACTACCACTGCTTGGTTTTGATAGTACAGGAAACCGGATTGGGTATGGAAAAGGTTTCTACGACCGATTCCTCTCAACTTGCCGAATAGATATTATCAAGATCGGATTAGCTGTGGAGGAGCCTTTACTAAGGATTGATGATATCAATAGTTTCGATATTCCCATGGATTACTGCATTACGCCACAGCAGGTATGGCATTTTGGCAGATAGTGTTAAAAGAATGATTTTAAACAGACATTTCTTCTTGGCAAATCTATCAATCCTGGCCTAACTTATCATCTTTTACCCCATACTCAGAAGGAGGAACTCCATATAATTTACGGAAGCTTTTTGTAAAATAAGAAAGGTTGCTAAAGCCCACTTTATAGGCAACCTGCGAAACAGTTTCCTGTTTAGAAGCGATAAGAATAGCTGCTTTCCTTAACCTGAAATCGCGGACCAACTCTACTGGCGGCTGATCAGTTAGTGCCTTTAATTTCCGGTACAATTGTGTATGACTCATGTTTAATTGCTCTTCCAGAACTTCTACATTAAAATCTGTACTCTCGTAACTTTTTTCAAGGATACTGAAAACTTTTTTCAGGAATTTCTCATCAGTAGAGGAATATTCAATTTTATTTGAATCCTTACTTGAATCGACGAGCATTGCAGTTTTGCTAAAACGCTCTCTTAACCGCCGGCGTTGTAAGATCAGGTTCTTTACCTGGGCAATCAGTTCTTCTGTATTAAATGGTTTGGTCAGGTACACGTCTGCCCCATTCTCCAAACCCACCAGTTTGTCTTGCATAGATGCTCTTGCCGTGAGCATAATGACAGGAATATGACTGGTGCGCTCATCGGTTTTAAGCTTACGACACAATTCCATGCCTGTCATCTGGGGCATCATCCAGTCACTTATAATCAGGTCGGGGATCAATTCCTGGGCTTTATCTAATCCTTCTTTTCCATTCGAGGCATGAACCACACGGTATTTTTCAATAAAAGTATTTCTGATATAAGAACTTAAGTCGGCATGATCTTCTACAATTAACAGCAACGGCAAACTCTCATCCAGCTGATTAGGAAGTTCTTCCAGAGAATAAGAGCCATCCGTTAGCGAATGATCAGATAGCCTGGCAACTAATTCCTCATTATGGGTTTGCAGAGAACCATCTATGGATTCTTGCTGGGAAACTTCTTCCAGGGTTAATTCTACAAAAAAACAAGATCCTTTGCCTGGCTCACTTTCTACCCGGATGTTGCCTCCATACAGGGAAATTAGTTCTTTTGTTAAAGAAAGACCGATGCCTGTTCCTTCATAATTGCGGGTATGTGAACTATCAATCTGATAAAATCGGTCAAATATTTTTTCAAGTTTATCGGCTTCTATCCCAATACCTGTATCTCTTACTGTAACTAATACTTTCCGAAGCTTACTCTTAGAATTCTGAATAGGTTCCACAGATATATTTACAGAGATTTCACCTCCCCTTGGAGTGAATTTCATGGCATTGGAAAATAAATTAGTAACTACTTTCTCAATTTTGTCTTTATCAAACTTAACCCATAAACTGCCGGGATTATGATGAAAATTGAGTTTTATCTGGCGGTGTGCGGCCAATGAATCAAATGAAAAGAAATGAGCTTTTACAAAAGCCATCAACTCCCCTACTTCATTTTCCAGACGCATACCTCCGGCTTCCAGCTTAGAAATATCCAGAAGCTGATTAATAAGTTGTAGCAATCGGCGTGCGTTTCTGAGCATCAGGTGGAAATAGGCATAGGTATGGCTTTCGCTTGTTTTTTCAGCAAGCATTGTTTCCAGGGGATTAATGATCAAGGTTAAAGGCGTACGAAGTTCATGGGATACATTGGCAAAAAACCTTGATTTCATCTGATCCAGTTCGTGTAATTTCTCAGATTCCAGACTTTTGAGTTTTAAATTGTGTTTCAATCGTTCCCGGCCCACAAAGTATTCTTTGCCGTAATATAATATAGCTATTCCTGCTACTACATATATGATATAAGCATAAATGGTCTTCCAGAATGGAGGAGTAATAGTGATTTTTACAGCCATTCCTTCATTATTCCAGACACCGTCATAATTAGCTGATTTTACTCTGAACGTATAGTCACCCGGATCAAGGTTAGTATAGGGTGCGTACCGCCGGGTGCCAGCTGTTATCCAGTCTTCATCCAAACCTTCCAGCTTGTAGGCATAGGTATTCTCTTCAGGTAAGGAATAATTGAGGCCTACAAAGTCAAATGAGAAAAAATTTTCATTGTAGGGCAATACAATAGGCTCACCTGTCTGAATACTTCTTGGTTTCTCCATTACTTTAAATCCACTAATGCGTACTAAAGGGGCATATGGATTGGTAAGAAGACTATCAGGATGGAGTATGTTCAATCCGCTATTGCTTCCAAAATACATGTAACCTTTGCTGTCTTTGCAAAAAGCACGGTTGAATTCATTGCTCAGCAATCCGTCATGTACATCATAATTCCGCAAGGTTTTAGCCGCAGGGTCATACTTAAACAAGCCTCCTTTGCGGCTGACGAGCCATAAATTACCGGAATTATCTTCCAGAATTCCATGAATAACCATTCGTGATAATTCTTTGGGGCCTTGTGCCGGCGTATATTTGCCATTCTGGGGGTTGAACTGATATATGCCTCCTGAAGCTGAACATACCCACATTACCCCTTTACTACTCTTATAAATGTAATTCATTGATTGCTCGCTAGCTACAGAATAATAGGAGACAAACTCACCTGTGGCAGGGTCAAAACGGTTTAATCCATCGCTGGAGGTGGCTAACCATAAAATCCCGTTTTGATCTTCAGCAATATAATCTACATTAAACTGTGTCTTAGTTATTACATTTAGCCGGTAGGTTTTAAATGTTTCTGTATTCTTGTTAAAAAGTGCAAGCCCATCCCGTGTACCTATCCATATCCTCCCTTTTGTATCTTCATAAACAACATTTGCATAGGGAAAAGGCAGACTTGTTGTATCCCCCTCTTTGTATTCGAAATTAGTAACCTGCCCCGTAGAGATATTGATCCGTTTCACACTTGCACTCAATGCAACCCACAAATTACCATCTCTGTCTTCTATAATCGAATGAGCTGTATTGGTGCTTAAATTTTTAGGGATAGCAGCGCTATAAGAATACTGAGTTATCTTTCCTGTTTTTCTATCAAGTTTATCCAAACCAATCCGGTTTCCAATCCATATATTACTGGAAGCATCAGCATATAACGAGTATATATAACTATCCCTGAGACCTTTAGGATCTGTTGTATTATACTCAACGGCTGCTATTTTTTTCTTGAGCAAATCCGTTTTATTCACGCCCCCTCTAAAACAGGCTACCCAAAGAACTTTGAAACTATCTTCATACACACACATAACCGAATTATCGCTTAATGACGCAGGCGAAGAAGAAAGGTGTTTATAACGTATGAATTTACCTGATTGCCTGTCATATTTGTTAAGGCCACCATGCTGTGTACCCACCCATATATTTCCGAATGAATCTTCCCGAAGCGATAAGATAATATTATCACTCAAGCTGTTTTCATCAGCATAATCATGCTTAAATACAGTATAGGTTTTATTAACCCGGTCAAACTGTTTCACACCATCTCCCATGGAACCTACCCATAATATGCCTGTACGATCTTCACAGATGGCATTGACTGAACCTGCAAACTTAGAATTATCAGCGGTAGCGGTTTTATGCAGGTATCTGGTAAACTTTTCCGTTTTGCGATCAAAATGGCTTAATCCTTTGGTGGTACCTACCCAAAGATTACCTAGTTTATCCTCGTAAATGATATTGATTGTATTTTCTGTCCAATGCTTAACCGCCGATGGATTATGCATAAACAAGGTAAAACGGTTAGTAGCCGGATCATATTTATTTAATCCCCTGGTAGTACCTATCCACATCAACCCGGCACGGTCCTGATACACATATTGTATGTCATTATCGCTGATGGAATATTGATTGGTTGTATCGTGTACAAATACTTTAAATGTCTCGGTAGATTTATCGAACACATTTAATCCGTTTTTGGTAGCAATCCATAGTTTTCCGGAGCGGTCTTCATAGATAGATCGGATTAAATTGTCACTGATACTTCCTGGTTTGTCTGGGTCGTGATCATAGACCACAAAATCGTATCCATTGTATTTATTCAGTCCATCCCTGGTTCCAAACCACATGAATCCCTCTTTGTCCTGAATAATGCTGTAAACGGTACCATGAGACAAGCCTTGTTCGGATGTAATATGATCAAATTTGATATCCTGATTCTGAGCATAGCTAACAGAAATTAGCATAAAAAACAGACATGCTTGTAAAAAAAATCTCATGAATTGATTACCCAATAACATTCAATAGTATAAGCCAGCGCTTTTTATAAAGGTAAGAAAAAAGAGTTGACAAAACAGGCAAACAACGACAAAATAAATGATTATATATTCAATGCAAACGTTTACTTGTGATGTGGGTATTTAAAAGTTTTAATGTAAAAAGACAGCTTTAGTTAGCAAACAATACGTTTAAAGTGCATATCTGCTATTTTCCGGTTACAGGCAATAAGTACAGGCTTGAGGTAATCTGCCTAATTGAGCAACAATTCATCGACCAGAAGCATGGCAGGCCTGTGTTTGCTTGTATGCCATGCCGGAAGTTTTTTAACAGGTTTTGCCACAATCTTCAAATAAGAGATATTTTCTGTGGGTTTAAAGGTGCAGCTTATCAATTTGATAAAAGGTTTACTCTCTCCTTTGGGCAACTCTGGTTTGAGTGTGGAGATTAATTTCATCTGGTCTCTGGTAGTTCCGCCCCATATTTCTACTTCCTCGGGTGGAAATATAATTGTTTCTGGTTCAATCAATGTATTCAATGCTACAGAGGACAATTTTATTGGGTTTTTAAACTCCAACAGTACTTCCATATCATTTCTAAAATAGCCTGCCCAGTGATTAGCCCAGGCCGGACTATTGGCATTAAAGCCACCCAGTATTCTATTAAAGAATGTTTTGGGGCCATCTGCCTGGTGAACTTTATTCAGGCGTGAAAGAAGTATCACACTATCGGGCTTATAGCTGTTTTTGTAAAAATTAAAGATTGCTATATCACTACCATACCATCCAGATTTGTATGCCCTTGCTTTAATAGTTGTATTTCCCTGTAATATGATCTCTTTATCAAACAAAGGCGAACGGATGCTATCTGGCTCACTTCCGTCAGTAGTATAGCGTATATCAACGCCTTTTATGGGATGAAACAATTGCAGTGGAACGGATTGCTCAAAAACCGTGGATTTGTTTTTTACCTGCGGTGTATTCAGTTTAATGGGCTGAGTGCTTTCAGCTCTGTATCCGCCAATGAACTCGATATGTTTATTCGCCTTTTGCAGTTGCCCAATTTCGGATGCTGTCAGTGGCGTATTCCAGATGGCTAACGTATGTAATTTTTTAAATGAACCAATATGCTGTTTTACATCCTGATACGTGACCTGTGTTCCGGAAAGTGAAAGGTTTTGTAAGTGTGGTAAAGCCGCTAATTCCTGAAGTCCTTTTCCGGTAACCCTGGTAAAATTCAAATTTAACTTCCGCAGGTTTTCAAACTGGCGTATACTTTTCAGATCGGTATCTTTCACCGGCATCTTACTTAGTTCCAAAGATACAATCTGTGATTTAATTTCTTTCAACTCATCCAGGCTTTGGGAGGTGAAAGCTTTTGGATTGTAGAAATTTACGGTGAGTGCAGGAGATTCTGTGGCCAACGGAGAAATAACCCGGTAATCTGTATTGAGCTGTTCAATTGTATTTTCGTCTGCTGAGGCAAACTGAAATATGTCTTCCGTACGCTCGGCAGGTGTAAACAATGCGGAAGCAAGTACCCGTAAAGAATCATTGGCAGGAAACTCAATTAGCTTTTTCTTGAAGTCAGCTTTTTTTTTGACCCATAATTCCAGGAGTATAATTTCCTCTTCGGTGAGTTGGGTTTTTCCTTTCGGCGGCATATGCTTTTTGTCCGCCAGGGGCAAGTGTACTCGTTTTAGCAGCAGACTTTCATGCGGCTTCCCCGGCACAAACAATTTGCCTGTTTTTCCGCCTTTAAGTAATGCCTGGGCATCTGTCAGCATTAATTCTCCTTTTATTTTATCAGGATTATGGCAGCTGATACATTTATTTTCCAAAATAGGCTGAATCACATGGTCAAATACAACGGCTTGTTCCAGCGGAACTATCTCTACTTGCGATGAAGTGATCGGTTCTAAAATAAAATTGTCTCCATGCGTTAAGGTTGCACCAAAATGCCCGGCAAAAATCAAACATAAAGTAGTAACGATGGCTCCGGCTCTGGCAACCGGTGCTTTATACCAGGCAGCGTTTCTGTACCAGTAAATGAAAGAGGCTACAAACACAATACTAATTCCTGTCCACTTATGCCATTGCAGTACATCTCCAGAATAGCCTTCTTCTCTGGCTAAAAACAAACCCATAATAACGGTAATGGCAGAAGTCAATACGCCAACCAGTAAAACATTGGAAGTAAAATCCCTGAAAAATTCCTGTGTATTGTAAGAGGTTTTAAACCGGAAAAATTCCAGAAACATAGAAAGCATTAAAATGGCAATAGGAAAGTGCAGCATCAGCGGATGCATTCTTCCCATCGGTTGCAGCCATAGAGGTATGACCAGTTTTTCTTCAAACAGGAGGAGAAAGAGGATAAATACATTCAGTACAAACAACACATTCCCTGCAAAACCCTTAAAGGTACTTTTCATACACTACTTATTATTAAAGCATTATTGGTTGTAGTTTCACTTTGATTTTTTACGTTTGTTGCCATATGCCTTGGACTCAAATCGCATCGTTCCATCTTTTCTTTCCCCTTTGATCTGTATATGCGAAAAAAAGGCAGTATCGATTTTGGGTAAACCATAAAAGACACCACTCAAATATTTGTAAGGAATTGTATCTGACTCTTCATAGTGTAAGGTATACGCTACTCGCAAAGAATCACCTATAGGTTTCCAATGTAGTACATGAAACTTACTAAATCCTACCTCAATACTGTCTTTTTTATTGGCTTCAATTAGATCTTCTACATTATTTGGCCACTTATTACTTAGTTGTCTGTAGTGGTGTAAAGAGATTTGTAACTGCATTAAATCTTGATTTGAGACTGGTATGGCGAATACCTCCATGATGGGCTTACCAATTGTATTTTCGACTATTTTACATGAAGCAGCCAGTATAGTTACGATGATAGCCAAACAATACTTCCACTTTTTCTTCATGTATTTGTTGCAATAAACAATAGTAGAAAAGAATATGATTCAAAAAGCCTTTACCACAGGCATTAGAATTCATTGATGATAATACTGGTCTTCAATATTAGAAACAGGGTTTCAGATTATCTATGAGTATGTTCAGTTATACTAAAATATCTTTTACTACTTTACCAGCCACATCCGTTAAGCGGTAACGTCTGCCTAAATGCTTAAAGATCAACTTCTCATGGTCTAAGCCTAACTGATGCAGAACGGTTGCCTGGAAATCATGCACATGCACCCCATCCCGGATTACATTATATCCAAACTCATCGGTTTCTCCATAGACTATTCCTGGCTTTACGCCTCCGCCTGCCATCCAGATGCTGAAACAACGCGGATGATGATCCCGGCCATAATTATCTTTGGTTAACTTACCCTGGCTGTAGTTGGTGCGACCAAATTCTCCACCCCAAATTACCAGCGTTTCATCGAGTAAACCCCTTTGTTTGAGATCAGTAACTAGTGCAGCAGATGCCTGGTCTACATCTTTTGCCTGATGTGTGATTTCATAAGGCAGATTTCCATGTTGATCCCAGCCCTGGTGATATAGTTGCACAAAGCGGACACCACTCTCAGAAAGTTTACGTGCCAGCAGGCAATTGGCTGCATAGGTGCCGGGTACTAAACAATCAGGGCCATACAACTTCACAATGCTATCTGGTTCTTTGGATAGATCCATTACTTCCGGCACGGCGGTTTGCATGCGGTAAGCCATCTCGTATTGATGTACTTTTGTTTTTATTTCCGGATCACCAAATTCTTCATATGATAGTTGATTGAGCTCAGCCAGATTGTCAAGCATTTTTCTGCGTTCCTGCCGATCGAGTCCATTAGGATCTTTAATGTAAAGTACCGGATCTTCTCCGCTGCTGAACTGTACCCCCTGGTGAATAGAATCCAGAAAGCCATTACTCCACAGCTTGGAATATACGCCCTGTCCGTTACCTATTCCCCGGGAGAGTAAAACGGTAAAAGCAGGAAGGTTTTTATTTTCACTGCCTAACCCATAGCTCAGCCATGAACCCATACTTGGCCGGTTGCCTTGTTGTGCACCCGATTGAAAAAAGGTAAGTGCTGGATCATGGTTGATCGCTTCGGTATGCATAGACCGTACGATACAAAGGTCATCTACAATTTTAGCGGTATAGGGAAACAGATCACTCACCCAGGCTCTGGACTCTCCATACTGGTTAAAATTAGTGAAGGAACCCACCATTGGAAAAGAAGATTGGTTAGCCGTCATGCCGGTTAGCCTTTGACCACCTCTTACAGAAGCAGGAAGTTCTTGTCCCATCATTTCCCGTAACTTCGGTTTGTAATCGAAAGATTCCAGCTGTGAAGGCGCTCCGTTCTGGAATAAGTAGATCACCCGTTTGGCTTTAGGGGCAAAGTGTGGCAGGCCGGGAGTCAGGCCGCTTGCGTCCCATTCATCCTTTTTGAAAAGATCAGGGATAAGCAAAGAACCTAAGGCTACACTGCCTAATCCTAAACTTAATTTAGATAAGAAGCGGCGCCGGTTGAAAGTAAGGCCGTGTTCCAGGATTTCATTTTCTATCTTCATGACTTTGCAATGGCTTCTTCAAGGTTATAAATCGTATTCACTACTTGCATCATAGCAGCCAGGGTAATAGTATCCAGGTCTGTAGGAATCGGATATTCTCCGACTGCCAGTAATTCCTGTGCACTTTTCTTTTGCAGGGTTTGCAATTGCCCTTTGTAGTAGGTATGTAAAAGTGTCAGCTCTTTCTGACTAGGTTTTCTGCATACAATCATGCGGAAGGCTTTGGTAATCTGGTCTTCAGGCTGAGTATTTTCTTTCAACAGTTTTGCTGCCAGTACACGGGAAGCTTCCAGCACTGTTGGATCATTCATCATCACCAATGCTTGCAGAGGCGTATTGGTCGAAGTTCTTTTTATTTCACACTGATCCCGGTTGCTGGCATCAAAAATAATCATAGAAGGCGGCGGCACGGTACGCTTAATTAAAGTATACATACCCCTGCGGTACAGCTTTTCATTGTGATCCTGCTTGTAAATCGATAAAATTCCCCGGCCGGAGGAAGCGCCTTCCCATAAGCCTTCCGGTTGATAGGGTTTAACACTGGGGCCACCAATCGTTTTCACCAGTAAGCCGCTGCTTTCGAGTACCATATCCCGTACAAATTCTGCCGGAAGGCGTTGACGGGGACCACGGGCCAGTAGTACGTTTTCCGGGTCTGTTGCTAATTTCTCAGGTGTAGCTACCGTAGATTGCCTGTATGTAGCTGAAGTCACGATCTGCTTGACCAGGCGTTTTATATCCCATCCATGTTCCATAAAGTCTACAGATAACCAGTCGAGCAATGCCGGATGGGAAGGAAGTTCGCCCTGCATTCCAAAATCTCCAGATGTTTTTACCAGTCCTTTCCCAAAAAACTCCTGCCATATCCTGTTCACATAGACTCGTGAGGTAAGCGGATTCTTTTTATCGAACATCCATTGGGCTAAGCCTAATCTGTTCTGTGTATACTTTTTGTCGAATGGCAAAATAGATTTTGGTGTACCTGGCTGTACTTCGTCTTTAGGCGCATCATACACACCACGGTCCAGCACATAGGTTTTACGTAAAGTATCCAGATCGCCCATTACAGATACAATCAATCGGCTGGTATCTTGTTTATTGACAAAAGTTAATACCTCTTGGATATCTTTATCACTGATCTCCATTAATGGCTTTTTGGCATAGGTTTCTGGGCCACCCACCACAGATTCAATGCCCACTTCTTTTACATTATTAAAGAATGAGAAGAGTTGAAAATATTCTTTCTGAGAGAAAGGATCATATTTATGGTCATGGCAGTTGGCACATTCCATAGTTACGCCCATTAAGGCCTTGCTCACCGTATTGGTACGGTCTGTCACATACATTACCCGGTACTCTTCCTGCACGACTCCTCCTTCTTCAGTTATTTTATGGTTCCGGTTAAAACCAGTTGCCAGAAGTTGTTCTTTGGTGGCATTAGGCATCAGATCGCCTGCCAGCTGCCAGGTAATGAACTTATCGTAAGGCAGATTATTATTAAAAGCATGTATCACCCAATCCCGCCATGGCCACTGTGTACGGTAACTATCGTCCTGAAAGCCATGTGAATCAGCAAAACGGGCAACATCGAGCCAATGTAAGGCCATCTTTTCTCCATAACTAGGTAGGGCGAGTAATTCATCAACCACTTTTTCATAGGCATGGTCACTTGTGTCAGCCAGGAAACTGTCCATCATTTTCAGGCTTGGTGGCAAACCTGTCAGATCAAAGCTAAGCCGCTTGAGTAAACGTTCTTTGTCTGCCTGCTCGTTGGGTTCTATTCCTGTTTGTTCCAGCTTGGCCAACACAAAATCGTCTATCTGATTTTTTGACCATTTCTTGTTTTCTACTTCTGGCAGTTGAGACTTTACCGGAACTGTAAATGCCCAGTGAGATTCATACTTTGCTCCTTGTTTGATCCATTTTTCGATCAGCTTGATCTGATGGGAAGTTAGCTTGAGATTAGATCCTGCAGGCGGCATTAATAAAGTAGTATCTTTTGTAGAAATCCGCAGGAATGCCTGTGATTGTTCTGGTTTACCCGGTACCAGAGCATGTGCAGATGGATGTTCAGCTAATGCTTTGTAGGCTTCGGCCTCAATATCTAACCGCAACCCTGCCTCCCTCTTATTCGCATCCGGGCCATGACAAGCATAGCAGTTATCTGACAGGATGGGTCTGATATCAAAATTGTAGCTGACTTTCTCGGGTAGTTTTTCCAGGGCAACCCCATTGGCTGAGCTCTTCTTACAAGCTTGTATAACTGCCATTGCAAAAAATAGCACACAAGGTATTAAATAAAATATCCGCTTAGGCATATAACCAATATTTTAACCCAATTAATGAAATGGCTTTTATTTAGCTGACAGGTAATCTCTATATCTTGCACATCTCAAATTCATGCAAATTTACTAATTAATCTTTATTAAATATCAATTTTAGTCTATTTTGCATTTCATATGCCTACTTTATAAATTCTAATTAGTTACAGTGACAATGAAACAGAAGCAAGAATATTTTGCAAAACCATCTATAAGGAGCCCTATACGTGGATTTAATCTCGGCCAAAATTTGCTTTTAGTTTCAGGTAGGATTTACTGCCCATAAATAAAACCGACATCCACTTGCTAAAAATCAGAACATAACCGCTGTACCTATAGATTCCAACAAAATAGCAGTTAATTATCCCCCTACTTTATGGGCTATCCACGTAGTCATGATCTAAGCGCTAAGCTTCTGTCCTGGATTTTATAAAGAAAATTGCAGCGGCAAACACAAATTTTTAAAGAGCCTATATGAAAGCAAAACAGGTCAGAAAAGAGATCAACCTCCACAGCAGAAACAGATTTTTAGTGTGAACAGTATAAAAGAGAAAGTCCTGTAAAAAACAGACTCGCCTGCCTGGCACAAAGGGTTAATTATAGAAACTGTTCTATGGTGGAGAAAATAGCAGGGGCGATCCGAAACAAAAGTAATTCGAATGAAAATATACCTCTCCATACTTTTACTTCCTGTTATAAACTATATTCCTTCAGACTTTCATCCCTAATGTTTCTGTAAAAAGCTAAGCACAGCGTATTAGTCAGGTAGGTGACCAGAACTTCTAAGTTTTCAGCCAGCTGATAAAATGTTACCAGTCGGCCAATGTACGTATTCAAAACATAGTGAAATATCTTAAAGAGAAGGCAGGTAATTATTACCCCGCCAGGTAATTGTTGTAGAGTAGAAATTAGAGCATACCTATCATTCACCATTCGTGGAAACACAAGATTAAAAAGTACAATTTAACTGATTACTATAAATTATGGAAAAACAAGCAAATTTGCTTTGGACTAGTGGATGGGATTCTACTTTCCGGCTTCTTGAACTCTTACTAATTCAGAAAAGAGTAGTACAGCCTTATTATATTATGGACCATACTCGAAAATCGCTTGAAATGGAACTTAAAACGATTGAAAAAATTAAGGCCATGATATTTAAGAAGGCTCCTTATACACAACAGCTTCTGCTACCAGTTATTTTTAAAGAATTGAGAAATATCAAACCAAATAAAGATTTGAGTCAGCAATACAAACGGCTGGCCGCTTTGAAGCCACTAGGAGCTCAATATGAGTGGCTAGCCTGTTTTGCAGAAGAAGAAGAAATTCATGACCTTGAATTATCTATTGAAACCAGAAGTCCCGGTTTCTTTTCCACTTTTGTAGATCCCCATATTATCAAATATAAGGAAGGAAATAACTATACTTTTAAAGTAGAAGATGAACCTTCAAATGTAGAAATTAAGTTTTTTAAAAATTTCAGGTTTCCTATTAAAGAATATACCAAATTAGACCTGCAACAAATGGCTATTGATAATAACTTTATTGATATTATGAATGAAACCTGGTTTTGCCATACTCCTCTCAACCAACAACCTTGTGGCATTTGCAAGCCTTGTCGTATGACCATAGAAGAAGGCTTGCGAAGACGCTTACCATTCAAAAGTCAATTAAGAAATTTTATCGTAAATTCTGTTAAACCTTCTGTCAAACAAATAATAAACGTGATTAAAAAATAATTCAATAAATTAAAAATGTATAGATATCTTGATGAAAAAGCAAAAGTAGCCCGGAGATATGTATATATAGTTCAATCTTGAAAGTCTGCTCTTGTACTTTATGTTTGATTGTTTTATAAGTAAGCTAAAAATCTTTCAATACTTTTCATCTATTTCTGTGATAATTCTTGTTTAAACTTTTTACGCCTGGGGTCACTTTTGATTAACCATCATAAAATATTCAAGAGAGTTCTCCTATTACTATTTGGCCGAATCTATGCCTGAAACTAATAAATGAGTGATAATTTAACTTCTAAAACAGTTAGGGGAATTAAGTGGAATTCTGTTGCAACTGTTACTAATACTGTAATACAACTTGGCTATAGTGCTGTGATGGCTCGCTTATTAGACCCCTCTGCTTTTGGACTAATGGCAATGGCCGGAGTAGTTTTAGGTTTTAGCACCTATTTTTCACAAATGGGAATGAGTCAGGCACTTATTCATCAAAAAGAACTCAATAAGGAGGATATACGTGTTGCTTTTACTGCTTCTTTTATATTAGGTATTGCTTTTTTTTTGATAACCTGGTTAGCTGCTCCTTTATCCCTATATATATTCAATAATCAGGAACTTATTCCCATATTACGTGCAACCTGTGTTTCATTAGCGATAAATGGGATTGGCTCTACTTCTGCCAGTTTAATGAGGAGGAAACTGGAGTTTAAGTCAGTAGCTATCATACAAATTACTTCTTATCTGATCGGATATGTTTTTGTAGGAATGACGATGGCCTATCTTGGGTTTGGAGTATGGAGTTTAGTATATGCTTCTATTTGCCAGGCAATTTTGAGTACAGTCTTATCATATATGTATGCACAACATAGCCTTCTTTTGCTCTTTAGCTGGAAATACTATAAGCCACTATTCGCCTTTGGCAGCAAAATGTCTTTTATTAGCTTTATAGATTTTTTAGGCTCTGACCTGGATACGCTTCTAATAGGACGTTTTATGGGAGAAACCTCTCTGGGCTTATATAACCGGGCTTTTATAATCATCAGACAACCTGTAGGTTTAATAGTAAGCACAGTTTCCAGAGTATTATTCCCAGCTTTTAGCCGTATACAATCAGAAATTTCACGGTTAAAAAAGGTATATCTATTCTCTGTTTCTTCAGTAGTACTCATTGTATTTCCTATTTGTTGTGGAATTTCTATCGCTTCTGAACAAATTGTGCATTTAATGCTAGGTAATCAATGGACAGCAGCCATTCCTATTTTACAAGTACTAGCTTTTACCACTCCTTTCAGAGTGCTTATGCATTTTAGTGGTATTATTTGCGATGCAACCGGTACATTAAAATGGAAAGCTATCCTGCATCTATTATATTTTGTAGTGCTGGCCATATTATTTTTTGCCTTTAAATCCTTCGGTATTATGGGTTTTACCTATGCTGTGCTACTTGCGGCCATTATTAAAAATATTGGATATTATTTCATTATTAGAAAAATATTAAGGCTTACGATAGCAGAGCTACTGAAAGCTTACTGGGCTGGTATTTTCTCCTCTATAATTACAAGTATTTTTGTCTATGTTACTGCTGTTCTCTTAGAAAACTTTCATTGGCCTCAGCTAGTTGTCTTGTTAGCTATGGTTATAGCCGGAATTATTGCCTGGCTATTGTCTTTATATTTAAATCCGGACAAAGCTTTACTCGCTGAGCTTTACCAGAAATTTGGTAAGGATTTGATTAGTAAGAAAAGTAATACCACTCTTGGGCGATTTTTTATAAAAGCAACTAAAAGTCTTACTAACCAGTAAGTAAAGTGCAACTACCTCTTCGTAAAATTGATATTATAACCTAAATGGTGTGTACACTTTTAATTAATTCCAGGTTTAATTATTTTAGGATAATTATCTTAAAAAATATAAAGAATCAAATCTAATAAACACAACCTTTATTGGATATAAAAGGTATAGGTAACATGCACGTATCATTAACATTAAAAGGTGAGAAAGCAAGAACATCAAATCCGAAAGTATGATTAACCGGAGTTTACAGAGTCATTTATAATAAATGTTTTCAAGTGAAGATCGCTCAGAATTGTTTTTAAACAATTTATAAGCTGGCAAACATTTATTGCTGATTACCCCGCCAGATTTGATTTCTCCTAAGTAGTTAAATCATAAAGACTTCTCAAAGTTACATTTCTTTTCTTTTACCTATTTAGAACTTTAGAACCATACCTTACCAGGTAAATACACATAACTAAAAATTTAAATAAACTAATATTTTTTATAACTATATTAATCATAATGAATAAATTTCTTAATCAATTATGTTAACCCTAAGCAAATTTCTTCCTGCTTCTCTACGGGGGTATATCACACCGTATAAAGATTCCTTTTATTACTGGCTCATCCATTCCAGTATTGAGTTCAAAGAAAAGAATAAAAAAAACAAAGTTATATTTTATCCAGACTACCCTGGATGCCGGCATCTGTTAGGAAGAATTTTTAGGTGCCTTAATTATGAGATTACCAATGATATTAGTGCATTTAGAGAAGCCAGATTTATTGTAAACTGGGAAGATACTACTTTTCGCACCCCATACAGAGAGCTTTTAGATATAGCCGATTCCAGGGAAATAATAAATATCCGATGTCAGGACATTAGTAAAAAACATGTGGATGAGGTGTTTGAAAGAGTATTTGGATATAAAACCATAATTGACCCTACTACTTTTCGGGGTAAATGCGTAAAAAAAAGCGACATAAATGCACTACATGATGGAACCATTATTAACTGTCCTATTGAAATACCAGAACCAGGTTTTATATATCAAATGTTGATTAATAACCAGCTCGATGATTTTCTTATAGAAGACATCCGTACACCTATCTTTAGGGATACGATTCCATTTACTTATGTTAAACATCGCCCGGTTAAAAGCCGTTTTGCAAGTAAAAACAATACATGTGTTATCACAGATACCAAACAGGTATTTACTCAACAAGAGATTAATAATATTATTACTTTTAGTCAGGAGATGTGTTTAGATTTTGGCGAACTGGATATTTTACGGGATAGAGAAAATGGTAAAATTTATATTGTTGATGTAAATAACACGCCTGGCGGTCCGCCTAATGGATTATCAAGGGTAAATACATTTAGAGCTATAAAAATGTTAACGCTTGCTTTCATCGAAGCCTTTATCGAACGTGAATCCAGGCCTGCCTCTAAACAAATAAAGGCCACAAGCAAAGTTATAGTGTAATTGCACTTTCATAAAATAAAGAATTTGTCTTTATGGTAATCACAGTTAACAATTCCGGTCAACTAGGAAACCGGCTTTTTTTATTTGCTCACCATATTGTTAATGCACTGGAGTATAACTACCAGCTGATCAACTTAGGCTTTAATGATTATGCACCTTATTTTGTATCAACATCAGAAAATGACTTTAAGGGTTATCCTGTAAGCTTACATCTACATGGGAAAAAATTACCGAAGCAAACACTGCCTTTCTTTAAATATAAGTTTACCTACAGGCTGCTTGAATTTTACAGCAATCTCCAAAGCAAATCTAAAAAATGGGTTATTATTTCGGATGAAGGCAAAGATTATGATTTGAACAACCCGGAATTTGTTAAGTATGCCACTACTAGTACTCTCATTTCCCATGGCTGGTTGTTCAGAAATAAGCAAAAATTTTCCACCCATTCAGATAGCATCAGAAAAATATTTACTCCCCTGCCTGGTTACACAAATAATATAAATACGCTAATCGATGAATGCCGCAATAATTGTGACATTTTAGTGGGTGTACATATCCGTAAGGGAGATTATGCAAATTTTAAGGAGGGAATTTACTTTTTTACCAATGAGACTTATCTGGAAAAGATGAACACCATTGTAAATTTTTTTAAAGGTAAGAAAGTAGGATTTCTGTTATGCTCGAATGAAACAGTAGATATGTCTGTATTTCAGGGATTAACTACCTTTATTGCCAATGGACAATTTATTGAAGATATATACTCGCTTGCTCAATGCGACTGTATCATAGGTCCTCCCAGTACGTATTCAAAATGGTCTAGTTTCTATGGTGAGGTGCCACTTTGTAGTTTTACCAAAGATCAGCAAATAACCCCCAACGATTTTGAACTGATCTATTCTACTAAACCAACTATTTTTTCAAAAATATCTGTTTCTTCAGCTAGCTCTTTATAAAGAAATGGATAAACCTCAATATCAAAAAGTTATTACTTTCTAATACTGAGCCTGATTAATTTTAATAGGCTGTATTTTTCTATAAGATAATGATCGCCATACCCATTCTATTGGGCCAAACTGAAAATGGCTTAACCACCAGTGGCTGAACACAAACTGCAACAAAAGTATTACTACAGCAATACCTACTCCTGTAAAGGGGCCAAAATTTCCAATCAATCCCAATCCTACTCCATTGAATAACAGCATACAAATACTGCTTTGCAATAAATAATTGGTTAATGCCATTTTCCCCATAGGAACAAAAATACGCAAGCTGTTTTGCCAAACAGGCTTTTGCCAGGCTACAGTAAATAAAGCCGTATAACACATACTGAGAGGCACTACTCCCAACATATAAACAATTGATTGGGCTAAGCCCAAAAATGATGGCGGTGTATCACTTCCTTTTTCCATAAGCCACACAAGCGCAACATTAGCAGGCAATCCTACTACTAATCCCCAGACTATAAGTTTTTTCAATAAAGGCAGGTGCAATTCAGGATTTTTAAACAACTGTTTTCTACCTATATAAAATCCAACCAGAAACATAGCCAGCACTTTAAAAAACCGGCCTGTATAAAGCAGATTATTAAACCGGTAGCAGGCACTTACAATATTTGATTGAATAATTGTGCCATAGTCGCCTTGTAACTGGCTTAATCGCCCACCTGTTAGATGCAAATGTTGCTTTATAATTGAAGCGGCTATAACAAACAACATTCCTGGCTGCACTTTCCCACCGGCAGCTAATACAATTCCATATTGGATAACTGGAAGGATAAGCAATACTACTGCCCAGATTAATAGTGTTTTGTTACTTTTATTACGAAAGAGCAACAATATAAAGCCACAAAATGCATAAGAAGATAAAATATCACCTGTCCATATTAATAATAAATGTGCCAGCCCAATCAAAAATAATATCCATAACCTACGCATGTAAAAAGGCAAAAAGGTAGATTCTTTCTCCTCAGCTCTTAAGAGTTGAACAGCAAAGCCAATCCCAAATAACAGCGAAAAAAGAGAGTAAAACTTTCCTTCAATAAAAAAATGAATTAATGACAGTGTAATTTTATCAGCTTGTGCAAATGGCAGAACAGCTGCCTGTTGAGGCGTCAGGTAATAATATCCCATCAAAAAAGGCAGATTTACCAATAAGATACCACAGATAGCAAATCCTCGTAAAGCGTCTAAAATTTGTATCCGCTTATCGAAATTTACCGGCTTGAGATTGTTATTATTTTTTGCTTCTATGCTGATAGCAGAACCACTTTGCTGGGATTTTTTCATTTGCAAAAGTTAGAGTATATAAAAATGGGGCATCGTATTTTTATACTTACGCCAAATCCCCTTCTCAATGAATAATGACTGTTTTCGATAGCTGATTCGGATTCTTACTATTCTTTATTTTATACTTTAGTAACCGGTTGAAGGCAGAAGATTTGATATAGTAAGTTAAATTTAACCATCCGGATAGATAGCTCTGCAAAGTATGTGGTATTTATTTATCATACTTATTGCTCTACTGAATATTGTATAGATCCAGCAAGTATACACTTTTTCAAAAGACCAGCTTCATTGTTTAGTCAGTCATACTTACAGGCATCGAAGAAATAGTAGGAGAATGCCAAAAAAAAGCATATCTTCTGGTGATTTTCTTCTGGAAAACATCATGAAAACAAGTGGAA
Organism: Rhodocytophaga rosea; assembly: GCF_010119975.1. Lineage (GTDB taxonomy): Bacteria > Bacteroidota > Bacteroidia > Cytophagales > 172606-1 > Rhodocytophaga > Rhodocytophaga rosea. The sequence goes on from NZ_CP048222.1 coordinate 8,765,558, forward strand.
AGTGTTATGCTGTACTCGTAATGGTAGCTTTTCTTCTACCTAATATGTATGTCATCTATCGGGGCAAGAGTCATTCCCTTTTACCCATGCACCTATGTTTGCCCATTACATAGATGAAACAAGGCTGTTTTATGATTTTGAATTTATCGGGCAGAATGAACGTATAGAAAAAGTTCTGTATCCTTCTTATACAGAACCTTTGCAAGCAAAAGACCGATTGATCAGACGGTTTTTCTTCAATAAAGTCTATGGGTCAGTGGAGGAAAGTTCTTTTAGCAATTTCAAAGAAGACACAGCAGATCAGTTGAGCGTACGTTTGGAAGATTTTTTCGCTGCCTATTTCAGGTATTTACAAGCAGATACCTTAAATATTAAAACTGTCCGTCTGGAAGTACACCAATATGATAACACATATGTATTAAAAGAAAAGCATATAGTGGGGCATTATGATATTTCAACAGGAAAATTCATCCATACATGGAAAAACAGTCAGTGATATACCGTTTTGGGGCTTTTTTAAACACTTACTTCTTCTCCCAGATAAGCGGTTACAAGCTAGGACTTATCCGGATCATCCTTGTTGGAGCGACTCTGGTTCAAGTTTTTAGCAGATATCATGCTATGCATCGGATTACATTTATTGATGCTGCATTTGATTTTTTACATATGCCAAGTCATCTCCTGCAGTTTTTATCTATTCCATTTCCGCTGCCAGTAGAATTCAGATTGCCTTTTGCTATTAGTTATTATCTGATTGGCAGTTGTGCCATGGTTGGATTGTTTACCCGTCCTGCGGTATTCATTTTTGGATTGTTCAACATTTATATTTTTGACATACAACTTTCAAGGGGATTGTTCGATCATGAAATGGGCTTGATCTCGCAGGTATTTCTTGTTTTAGCATTAGCCCCAGGTTCTTCCAGCTTTTCTATAGACCGGGCCTTTAGCTGGCTGTTACAACGAGCCAGGAAAACCAATACATTGTCATTCACGAAATATCTGCCAGGCCCACCTGTTCCAGTTTGGGGTTTGAAACTAATTATTATTCTATTAGCCTGTACCTATTTTACGGCCGGACTCTCTAAAATTCGGTATGGTAGCTTACAATGGCTCGATGGTAAAACACTTACTCATTACCTTAATGGCAGTGCAAGCCCGTATGTTTCTGGCAGCCGTCCTATATTTACAAGCCCTACTTATGTTAGGGAAGAGAAAAAATGGAAAGATGGTTTTGGTATTTATAGTTATTCATGGGGAAACAAGCAAAGGAATAAGCACCGTCTAGAAATAGGGAGAATTATTGCTGCTAATTCCTATCTGATGATTGCTCTTTCCCTATCTACTGTTATTTTTGAACTCAGCAGCTTTCTTCTCTTGACTACAGGCTGGCCAAAATTTCTTTACTTATTAGGTGCAATAGCCATGCATCTAACTATCGGGTATTTAATGGACTTACATTTTTTTAAGTTTCAGTTGTTGTGTTTGTTATTGGTAAATTGGCAGTGGGTTTTCCAGAAATTATTACCCAACGCTATTAAACAACTTAAAAAAGCCCCAGCGCTTATATGGGTTAATGCCCGTAGCTAAATTAAGAAGGAGTATTTACCTTTTTCAGCTACATTTGCCGGCATGCCCTCTGCTAATCAAATTAGATTATTACAATAATATATAATAAAAAACCTTTATTATATATTTCAGAGGATATATCTACAACAGAGCATCTTAGAAAAATATAAACTTTTTAAACATTATCTGTGTTATCAAGGGTAAGATAAAAATACACTAAATGTCATTACCTATAAACCGGCAAGCACCAGATTTTTCCTTGTCCTCTACTAGTAGCAAGATCTTCACCTTAAGCAAGGATCTGAAAGATAAAGCCTGTATCCTGTTTTTTTACTCGAAAGATTTTAATTCAACATGCACCCAGGAAGCGTGTGCTTTCAAAGAAACATTTGCGCTACTCAAGCAACTAGATATTGCTGTGGTAGGAATCAGTAAAGATGAATTAGCCACTCATTTAGCATTCAAGAATGAATATGATCTTCCCTTTGAGCTGCTTTCAGATAAAACCGGGGAAGTAACTGCCCTGTATGAAGCTTTCTTCCCTTTCATTGGATTGAAAAAAAGAATTACCTATCTGCTAGACAGGGATCATAAGATTGTAGCTGTATATGAAAACTTATTTGATTCTACCAAACATGTGCAATATATGCTTGATAAGTTGAAAGAGAATCAAGCCCTGCAGTATCAAGTGTAACTGATACTGATCCATCCACTTATGAGTTGATGTGGTAATTAAAAATATATATTATTCATATTTATCGAAGTTTGAAATCATATTATATTAATATGGCATTCAGACAATGATATATTGATTAAATATTAACTGGTTAGTTATAAGGATTTTATAGAGTTATTTATACTTATTATTAATTACTTTAGAAATGGTTTCTTAAATTCCCATTAACATTGATATAACATAAGCACTGTAGTTTTGGCTGCAAATTTTAACACCTAACCACTCCTATATCTTATGTTTAATCCTACTCTGAAGAAGAGCCTGGCGTTAACTTCTCTTGCAGTAACGCTTTCCTTTACAAGCTGTGAATACCTGGAGGAATTTTTACCCGGTGATGATGCAGCCAGCAAAGTACAACTCAAAAATCATTCGGTAACCCCGGCACTGATCAAAAGTTTAGCAGGTTTTGAAAACGCCAAAATGTATTCCATTATAGGCAGTGATGACCAGCTTCCACAGTCTCCGGATTTTAAATTTGGCGGTTCTGTGGATGGGGCTGGCTGGCTGAAATCACCCGACGGAAAAGGATTTGTCTATATTACTAATCATGAAGATAATTTTGCAGTTTCTAGGATCTCCTTCGATGAAACTCTAAAACCCGTAAAAGGAGAATACATACTCAATTCAGATGGCGGTCAATGGAGATTATGTTCAGCTACGCTGGCTACGCCACAGGAACACGGTTTTGGGCCAGTATTTCTGACCTGTGGTGAAAGTGGTCCTGAATCCCGTACGCATGCACTGAATCCATTTGCGCCGGCAAATTCTGCCAGTGTAACCCGTGAAAAGCCTGCCTTAGGCCGCTGGAGCGCAGAAAATGCAGTACCTTTGGCAAAAGATGCTTACTCTGGTAAAACAGTAATTATTATTGGCGATGATGATTCCAGCGTAGGTGGCGGACAAATAGCTTTGTATATCAGCAACCAGGGCGATCTGGATAACGGCCATTTATATGTATTAAAACGCAGAAGCGAAAGCCAGCGGGAGATGGATATGACTACTGGTGCTACCCATTCGGTTGAATTTGTAAAAATAGAAAACCATGAAGCGCTTACTGGTGCCGAAATCAATGCCAGAGTAGATTCACTGAAAGCCATCAAATTTGGCCGGGTAGAAGACATCGACTACCGCAAAGGAGGTGGAGCCAACAGCCGTGAAATTTATTTCAATGTAACCGGCCAGAATAATTCTGGTGCCAATGCCGATTATTCCAGAAGCAAATACGGACGTGTATACCGGCTGGTGTTAGATCCGTCTAATCCGCTAAAAGGCTCATTAACTTTAGTACTTAATGGTGATGACCGCAATGGAAAAGCTAAACTGTTTCAAAATCCGGATAACATTGTCGTTACAAACCATTATGCCTATATTAAAGAAGACCCCAATGGATATGGCGATGAAACACACGATTCCTATATCTATCAGTATAACCTGATTACCGGCGATTTGAAACCAGCTTTGGAACTCGATCACCGCCGCAATGCCGATGATGCAGCCAAATACAATGTAGGGGGTACTTCAGAATTTGGCGACTGGGAGTATGGAGCTATGGTAGATATCTCTGAACTAACAGGCATTCCCGGTACTTTCTCTGTAAATATTCAGCCTCATACCTGGCGGGGTGAAGCCTACAAAAATCCGGATGGTGGTTCTCTTCGCCCTGATGAAGACCAGGCCAGCCAGATGATCATCATCAAAGGTTTGCCCAGATAAAACATACCTTCTGACCACAGAACCTGCCAGGATACGCTGGCAGGTTTCTTAATTTCATAGCCGTTAAATCATGAATAGCAAACAATTTATCCTATTATCAACTCCTTTCGTATTGTTATTACTTGTACTGGGATATTGTACACCAAAGAAACATTCACCACTACGCCAGATCACCCAGGTAAACCAAAACTATACACGTTATCTCAACCGGCTGGATACTTCACTTACAGAATTAAAAAAGGCGGTAGAAACAGATCAGCCTTCCATACAGGTACAACAGGCTTTTCAGGAAGCCAGATTAGCTTTCAAAAAGATTGAATTTCTGGCTGAATACTACAATCCGTATACCGTAAAAAGTATGAACGGACCGGCAATTGATGAAGTAGAAGAAGATGATCCCACCGAAAAAATCATTTCTCCTACCGGTTTTCAGGTAATGGAAGAATTACTTTTTCCAGTCTATGAATCTTCCAGTAAAAAAGCCGTATTACAGGAAATAGGCATTCTGAAAGCTTGTCTCAACCGCTTGCGTATGGTTAATGAAACTACCCAAATGACGGATGCGCACATTTTTGATGCCATGCGCCTGCAGGTGTATCGAATCATTACATTAAGCATTTCCGGTTTTGATTCGCCGGTGGCTTTTCATAGTATGCCGGAAGCAGCCTCGTCTATAGATGCCCTTCAGGAAACATTTACCATTTATAAACCTTCCCTCCAAAGTAAATCACCTGCGCTTTCTCAACAGGCAGATCATATTTTTATTAATAGTATTCAATATCTGAAACAACATTCTGATTTTAATACATTCGACCGGGCAGCATTTATTACCCGGTATGCCAATCCTCTATCCAGGCTGTTGCTGGAAGCCCAGCAAGCCTTACTAATACCATTACCCTCTCATATGCGGGCTTTCTCTTCCAAAGCCGGAACCCTGTTCGATACAAATGCCTTCAACCCGGATTATTATGCGCCAGATCAGAACTCCTACCTAACACCTGCAAAAGTTGAGCTGGGCAGATTGCTGTTTTTTGATCCGATACTATCCGGAAATGGTGCCCGTTCCTGTGCCTCTTGTCATAAACCTGAAAAAGCCTTTACAGACGGACAAGCGAAAAGCATTGCATTCGATTTTAAAGGAGAAGTCAGCCGGAATGCCCCTACCATTATAAATGCTGGCTTGCAACGAGCCTCTTTCCATGATATGCGGGTAACTTTCCTGGAAGATCAGGCTACCGATGTATTAATGAATGCCAGCGAAATGCATGGTTCGATGCAAAAAGCAGTGAATATGCTTGAGCAAAGTGCAGAATATACGGGTTTATTCCAAAAGGCTTTTCCACAAGATTCTGTCTTTTTAACTGAACGGAATCTGAAAATAAGTATTGCCAGCTATGTGCGTTCACTTACCAGCCTTAATTCCAGATTTGATCAGTACATGCGTGGCGGCACCACCAGACTTACAGCACTTGAAAAACAAGGCTTTAATGTATTTATGGGAAAAGCTAAATGTGCAACCTGTCATTTTATGCCGCTTTTTAATGGCACCGTTCCACCGGATTTTGATAAAACAGAAGCGGAAATACTGGGAGTACCAGCCAGTAAAGACACCTTGCATCCCAGGCTGGATACTGACCTGGGAAAATTTTCCTTGTATAATAAAACACTTCACAAATTTGCTGTCAAAACACCTACCCTTAGGAACATAGCCCTTACAGCTCCTTATATGCACAATGGGGTATATGATACACTGGAAGAAGTAGTAGATTTCTACAACAAAGGGGGCGGAACCGGGCTAGGTATCGATATTCCTACTCAAACCCTGCCAGATGATAAATTACAGCTAAGTATTCAAGACAAAAAATCGCTTATTGCGTTTATGCAGGCATTAACAGATACTACTGCTTTAACTGGTACTCCTAAAAGGTTACCTTCCTTTCCTGATGAGGTAGCTTTGAACCATAGAAAAGTAGGTGGAAAGTATTAAAACAGTAATCAGTATAATCTACTCAGTTAATAGCTTATACTGAACTCTTGTGGGTTATTCATTGCTAATTTATAATCAACATGGTTGCAAGTTTTTAAATAAGTGATGCCAAATTTGAAATCATATTCATATTCATTTACGGATCACAAAATGGTATCCATCCTATAGATAGAAAGCAATTTATTTGAAGCAGATCCTTCTATCCATCTTATATGCGTTTGCCCTTTCTGAGGAAAACGAATTGTATAAAGTGCAAAAGAACATTATTACTAAAGTAAGCAAACTATTTCAAGAGGCTAATCCGCTATCAGGCCTATGAAGATGGAAAATAAACTTTTATATTTTATTAACTCTTGCCTGGCTATTTAAGGTAAATTAAAAAAATGAATATAGAAAGTATAAATTGATACTATCAAACGCAAAAACTGATTGGCAATTTAAAATGAGCAATCAAATATTGCTAAATGTAAGCAAATCTGCTATAAGAGATTTGATTACGATGAAACTTGAGTGTTCCTTATGTCTCGTAATATGCGGCCATTGTGACAAAGTCTTTTTAGCAAATAGAATAACTAAGTTGATTGATATAACCTTTGTTGATTATAGGTTTTCGAATTTTAAAATACTTATAGATAAAAACTATTATATCATAAAATTAATCGATTTGAACTATTTGCTAATTACTCATAATTTTACAATCTCGTACATTTCAGTCAAGCATAAGAGGTATTATTCCAAATTTAAAAACAGAAATATAAAATTATGGACAAAAATTCGCAAGACATCGGCAAATGCCCTTTTCACAACGGAACTATGAAGCAATCTGTTGCCGGAGAAGGTACTAAAAATCGTGACTGGTGGCCCAATCAATTAAATGTAGGCATTCTGCGCCAGCATGCTTCTTTATCTGATCCACTGGACAAGGATTTTGATTATGCCCAAGCCTTTAAAAGCCTCGATCTGCAAGCGGTAAAAACAGACCTGAATGCCTTGATGACCGACTCACAGGATTGGTGGCCTGCCGACTTTGGCCATTATGGTGGATTGTTTATCCGTATGGCCTGGCACAGTGCAGGAACTTACCGTGTATTTGATGGCCGTGGTGGCGGCGGCATGGGACTGCAGCGCTTTGCTCCTTTGAATAGCTGGCCGGATAACGTGAGCCTTGATAAAGCACGACGCTTATTATGGCCTATTAAGCAGAAATATGGTAAAAATATTTCGTGGGCTGACCTGATGATCCTTGCAGGTAATGTTGCCCTGGAAAGTATGGGCTTTCAAACGTTTGGTTTTGCCGGTGGCCGGGCTGATGTGTGGCAACCTGCCGAAGACGTGTATTGGGGTTCGGAAAACACCTGGCTAGGCAATGAAGACCGATATGGTAAAGGGGTAGAAGGGGTGGCTGCCCACGGGGTTGTGTCCTCTGATGAAGATGCTGACGGAAAAATTCACTCACGCGACCTGAAAGAACCGCTGGCTGCGGCGCATATGGGTTTGATCTATGTAAACCCTGAAGGACCGGACGGTAATCCTGACCCAGTTGCATCCGCTAAAGACATACGCACTACCTTTGGCCGTATGGCTATGAATGATGAAGAAACCGTTGCGCTAATAGCTGGTGGACATACATTCGGTAAAACGCACGGTGCGGCCACTTCTGATCATGTGGACAAAGAACCAGAAGCGGCAGCCCTGGAATTACAAGGCTTTGGCTGGGCCAATAGCTTTGGCTCGGGTAAAGCTGGCGATACCATTACCAGCGGGCTGGAAGTAACCTGGACCACTACACCTACTAAATGGAGCAATAACTATTTTGAAAATCTTTTTGGTTTTGAATGGGAACTGACTAAAAGCCCGGGAGGTGCCCACCAGTGGGTAGCCAAAGATGCGGGAGAAATTATCCCGGATGCGTTTGATTCTTCCAAAAAGCACCGCCCTACCATGCTGACAACTGATTTAGCATTAAGGCTCGATCCGGAATATGAAAAAATTTCAAGACATTTTCTTGAAAACCCTGATGCCTTTGCCGATGCATTTGCCCGTGCCTGGTTTAAACTCACCCACCGTGATATGGGTCCGCTTAGCAGATATCTCGGTCCAGAAGTACCGCAAGAAGAATTGTTGTGGCAAGATCCTATCCCAGCCGTTAATCATGAACTGGTGGATAAAAATGATATAGCTACACTAAAAAGAAAAATTTTAAGTTCAGGACTGAATGTTTCCCAATGGGTATCTACTGCCTGGGCTTCTGCCTCTACTTTCCGTGGGTCTGACAAACGTGGGGGAGCAAATGGCGCCCGTATCCGCCTGGCACCACAAAAAGACTGGCAGGTAAATAATCCCATTCAACTGGCAAAGGCTTTGTCTGTGCTTGAAGGTATTCAGAAAGAATTTAATGCAGCAGCCCAGGGAGGTAAAAAAGTATCTCTGGCCGATCTGATTGTGCTGGCCGGATGTGCTGCCGTGGAAAAAGCGGCAGAAGATGCCGGTTATGATATCAGCGTGCCATTTAAGGCAGGCCGGATGGATGCTTCTGCCGAGCAAACCGATGTAGAATCCTTTTCATACCTGGAGCCAATGGCTGATGGTTTTAGAAATTACCGCAGGTACAATGTGCCAGCCTCTACGGAAGCCCTGTTGATTGACAAGGCGCAACTGTTGACACTTACTGTGCCTGAGTTAACAGTCTTGATTGGGGGTATGCGTGTCCTGAATACCAATTATGATGGCTCGAAGCATGGTATATTTACAGATAAGCCCGGTGTATTAACTAACGACTTTTTTGTGAATCTGCTGGATATGCGCACTGCCTGGAAAGCCATGGGCGAAGACAAGGAATTGTATCTTGGTACCGACCGGAAAACAGGTCAGCCGAAATGGACCGCCACCCGTGCCGACCTTGTTTTTGGTTCCAACTCCGAACTCAGAGCTGTTGCCGAAGTGTACGGAAGTTCTGATGCCAAGGAAAAATTTGTAAAAGACTTTATAACTGCCTGGGATAAGGTGATGAATTTAGACCGGTTTGATATAAAAAAGAAGTAAGCTGACTAAAAGCAAAAGTTAAAATAAAAGGGTGATAGCTATGTTCTATCACCCTTTTTTGATAGTATCAAGGATATTAATAGATGCCTTTCAACCACAAATCTGTTTTCATTTCAATATGTCGCCTTTGGATATGTAAATAAACCATAAATGGAGATGGTCATCTCAGATTGAGCAGAATCAGAGTGGACTTCACCGTTTTTTAACTGGCTTAATGAAGAAAAACTTTTCTTTATTTTTTGAGAAATATAAAATGGAACTTCTCTTTTTAAAAGTAGGGTTTCCGCACCAAAATAGGGATAAAAGCAAGAAGTATCTATTTTTGCTAGATGCAACTACCAAACTATTTTGGTGCGGAAACCCTATATAAGCAGTACCTAATAAAAGCAAAACTATATCTTCCTTTGTAGTGAAAATCCACAAACTTTGCTACCTTAAGGTTAATATCCCAACATCCTTATGGGTTTCTCTATTCGCTTTCCTCAGTATGCTGGCAAAATCTATCTCCATACCAGCTTCCATCACCCTACTAAATTTAGTTTAAAGCCTCATACTATAATTTACCTCTCTGCAGCACTTGTTTTTTGCATAGCTATCAACTTAATAGCTCCAATGCCCCTGCTTGCTCAACATATTACTTTTGAAAAGGTAACTCCCCCGCTGGGCTTTGAACTAGCATCTATAAATGACCTCAAACAAGACGCTCAGGGATATATATGGATTGCCACTACAAAAGGTTTACAGCGGTATGATGGCTATACCTGGAAGACTTTCCTGCACGATTCTACTCTTACCAGCTCGCTTGCTGATAATAAAATTGTATCGGTGTGCCCTACCCGGGATGGGAAAGTATGGGTGGGTACGTTTGGCATGGGCATGGATTGCCTGGACCCAGAATCTGGCAAAGTTACCCATCACTTTTTGGCCGGGCGCAAGGAGTTTAACTGGCAAGAGAATTTTATCACCTATCTTCGGGAAGACAGGATGGGAAACCTTTGGATCGGCACAAACCGTGGGCTTTACTGCCGCCAGATTAAAACGGGCCAGTTTACCCGTTATGTGCCCATTGCTGGCGACTCCACCAGCCTGAGTCACCTAGAGGTACAAACTATTTATGAGGACCGGGAAGGAACGCTCTGGATCGGTACCGGATACCCAGACACAACCACTCCACTGGAAGGTGGCTTGAATAAATTCGATTCAAAAACGGGCCGGTTTACCCGCTACTTACATAACCCTAAAGATCCCTATAGCCTCATTGACAGCCGGGCGCAAGTGCTTTTCGAGGACAGCCGTGGCACTTTCTGGGTGGGAACAGCCGGAGATGGCCTCCATACCCTGGATAGAAAAACCGGTAAGTTTACCAGGTATCCCTACCAGGCTGATCATCCCCAGAAGTTGAGCCGTCCTTATGCAAAAAATCCATGGAGAGGAATCGCGCATGGCGTTAACCTTATTACTGAAGATGCGGCAGGAGCGATCTGGATCGGGGCCGTTGCTAGTGGACTCAACCGATACGAGCCGTCTAGTGGAAAGCTCACCCATTTTGAAATGGGAGCACCAGGCGATCTACCAGACAATACATTCAATTCGGCCTTGCGTACTAGGGATGGATTACTATGGATGGGAACTACCGTAGGTCAGCTCCTCAAAGTACCTTCCTTGAATAACCTGGTCACCCATGTGGCTACCCCTGCGGGTGTGCATATCTTTCATGAGGATGCAGCCGGCACCATGTGGCTTGGAACGGCAGCTGGCTTAAGGCCTATTGAGCCACTCCAACCGGCTTCCCAAGCTTTTCTGCGCCAAGCTGCCCGCCAGACTACCCTGCTTACCGACCGTGTCACAAGAATCAACCAGGACAGAAAGGGAAACTTATGGATCAGTGCGTGGAATAATGGGCTATATCACTTCACAACTTCAACTGGTAGATTTCACCACTACAAGCATGATTCTCTCGATACTCATAGTCTGAGTGCAGGTAATATAGTGAATACCTATCAGGACCATAGCGGAACCATATGGGTACTTACGGAGGGTGGACTTAACCGCCTGGATAATACAACCGGAAGGTTCACCCACTATTACCATGATCCCAACGATAGTTCTTCCCTGGCCAGCAACTCTACCTTTCCTGCCCTGGAGGATCGAACAGGTGCCTTTTGGGTAGGCACTGTAAATGGTGGGCTCCACTTGCTGGATAGAGCTACTGGGAAGAGCACCAATTTTCTACCCGGAAGTTCTATTATTCAACTCCTTGAAGATGCCTCCGGTACACTATGGGTAGCCGCACACGACAGAGGCCTTTACTGGTTAAACAGACAAAAGTATCAGTTCGAATCATTTGTAGATCCAGTATCCGGAAAACCGCTACCCTACGCCAATAGCCTGCTGGAAGATAAATCAGGAACGCTGTGGGTAGGTGCGATTTCCGGTTTAGCGGCTATCAACCGGCAACGCGATTCACTCAGATTATTTGGGTCCAATTACGGCATTGGGGGAGCAGAAGATCTGTACTTCGGAGCCAGGTACCAAAGCCGGGACGGCAGCTTATATTATGGCGGTGAGAGTGGATATTACAAGTTTAGGCCAGAGCTGCTGTTAAAGCATCATGCGGTGTCGCCGCAATTAGTGCTTTCTGCCTTGCGTATCCATAACCAGTCGATTACGCCTACTCCTGAAGGGCCTTTGCAGGAAGGATTGTCTCAGGCCAATATCATTCACCTCTCTCACAACCAAAGCGTTTTTTCTATTGATTTTGTGGGTATAGACTATCGTCATCCGGAGCAACATCAGTACACCTATATGCTGGAAAACTATGACTTTACCTGGCGGCCGGCAGGCAGCGAACGTACCGCTCATTACTTCAACGTTCCGCCAGGAGAATACATTTTCCGGGTAAAAGTAGTGAATAGCGATGGGATATGGACTCAAAAAGCCATTTCTATCCTTATCTCCCCACCCTGGTGGCGTACCATCTGGGCATATGCACTATATGCATTCGCCTTTGTAGGTTTGTTCTATGGCGGATGGCGCTACCTGCTATTGCGGGAGCGATCAAAAAATGAGCAGCAGCTCCGTCAGTTTAAAGCTGAGCAGGTACTTGAAATGGATCAACTTAAATCGCATTTCTTTGCTAATATTTCCCATGAATTCCGCACGCCACTCACCCTGATCCTGAGCCCTCTGGAAAAGAAACTACGTACACTCCATGTGGACCACCCAGAACAGAGCGACTTTCAGTTGATGCACCGCAATGCCCTTCGGTTATTACAACTGGTCAATCAACTACTGGATCTCTCCAAACTGGAAGCCGGGAAAATGGTATTACAAACAGAGCCTGGAGAAATTATACATTTTTTTCAAAGAATTGCTACTTCCTTCACTTCTCTGGCCGAGGCCAGGCAGATTCAATTTGGGGTACATGCGCCAGATGAGTACTTATGGGTGTGTTTTGACAAGGATAAATTAGAAAAAATCCTTAATAATCTACTTTCTAATGCCTTCAAGTTCACACCCACTGCAGGTAGTATCTCCATTTCCCTGCGTTTAAAACCGGCTTCTGCTTTAGATAATATTCCCTTAGAGAAAGCCCATATTCTAGCCGATTTTTCGATTAAAGATACAGGTATTGGGATTTCGTCTTCGCAAATAAAGCAGATTTTCAACCGTTTCCACCAAGTAGATAATTCCCTGACCAGAGAACAGGAAGGCAGTGGTATTGGTTTATCATTAACTAAGGAACTCGTGGAGCTACATGGTGGGAGTATAAGTGTAGAAAGTGAACTGGAAAAAGGAACAACATTTACGGTTTCCCTGCCCTTAGAACTTATGCACCACAAGCAACTTGAGCAAAGGGATGTCTTCTCAAAGGAACATCAGCTGACTTTTGGAGGGATAACAGAACGCTATAAGGGGGAGGAATTAACGACCCTGCCCACTTATGCTGAAAGTAGTACAGACCTTCCTGCACCTATGGTGCTGATTGTAGAGGACAACGCTGACTTACGCCGCTTCATGCACCAAATCTTACGTGAATACTCTGATCCTCCGTATCGGGTCATAGAGGCAACTAATGGAGAGGAAGGGTACCATAAAGCAATGGAACATATTCCCGATCTGATCATCAGTGATATTATGATGCCCAAAATGGATGGGATAGCGCTCTGCAGCCGGTTGAAAACCGATGAAAAAACCTCTCATGTTCCTGTAATCCTGCTGACAGCCAAAACCTCCGGAGAAAGTAAAGTAGAAGGCTTAGAAAGAGGAGCGGATGATTACCTGACCAAACCTTTTGAGATGCGCGAACTTTTGACCCGCATTCACAACCTGATAGAAGGGCGTCGTAAACTGAAAGCGCATTTCAGCGGTCAGGTGCTGCTGCAACCACAAGATATCGCCATTACCTCAGCAGATGAACGTTTCCTTAAGCGGACAATGGAAGTAATCGAAAGTTACATGGGAGATACTCAGTTCAATGTAGATATACTGGGGAAGGAAGTAGGGATGAGCCGGACACAACTGTACCGGAAGTTGCAAGCCTTGACCGGCCAATCTCCCAGCGACTTTATAAAAGTAATGCGGCTGCAGCGGGCAGCACAATTAATAGCTAAAGGAAGTGGGACAGTATCAGAGATCTCATACCAGGTTGGCTTTAGTTCTCATTCTTACTTTTCCAAGTGCTTTCTGGAGCAATACGGCCAAACCCCATCTGAGTATCAGGCTGACAAGGCTTCTCTTTAACGAAATTACCTTCTAGGGTGAAATCATTTTTTACTCACCTCGTGCAGGCTTTCGGTGCCTGCATTTCCATAGTAATGTAACGAGAGTTACAGCTTTTGTAACCTAATTGCCAGCGGCAGTGGAACGTGGATGATTTCCGCTTTTTTGTGCAACCAGATTGATATCATCAGAACGGAGGCTATTAGGTATGCCTTTTTATATCTTGCTACATTTATTCCATCAATTTCTGTTTGCTTACACCCAAAAAACAAACTATCCTCCTACCAGGAAGGCAGCCATAATTAATTGAGTGATCCTATAGCATTTCTTATAAAGCAACCCTACTATTAATCTTCAAATACATTCTTATGAAGGCAATTTCTAATGAAGCATTTTCTTTTAAAGCCCTGTTTCAACCAAACAACCGGCCATGTGCTAAGAAGCAACAAGCGGTGTGTAGGTTTACCAAACGACCGCTAGCAGCCTTTTTACTTGCTGTACCCTTTCCCACTCATGTACCAGCGGATGTAGAAGTTTACACGGAAGCAAAATGGCGTATTCTGGAGATGACCTTTTACTGGATGCAATGGGCATTTATATATGCGGCGGCTTGTATGGTCGGTTTATACTTATTTTTCTTCATCATCGGATTTTGTATAGAGAAGCTTGTTAATAAAAAGTGGAAAAGGCCATATTTCACTAGGCTAAGTATATCGAAGGCAAATACCTGGAAAAGCCTTTCCTAAAAGCAAGATCCATTATAGTTTAGATGCCTCCCAATTTAAGCTATCCCTTAAAAATCTTGTTTAGCTCACAACATTGACAAGCTTCTTTACTTCTGCGCTAATCATGCTGATAATCATTGCATACAATAGAGGCATCTGATCAAGATTTGGTCAATAGGAACCTTTTTCTGTGCGATTTAAAAAAGCAATAATCCTGCTAACACCGCCTAAACATTTATTTCTATGCCTACTAAAGTATACGTTTCTTCTGTACCTGCCACTTCTAAGGCAAACATACAGGAGACCTTCTCCTATCGCAAGTCAGGATGGGCAGCCATCGCCAGCGGCATAATTGGCATCCTGGCAGCCGGATCGTTAATCACGTACTTGATTTTACGTTCCAGCAGCCAGGAAGTAACTATTTTCCTATCCAGGGTTCACGATGGGGGCGTTTTTCTTCAGTTTCTACTTCTGATTCCAGTCGTCTTTGGGCTTCATAAACTTTCACTGCTAAGGCCTCCTGGCATGAGTAGAACCATACTTTCTATGGGTGTCGGAGCAGTCCTATGGGTAGTTTTCTGTCTGTTGCTCACACTACCAAAAGTGGTGGCAGAAGTACTCTATATGTTTCCGCAAGGTGTATTCGGAGGGTGGCTCATGGTCGTTTGCTGGCGGTTGAGGAACAATCTTTCTCCAGGACTTCGCTGGTTTGGAATAATTGTGGGGTTTGGCCTTGCCCTTGTTGGGATCTTTCCCTTGGGATATGCCATTTTTGTTGATACCATTATTCTTCAAATACCGGCGGCATCCGAAGAGGCAGTTGCAAAAATTCCTATTACCCCTGCCAATATGGTATTGCATTGGTTCCTTTGGGTGGGCTCGCCTATGGGAGTCCTCACACTTCCATTCTGGACTATCTTAATCGGCCGCCGACTGCTGCGGGAGAGTCACATATAAAACTCGCTTTTACCCCTTAAGATCAAGAAACAAACAACAATCATACAAGCTGAACGACTAATCTAATGAATAAAATTTCAACGCCTGGCATAAGTGCTGCTTCGGTTACCGGGCATCGCATGAACAGTAGCACCTTTCAAACCCGCTATGTCAAGTATTTCTTTGTAGCGATGGCCTGCCTGTTTCCTATTCTGGTTTTATTAGGTTTTGTTCCCGATTATGTGGTAATATTTGGTGGACAATTGAAGGTGCATTGGTTTTCCCATCTGCATGGCGTGATAATGAGCGCCTGGTTAGCCATGTTTTTTACCCAGAGTTTTCTGGCAGCAAAGGGGAATTTGAGACTTCACCGGCAATTAGGCATGATTTCCTTTGGGTTGGGCATACTCGTTTGGCTCACGATGATTATAGTCACCTTTCGGGCTTTGATTGCCAATAATCCGCCCATGGAAGATTCTCAATTTGATGTGCTACTCATTGCGTTGAATCAGGTAGTTCTGTTTGGACTATTCTTTACCTGGGGTATGCTCGTAAGAAAAAAAGATACCACAGCCCATAAACGTCTGCTTTTACTGGCTACCATCGTTATTTTGCAAGCGGCCATCGACCGCATCCGGTTTTTGCCAGGTATTAATACTTTTATCTTTATACGATTTCTCTACCTGGACTTACTTCTGGTTCCACTGCTTATTTATGACTATTTTACTTTAAAACGCATTCACCAAATTACCTGGATAGGTGCGATATGCATAGGTCTTGTCCAGGCTGGAAATGTGATAGGCGTCGAGTCGAGGGCCTGGCACCAGTTCTGGTTCAACGCCATTTCCCCCTTTGTAGAGAAGGTAGTCGAAGTTCAGCTCACCGATAAGCAAGCAGCATTGCTTGTGGGCGATTATGGAGACAAGAATTGGCATATGACTATCAGCCAGGAGAGTGGGAAACTATACCTTCAACTTCCCACGTTACCAAAAAGGGAACTGGGAGCAACTTCTTCAACCAGGTTATTTGTGCGTACTATCAACTGGAAACTCAATTTCATCATAGGAACTGATGGCCAGGTGACGAAAATAATTAACGATCAAATAGCAATTGAATGGGAGGCAAAGAGAATCAAGCAACCTTAGCACGAATATGACGGCCTCCAAATCTCTCATTTTTCTATATATGAATACATTTAAATGAATAAAGTCATACATGGTTTTTTCCGGTTATAGGTTGACAAAAACCATGCTTTTCTGAGACGATTGATTAACTATTTAACTACCTGTTGGTTCGCTAAGTATTTGTATTAAAAACAGGCCTCAGATAGTATAGTTTTATCACATTACTGATACTGATTTGATGAGACGATTACGAAAGTATATTGCAGTTGAGTGAGTACCTAAGACTGGAGTTAAAAATAACTAACATTCAGATGATTTGAAATAAGGTCAATATCTGTTGAATTTATACCAATCCATTTAACTTTTCTACTAAAAACCTACAATCAAAATACAATAGCTAATGGAATAATTATTTGTAACCTATTGATTTATATTATATTCAAGATCTATATTATTCCATATTGACCTTGTTGCTGCTCTTTCAATCAAAGCGAAAAAGAATAGCAGCAAAGTTATATCTCTATAGAAATTCACAAGTAAAAATTACTGAAAGTTATGCATTTTACTATCAGAGTCAGGCTGATTCTAGGTTTTACAGTCTTATTAGTCTTATCAGCACTCATTTTCCTTATAGGTGTATTTTCTTTATCTAATTTCAATGATCGTGTAGAACAACTCACAACCAGCACGGCACAGAAAATTGTAATAGCAGGAAATATTAATTCTGATATTTTATCTGTTTCAGAATCAGAAAAGAATATGTTATTATCAGATTCAGAGGAAGATATAGAAAATTACATTGATGAAATCGATGAATTGAACATAGATCTCAAACCTAAGATTATTCAATTAAGAGAATTAGCAACCGGAGAAGAAATAACAATAATTGACCAGTTCAGCAAATCCTGGAAGGATTATACGAAAGTTGTTAATCAGATGAAAAAACTTGTCAGATTAAATGCAGCAAATGAGGCCGCTGCTGTAAATGATGAGACTATTAAGAGTATCAATGCAAATAATAACAGAAAAGCACATGAATTAGGAAAAAGTAAAGCTGAAACATTTCATGATAATTCTGAAGTGCTCATTGCTAAAATTATACAGATGAATGCAGATAGGCTGGCCGTTGAAAAAACTGAGACAAGAGAAACCTATAGCCAATCCCGGAATACTATGATATTTTTTATGTGTATAATCGTTATTGTAGTTATGGGGGTATCATATTGGATTATTACTTCTATTGCTAAGTCTCTTATTCTGGCAAAAGAAGCGATAAAAGCTGTAGCGGAAGGAGATTTAACTATAAAAGTGGATACCACTACTAAAGATGAGATAGGCGAACTTTTGCAATACCTGCAAAATATGGTTTACAAGCTTAAAAGTGTAATTTCTCATGTAACAACCGCTTCAGAAACAATTGGTTCAGCTAGTTTGCAGATGAATTCTTCTTCCGGGCAGCTATCCCAGGGTGCAACTGAACAAGCCGCTTCTGCTGAAGAAGTTTCTTCTTCTATGGAGGAAATGACTTCTAACATCCAGCAAAATACTGATAATGCCCAGCAAACAGAAAAAATAGCCCTGCAAGCCGCACTAGATATTCAGGAAGGTTCTCTGGCAGTAAATCAAACGGTAGAATCGATGAAAACCATTGCTAAAAAGATTTCTATCATTGAAGAAATTGCCAAACAAACTAATTTGCTTGCGTTAAATGCAGCCGTAGAAGCAGCCCGTGCTGGCGAACATGGAAAAGGCTTTGCGGTAGTTGCTGCTGAAGTGCGTAAATTAGCAGAAAAAAGCCAACTGGCGGCTACAGAAATCAATATTTTATCTTCTACAAGTGTAGAGATAGCTGAGAAATCCGGAAAACTTCTGGAAGCCATCGTGCCAAATATTGAGAAAACATCCAGATTAGTACAGGAAATAGCCGCTTCGAGCATGGAGCAGTTTTCGGGAGCTGAGCAAATTAATAGTGCTGTTCAACAGCTAAATCAAGTCATTCAAAACAATGCCGCTTCTGCTGAAGAGACAGCAGCCAGTTCAGAAGAACTCTCTACGCAGGCTGCTCAACTTAAAACTACGATAGCCTTCTTTAAAATTGATCTTCAAACACTACTCACTAGAAGTACAAACGCTCCGGTAAAACAGCCTTCTACTTCTGCTCCTGTACAACCTGTTAATAATAGCAAGCAAACAATAAGTGGAGTAAAGTTAGATATGAATTCAGATGTATTAGATCATGAATTTGAAAAATACTAGGCTCATAATCCTTAAAGCTTTCTGCTGGGTTGTATAATTGATTGTACGTTAAGTTAGGCTTAAATAATTTCTAAATAGTTTTACATTCTAGCTATATCTCATCAAACAGCCCTTCATTTAAAAACAGGGGCTGTTTGATGAGATTCCGGCCACACTTACACTGGAAATCTGTTTCTATTTTGCTACATTATAGCTCCAATGGAGGAATATATCTTTTAAAGAGCCGTTTGACGCTCATGGGGTGAAGTGCTTTCCTATAGAAGTTTGGTAACTATCCGAGTTGCGTTCATCTGCAATGGCCTTAATAGTCCATCCTTTATCTTACAATGATTGTAGCTGCCGGTTTATTAGAAAGTTTTTCAATTGCCTTTTCGTAGTTAACCTTCCCTCCTTGCTGTCGGTGCTCATGGTAAAGTGAATGAAAGCACCTAGCTTTGCAATGGCTTATTTCTTTGCCTCAAGAATTGCTTTGGTACAAGCTAATATCATTTTACGTTTCTGCTGAGCAAGGGCAGCAAAACATGAATGGCAAACTCATTAGCCTCGGGCAAGAATTTTACAACTGAATCCATCAGCGAGAAAATAAAGGTTATGTTTTTTTGACAGCCTATCCTGCTTTACAATTAGCAAAATAGCTTCTTTTTGATTGGCTTGGGTGATGACTTGTGCAAGCTCTTCAGCTATCACTCTTACATGGCTTGATAGCTGTAAATTCTTCCAGAATAAAGCCTTTTTTATTGACAAAACTTTCTACCACCCGGCGTTATGTTCTCAATTCCAAATCTAAACCTGATAATTCTTGTCCCTTTGTAGAAATTCTATAGTAAGCAATATAGGAACGCATAAATACCTATGTTTAAGATTATGGTATTGCGGCTTAATGGTAAGCTGTACCTCCTCCCTACTACTCATGCTTAGACAGTTCGATTTCTACTTTTCTGAGTTTGTCATACAAAGTTTGTTTTTCTTCCAACGACAAGTCTTGCCACTGGACTCTCATCTGCACAGCATAGCGGTTGAACTCATCTTTGAGTTTACTTACCTCAAGGGTATCTTCCGGTGCTATTTTCCTGAGTTCGATCATTCATTTTTTAACTTTTTAAGCAAGATATAAAAATTTATCAAACCATAGGCGGACGTTGCTGAATTGTAACATAAGAAAATTTGCTTTATGTCAGGCAAAAAATTGTTCTTGACCTACACTCTATGCAAACTATGTTGTGTACATGAAAGGAGGTGTTGTATTAGCTTCCCCTTTCGATTTACTTTAAAATTCTCTGCTTTTAAGGGAGGAGGCCACCTTTAGAGCTGGCCAATTGGTAAGTAGAAGATTAGCTATTACACAAAACACTTATAGCTTCCAATTGACCACTTACAAAATATTACATACCAATAGTGAAATGAAGCTATTTTTCTACTCCTTGCTTACCTACCTTTCTTAAGTAAATGCTGATATTCCAGATGAGAAGCGTTCTCCATCTGGAATATTACTACTCTTTCTTGCATATCTATTGATCAAGGCTTTTCTGCAACTCATTACACCCTAGCTCAACTTATCCGGCTTAAGTATTTAGCATATCATTATGAAAAATCACTTTCTTTATTTAGTCTTAGTACTTTTTACTTCCTTTGGTAGCCATGCCCAGAGTCAAGTCCATGCCTGGTATCAATACGGGCAAGTGTGGATTGTATGGAAAGAAACAAATCCCCGACCAGAGATTTATGAGATTTACAGCGCTACTACACCTTTTACTTCTACCCATCAGGCATCGCTTATCGGCAAGTTAGCACACTGGGAATGGGCAGCAGGCGCCCTGAAAGATCAGATTAATAATCCAACGTTTAACTGGAATGTGCCTTCAATAAATGGAAGCTATCATCAATTAGACACCACCCAGGGACTATTTGTCTTTACGCCTCATAGCACGGATTCCGCTTATTTTGCTGTAGTAAAGCGGGGAGATACCTTGGTTAATCCCACTATTAATAGAACCCATTCAGCTATTGGTTATAGCTATGATCCGGTAAATGATCCTGTCATAAGCCATCCTCAAGTAAGTAAAGTAAACGAGGGCTATCCTACTACTTTTTGGGCCATGTGGGCCGATGGCCGGGCTGACCACTGGAATGGCCGGGCTGATTTTCCGGTAATGGCTAATCAGCATAAGAATGGACAACCAAGTATATTTATTGTTAGCGAGGCCATTGATATGGATACTACTGGTGGAAAAAAGATTCCGGCCTGTATCTGGTTGCATGGCGGGGATGGAAAGGCTATACAATCTTTACCCAAAAGCCGTCCCCTGGTGAATATTAAACCACAAGAAGGCATACTGGTTGCCCATAATGATGATTTTGTAGCGTATGTTTCCAACCGCCTGAATGATCAGCATAGCAACAGTTGGTTTTTTGGGTGGGCAAAAAACAAAGACCCTTATAGCCCTGATAATAATGCGGTTAGTTTTAATGATACAATCATCAACTATACGCAAAGAAGACTGCACTGGATTGAGGATTGGCTGATCCAGAAATATCATGTTGACCCGGAAAGAATTCACATCAACGGACATAGTATGGGTTCAGCAGGAACAACTGCACTAATGAAAACTTACCCAGCCCGCTATGCCACAGCAACGATATTTAATAATGGGCTGAATGGCCATAGTAACACCGATCAGGGCTATACTTTGTTTGGTGATACGGCTTGGAACAACCCTACGAATCTCTACCGGCGTGATGGCAGTAATGTGGCGATTAAGCAGGTCTTTAATCTCAACGACCGCAATTCATACAGGCGGGATTTGCCCTTGGTGAGAATGTTTCACGGAAAGAATGATGAAAATGGGGTTATGATGTGGGATGCGTATGTAGTGAGTGAATACAAAAAAGCGGATTCTTTAGGCTGGGGCATGCAACTCTACTGGAGTGAAAGAGGACATGGCATTGGAACGGGAGAATTGTATAATGACCACTGGACCCACTCGAAAGCATCTACAGGCCAGACCCTTCGAGACAATGTCGGCTATGAAGAACTGAAATACCGGAATAAGACTTTTCCTGCTTTCTACAACCATCGGCTTGACCCTAATGCGTTTGAGCCGGGGGATGGCACGATTGGCACGATTGCCACTGGTGGAAACGGAGACGATTGGGGAACCTATGGAGGATATCATGAGTGGAATACCACATCACTGATCGATCAACCAGACAGGTGGCAGGTATGTGCCTGGCTGATCAATGAGGCCATATATGTAAATGACAATTGCCCTTTTGACTCATTAGTATCCTCTGTTTCGATCCGGAAACCTCAACATTTCAAACCTGGTACAGGTCAGACCATCTACTGGAGTCAGATCGACTCTACTACCAATACTATACTTAAAGAAGGCATTACGCAGACAGGAGCAGATAATGTTGTTTCAGTAGATAATATTGTGCTGTACCGCTATCCGGTAAAAACTTATATTACGTTTACGCTCATTCCTTCTTGGGCACGCAAAAATTTCTCAGCAGATCCCGATCAACACTTTACAGTATTCCCCAATCCAACAGATGATCAATTGCATATACGTATTCGGGGCTTTTCAAAGGATAATCTGGTAACCGTTCGAAATC
This sequence comes from Rhodocytophaga rosea, assembly GCF_010119975.1. GTDB lineage: Bacteria > Bacteroidota > Bacteroidia > Cytophagales > 172606-1 > Rhodocytophaga > Rhodocytophaga rosea. Next base: position 8,787,980 of record NZ_CP048222.1, read on the forward strand.
TCATGGGTACGCTTATTGCCCAATTCTATATACAAAAGGAAAATAATTTGTTAGACATAAGCCGTCTGAAACCTGGGGTCTACCTGGTGAGTCATAACAACTTCACTGTAAAGTTTATAAAAAAATAAACTCCTGTCTCTGTTTGACTCATTTTACTACGCTACTAGTAAACCTCTTATAATATGTTCCTCTTTTCTGTGGGGCACACTTCAAATCAATAATCCTACTCAAATGAAACCACACTCATTAATAAACTACAACAGGAACCATGGCTTCTCTATGGTTGAAACAGCTAAGCAGCTCACCTATTTTTTAGCTGATAAAAGACTCTATCTGGCCGTAGTTTTTTGCTTATTATCAGTAGGTTGTACTCAAAATAAGGAATTCCCCGAACCGGGTACAACTAAAGCCATACCTCATCGCATAGCACCTGTAATCACTAAATGTGGATCTGTTTTAGATGAAGCCAGTTTAATTAACAAAGGCTGGAATATACTTTTTGAGGATAATTTTGGGAAGGGAGGCATTCTTTTACCGCCTGGGGCTCCAAATCCAACTTTAGATGAAACAAAATGGACCTACTGGACGAGCGGGGCTTATAATAACGAACTTCAATACTATCAGCCGGCAAATTTAACGCTGGGAAATAGTGATGTCGCAGGTAATCTTGACCTGATGATAACGGCAAAAGAAGAACACATTGAAGATGGAGCTATCTCTCCTTATGCAGGGCCAACAGAAGTTGGGGATTTTGAATATACATCCGGCAGAATTGAAAGTATCCAGACCTTTAGAGGCTCAGATTATAACAAAGTCAGAATATATGCCCGTATTAAGCTGCCAACTGCCTACGGCTTATGGCCTGCCTTCTGGACTTTAGGGGTTGATGGACCCAATGAGCAGTGGCCTCAAAATGGAGAAATTGATATTATGGAAAGTAAAGTGGATGTTCTGGGTAATGTTCCTACGGAGTATCAAACGAATTACTTTTATGGAACAAGTCCGGGTAATAATCTGGTATCCGGGGCTGAATTTGAGGTTGGTGTGGCAGATTTAACAAGCTGTTATCATATATTTATGGTTGAGTGGAGAGAAGAAGAGCTTAAATATTACTTTGATGAGTTGCTCATAGATACAAAGACCTATGACCCTGACCCTTTAAGTTCAGGACATTATATTCCAGAACTCTGGGACAAAGAACAGCGTATTGTTTTAAGCCTGGCTTATGGGGGTGATTTTTTAGGAAATAATTTTGTGCCAGGAGCAATCGCTGCAGGCACCGGAACTATGTATGTAGACTGGGTAAAAGTATTTGTCAAATGATGGCCTGTAAAAGAATAATCCTGGTGATGATCACATTCATTTGTTTAAGTTAAAAGTACGAGTAGTTAACTTAAAGTCCTCCTTTTGGCAACCTTAGCCAAGAAAAAACAACGTGATAATCTTTAATATCCTTATCACTGTAATATGTTCGGCTAAGGGTTTTTTTTATAATTATGCCTCTTTCTATTGAAATTTGGTAGTAGTAGTAAAAGACTTGGCAATAAATTAAATTAGCTATATAATCATAACAGGCCATGCTTGTGCCAAAGCGGCTGGTGAGAATTGGTGCAAATACGGTTCGTAGGATGATTTGGCCTGATTTAAATATGCTCTCCTACAAATACAGTTGAAAATTCGCCATTGTCCATTATTTCAAGTTCTTCCTAAGCCATCTGCGGGCAGGTTCATCATATAGCTTCAGGCTCATATAAGCCAGTAGAATTGCACCAGAAAATGTAAGCAAGGCATAAGGCCAGGCTTCTGCCATTGTGATGCCTTTATGATTGCTTATCCAGGCGACATAGAAATAGACCAGCGGGTAATGAACCATGTATAGAGGATAAGATATCTCACCCAGAAACTTGCATACCTTATTTTCGACCGGATTATCAACTTTGCCACTTGCGCCCATATAAACGATAGCGGGAAATAGGAAGATGATACATATGGCTTCATATAAGCCGTTTAACCACAGGTGATCAGCACCACCAATACGAGGCATAAAAAGGAGCACAGCGATCCACAGACTGCACCAAAAAAATGCATTCCTGAAGTGAGCCGGTTTTGCCACCCGCGATAACAGCAGGCCAGCGAAAAAGGGATACATGGTCCGGGTAAGTCCCACCCGAATATGTGCAACATTCAGTGTCCAACCACCTGTAACATCTCCATTTGCACTGGTTAATGCCAAGTGGAATAAGATGATAGCGGCGATGGCCACCAGCACGGATAATGCTAAGGTTGAGAATTTTCTGACCCAGACAGCATACAGAATATTGGCGATGTATTCAAAAAACAACGACCAGGCTACGCTATTCAATGGATGCATTTCCTGCCAGCCGCGGATGTCCATAGATAACGGGATGGGAAGTACCGTATACCCGATGAGCATAACCAGGAGCAGTTTCCATACTGGTATCGTGTGGATCAGCGGCCACAGCGTGGAATCGGTGAAGTAAAATCCTATGGCACCCAGCGTCATACCTAAGATGATCAGAGGCTGGAGCCGTTCTATACGGCGTCTAAAAAAGCCACCGATGGTAAGCTTGTTCCATCTGTCGTCATAGGCGTAGCCAATAACAAAACCCGACAGCAGGAAGAAGAAGTCGACGGCAAGATAACCGTGGTTCACCAGTTGTGTAAAACGGCTGGTGGCAAGCGGCTCGCAAAGATGGAAGGCAACAACGATAATGGCGGCTACTCCGCGTAAGCCGTCTAAAATAGGGTAATGGGGTTTTGTAGCAATGTTGTTATTGTTCATAAGGCACGCGGGTAGCAGTAAAGTTAATTATGGTGACAGCGTATGATTGCAGGGCTTAATAAAATGGATGATATGATGTAGACGCATTGGCAAGGACTAATGTGAACATATACACCCAGGTCCTACCCTAAGTCCATTTATTAAAGGAATAAGCAACGAAATAATAGGAGAAAAGATGAATCTAACCTTAAATGAGAAAAGATATTCCCGCATTCCTTTATATGCTGACAGATTCTACTTTTATTATAAACTCCAATTTTGCCAATCCACACTTTAGTTCAAAATAACAGGAAGTTAAATTAACTGTTTCATTGATTTTTCTATTGGTACAAAATGCCCTCATCATGTTTGATAAGGTACCATATATATCAGATGGAGTTAATATCCGTAATATAAATAAAGCGCACCATAGGTCCAGTTTGGTCCTTTTAATCCAGGGTAATTATAGCGGTCCATCATTAAGGCTATATATTTAGTGGCATATCCATCAGGTAGTTGAATGATATTTGGCCAAACCCGGCTGCCGGCTTTATCATCCCATGGAGGCAAATCTATTTGTAGGATGCCTGCCGGTTGTAAATCCGGATAGGTGTAAATGAAGATCTTTCTTTCTGAGCTACCAGAAAAACAATACCATGTATTGCCAATCTGTTGCAGGGAGGTACCGGTTGAATTGGCTTGAACCGGACCTGCAATTCTTTTATAAATCCCATTCCATGTATCTGACTCTAGTAGAATAGCTTTGTAGCCACCTGTATTTTCACAGGTGAGCAGCCTCCATTTGTTAACCCTGGTATCATAGATAATATGCGAATCTTCTATATCACCCACCATATTAGTGGGTTTAGCTTTCATAATGGAAAAGCCAAACCTGGGATCAACTTTGCTTTCGATAAACCATATTTGCTTTTGTTCCTTTTGTGGATTAGCTGCAAAAGAAAACCCGGTAGTAAATCCCCGCCACATTTTAGCATCATCGTCGTAAAATATATGCGAGGAAATTTCATTACGCAGCAAGCCATCATCCCGGTCAAAGACAATTATCCCTTCAAGTTTTAAATCAAAAGCAGAAGGATTTAAGCTGAATACGCCTTGTAAATGATGATCCAGGCCCCGGCCGCGGATGGAAAGGGTGTACCACAACCTTCCTTTATCAAGATAAGGGGAGCCATCTTTATGGGTAATGGCCCGGATATCAGCCTGCCCAACGCCAGTTGTAAGGGCTGACCGGGCATGGGAGATGGAGATTTCACCTTTGTCCAGCACACATACCAATCGGGATTGAAAAGAATGCATCACTTCAATCCTGCGTAAATCAAGTAATTGACTAAAATCAGCTTGAGCAATACTGATTGGAAGGCCGGATTCCTGGATATATACATTTAAGCCACTGCCAAACATCTGTAGAATCAATTCTATCGGGCCATTAATAGAGGGAATAGGAGTAGTTACAATGGATTGTTCATGGACAATGATCTTGTTAAGCACAATCTTTAGTACCACATCCTTGTATTGGCCATCTTTAAAGTTCATAACAACCTGAAAACGATCTGTATTGCCAGAATTTGCGAATTCAAAACCGATGGCACCCTTCCCTTTGGGAGCTTCTACCTGAGCCGAATAAGTGGCAAAAGGATTACAAGCGCCCAGCCAAATACTGGTCTCTGTATATTGTGGGGAGGCTACTCTCAAAAGTCCTTTATGTATGGAGAGCTTAGCCGTATCCGCGCTATAAATGGTTTGGGGATGCATGGATGAAAGTCCTACAATGGATGAAGGGTCCAGTTTAGCTAACAGAATGGCTTGTTGAGAATCAAAAATCAGCCGTTGTACGCCCTGTCTGATAAATTTGATGTTGGAAGGATGAATTGCCTGTTGAGCATTAAGCGTAGATAGGCTAAAAGCAAATAAAAACAAAATACCCAGTACAATTCTATAGGTTCCATGTAAAAGAGTAATAGTCATTAGCTTGCTGGTATGGTTATTTAATATAAGGACTTGGCTATATACTTAAGGAGGCTAAAAACATTTGTTAAGCCTTTCTTTCGAACTTATTTCTAAATAAATCCTGTAGCTCTTGTAATATACCTAACAGAGTTATCCCACAAAGTAAAAAGCAATAGCTTTGCTATGTTAAGAAAAGTTTTTCAGATCGGTTTAAGAAGGTATATGTATATTTTCCCGGAGGATGACTATAAAGGCTGAATGTTAATAGATAAAGTGTTTTAAACCTTATCACTTTAGCCTCCTATCCAATTCTACATTTACCTGCTCCATGGATACTCCTCATTTTGCTTTTTTGGACCAATAACTTTTTTGTCTGTATCTTCGGCTTTCCATACCATCTAATAATGGCTCCATGTCTTCTACCAGGAAATCAGGAATTTAAGTAGAGGAAGAGTTTAACAAGCGGAAATAATACTTGCCAAAGAGGTAGTTACTATGAAATATGCTGACTTAAGATAAATTTCTCTCGTAGCAGTTTGAGGAATTATTCCTTAGCAAACGCTGCTTCATTAATAATAAGATTGTCTATGAAAAAAACACCTTTCCTTTTTATTATTTATACCATATTCTATCTAGGCGGATGTGCAACACATAAAAATAATACTAAGCCCAATATTATTCTCATATTGATTGATGATATGGGATGGGCAGATTTATCCTGTTTTGGAAATGTGGATGCACAAACGCCAAATATTGATAAGCTGGCTTTGGAAGGTATCCGTTTTGAACAATTTTACGTCAATTCCCCCATTTGCTCGCCTTCACGGGTAGCTATCTTGACCGGAACTTACCCACAACGGTGGAATATTACTTCTTACCTCTCCTACCGGGAGGAAAACCGTAAAAGAGGTATTGCCAACTACTTGGAACCTTCTGCTCCCAGTTTGGCGCGAAGCCTGCACCAGGCGGGATACGCTACCGGGCATTTTGGAAAATGGCATATGGGTGGGCAACGCGATGTAGCCGATGCCCCACTAATCAGCGAATATGGATTTGACGAGTCACTCACCAATTTTGAAGGGATGGGAGCCAAATTACTCCCGCTTACTAAAGATGAAACCGGAAAAGTCGGACGGATCTGGCAAGAGGCTGAAATCCTGGGAAAACCCTTTACCTGGATGCAACGCTCGGAGATAACCACAGGTTTTATTGATGCAGCCATACAGTTTATTGGCAAAGCCCATCAAACGCAACAACCGTTTTATGTAAATATTTGGCCTGACGATGTACATAGCCCTTACTGGCCACCATTTGAACAATCTGGATTAGCCAAAGAAGCGGATAAAAGAGAATTGTACCTTGCCGTGCTCAAATCCATGGACCAACAGTTTGGTAAACTTTTCGATTATATTCAGGCCAATGAACAATTACGCAATAATACCTTAATTGTGCTTTGTTCCGACAATGGCCCGGAATTGGGAGCTGGAAGAGCAGGAGAATTGAAAGGCTATAAAACACATCTCTATGAAGGAGGCATACGTTCTTCCTTACTTGTTTGGGGCCCCGGATTTATGAATGAAAAAGTAAAAGGTACACAAAACAAAGCATCGTTTTTTTCTGCTATCGATATAAAGCCTTCTTTACTTGAATTTACCGGAACAAAAGTTGTTGATAACGCAATAACGGATGGAGAGAATATGCTACAAACAATGCTTGGTCAATCTGACACCTCCCGAAGGGCGCCCATCTTTTACAGCCGCCCCCCGACCGGAAGAATTTTTACGGATTTGAAAATCTTCCTGATTTAGCAGTACGTGAAGGCGAGTGGAAACTTTTATGTGATTATGACGGAGGCAGGCTAGAACTCTATCATATCGTTACTGATCCGGGTGAGCATCGAAATCTGGCAGAGGTACATGCCGAAAGAGCTAAAACAATGGCTCAAAAAGTAACAGCATGGTATAATTCAATGCCTGTTTTGGAAACAGAAAAAAAACAATAAAGCACTTCATATAAAAATAATAGCAGGTAATGCTAGGAAATCACCATTTCCGAACCGACCTTATCCTGTCCAATATAAAAATATATTTTCCCTCGATATTGCCAGGGCTAAAATGAGTGAGTCCGCCTGTTTTTCGGATAAAAACCAAAAAGAAACCATCACATTTCTGTTTAATTAATACCAAATAGGGCGAAGGCTATTCCATAGAGGTTGTAATCTTGCTGATGGCTTCTAAAATGTAAGGGTATCCGGTTAGAGAGGCGATCTGTCTTTGCCCATAACTTTTAGCCGTATTAGTGATCCAGGCTTCCAGTTCTTGTTCATGGCTGAAGTTGTGAAAAGCTACTTTGTTTTTCATATCCCCCACAGCCTTTCGACCGGATTGAGTTCAGGGTTGGAAGAAGGTAAATACACCAGGCGGATATTTTGGGGCACTTGCAAGGCTTTTGCCCGGTGATAGCCTGCTTTGTCTACAAAGATAAACTTGAACACTTGCGGTTGATGGCGGCTAAACTCCTCAAGCATATACTCAAAGTAAAGCGTGTTAACCTGTGGGGCAGTAATAAAGAAGTGATCTCCTGTCAGCGGTTCTACCAATCCATAGCAGTAGCGGTAGATGAAGCGGTGCTGATAGGCTCCTACCGGTTTTATGCCGGCAAGGGTGATGGCTCTTCTCAAAACAGTCATCAAACCAAAGCGGCTCTCATCCTGATAGTACACCTTCCAATGGCTGACTACCCCTTTGGCAGCCAAAGGAGCATAGTAGCGCTGTAAGAGGAAAGTGAGCACCAAGTTTAGTTTTTTTTATACTTCTGCTCATAGGCTAGATCCTTTTTCAGGTTGCTCTTTCTAACCACTTTCAGCTTTGCCCCCAGCTGTCGGTGGACAAACCAATGTACATGCTCATAGCTCAGATCAATGCCATGCGCCGTGTGCAACCACTCATGGATTTGCTTATAAGAAGTAAAATAGTTGTTTGGATCAGCAAGCTTTGCCTTCAACTGCTCAAGTACTTTACCTGCAATCTGTGATGCCCTTTTGTGGCCGCCCGGATCTATCTGAAGACAGGCTTGCAGCCCTTTCTGTTTGTAAAGCCGGAACCACTGGCCCACTGCATGACGCTCATAGCCTACGGCAGCAGCTATTTGTCCATACGCTTTAGCCTGCCCACTCTTGTAGAGGTAAAAAGCCCGCAGTCTGGCTCCGGCTAGCGGATGGGCTATTTTTTTGCTCATCTTCAGCAACTGCTCGGCACTCTCGATGAGCTCAGTTTTGGTTACTCTTCCCATACTTGATCAACATATAACATCTATGGAAGGTTCTTTATACTATTCGGTATAACTACCAATACATTTTACTTCGCGTATGGTAAAAGATCCATTCCTGACAATTTTCTACTATCGCCGGATAAAGTAAATTTTCCACAGAATGAAGTCTTTTGCTTGTACGCTGCAAGCCAGTAACCTCCTTGCATTACCCCCTACCAGAAGTTGCCCATAGATTGACCTTTTGATTAGCTTTGCCGCATGGAAAAATTGCTGAAAGTAATAAACGTTTCTAAGAAATATGAAAATCAATCTGGTAATGCCCTATCCAATATTTCTTTTGAAGTAGACAAAGGAAAGCTTTTAGCTATAGTGGGAGAAAGTGGAAGTGGTAAAACTACGCTGCTCAAACTCCTAGCAGGCGTAGAAGAGACTGATTCTGGGCAAATTCTTCTGGAGGAAAAACCAGTTACAGGGCCATCATTCAATCTAGTGCCGGGGCATAAACAGGTAAAACTACTTTTTCAAGATTTTCGTCTTTTTCCAAATATCACCCTTTACCAGAATATAGAATACGTATTGAGAGCGTATAGCAAATCATTCCAGAAGGAAAGAATCAGCGAGATGCTGCAGCTATGCAAATTAACTCATCTGCAAGATAGATATCCCAGGGAATTGTCTGGGGGAGAGCAGCAAAGAGCCGCACTTGCCCGGGCCTTAGCCGATGAACCTTTGTTATTATTGCTGGATGAACCCTTCAGTAATATGGATGTGCGGCTGAAAGGACAACTGAAAGAAGATTTAATAGATATTATTTCAAAAAGCCATACGACAGCCATAGTGGTTACCCACGAGGCAAGTGATGCCTTATCGATGGCAGATACCATAGCGGTTATAAAAAGTGGACAAATTCTCCAGGCAGATACCCCTCAAGGAATTTACAAACAACCTTTATCCCCATATACTGCCCAGTTTTTTGGTACGTGTACCATAGTAAAAGCACAAGATCTTATACCCTACATGAAAGAGCAGCTCCAGACCAAAAAAAGCATGCCTTATCCTAAAGATACCTTGATTTGTATCAGAGCTGAACATATCCACCTGGGTACTTCTGAATGCTTTCATATGAAAGCTACTATTTCTAAAATAAGTTATTATGGGGCCTATTATCAGGTAGTAGCCTCGGTAGACAAACGGCTTCAACTTACATTTCATACAACAAACGCTTTTTTAAGCAAAGGTGAAAGGGTGCCATTGTGTATAGATACAGAGGCTATTCATTATTTTTATGCGTAATTTCCATCCTTTTTACCCTTTCGGATTATAAAAAATACATTCATCTGTTCAATACAACCTAAACTATATACTGGTATGTATACAATCATTTGAATAAAACACAATCTTATATAATTCAAACGCATTATCGTTTTGGACAGCACTTTTTACTTTTTCGGTGATAAGTTTTGCTAAATTTGATAATTCTATTTCATTCTCAGGAAGGTTTTGGCCACTCCTTAAATTGTACGATTATATAATGAATAGCCTTATGTTGGGGTACAAAAGTCAGTAGAGTAATGCTGTTAAAATTATACAATTGTTTGATTTCATCTACTAATTCAGTTACCTCGGTTTTAAATTCAGGTTGTTTTCTTTCTGTAAAGGAGCAACTTTTAAGACAGTGAAGTAAATACAACAATGCAAAAAGGTTTTACCCATTTATATATATTATATTGGAACGAATTCAGTTTTTTAGAGTATTTATGAAATTATTGTTCAATCTCTTTAACTGTTTCATAAAAGCAAATTGAGTAAAACCCCAAGCTTAAACTAGCAGTAGCGATCTTTAAAATACTTACCTCTTGCAATACGACATACATAAGATGCTTAGCCTATGAAAAACACAAATAGAAGATCATTCCTTAAAAAAACAGCTACAGCCGCTTCTGCCATCTTTGTTGCTCCTACCATTATTCCTGCTTCAGCCTTAGGTAAAAATGGGCATGTAGCCCCTTCAGACAGGATCAATCTTGCCTTTATTGGAGCCGGGAATCAGGCGGAGAATGATGTGGGTAGCTTTTTAACCGATGACAGAGTACAAATCACGACTATTTGTGATGTCAATAAAGAAAGTACCGGCTATTGGGACGGAAAGGTAGGGGGCAGAGAGTATATCATGAGAAAAGTAGATACGTTCTACACTGAAAAATTTGGTAAGAAATATAAAGCTTGCAGAGGCTATGCAGATTTTCGTGAAGTCCTCAACTTAAAAGAGGTAGATGCAGTGGAAGTAGTAACCCCCGATCACTGGCACTCGATTCCTGTTTTGATGGCAGCTGCGGCAGGCAAGGATATCTATTGTCAGAAACCCCTTTCCCTTACAGTAGCTGAAGGAAGAGCGATGAGTAATGCCGCAAAAAAATATAACATCGTATTTCAAACAGGCAGCCAGCAACGATCAGATTCAAATTTTAGACGCATCTGTGAACTAACCCGCAATGGCAGGATAGGAGAGCTCAAAACGGTGGTATGTGGCCTGCCTGCAGGCACCCCTGACTTTGGAAAAACCGGACAGTTAACCCAGACTATACCCGTACCTAAAGACTTTGATTATGAAATGTGGCTGGGACCTGCCCCCTTTGCCCCTTACAGCCCTTCCCGGACTCATGTAAACTACAGATGGGTTTTGGACTACTCTGGTGGGATGGTAACGGATTGGGGAGGGCATCATCCGGATATTGCTCAGTGGGGAATGAATACAGATAATACCGGTCCTGTAAAAATCCGCAATGCCAAAGCTATCTGGTCTACTCATCCAATCTGGAATACAGCTACAGAGTTTTACTTTGAATGTATCTACAAGAATGGGGTGACATTAATCGTACAGAGCGGTAAAGACTTTGGAGTTACCTTTAAGGGAAGTGAAGGAGAAGTATGGGCCACTCGGGGCAGTCACAAGGTTTTTCCACCAAAATTAGCTGATACAATCATTAAGGAAGACGAAGATCAACTCTATAAGAGTGAAAATCACTACCGGAACTTTATCGATTGCGTGCTATCAAGAAAAGCTACTATTGCTCCGGCAGAAACAGGACATCGGTCCATTACCATTTCACATCTTGGAAATATTGCGATGATGCTGGAGCAGGATCTGGATTGGGATCCTGAACAGGAACGTTTTATTAATAACTTTGCAGCTAATCAGTTGCTCTCACGACAGATGAGAGAACCTTGGGGAGCCATTTATAACAGATATCTTGTGTAAAAGCTACGGATGGCAATAAATATTCTTCTATTCTAATCCATAAAAGATTCTTACTAAAGAACTAAAACTAATTATTAAATGGAATACAGACAATTAGGCTCTTGCGGACTGCAGGTGCCAGTGCTGAGTTTTGGCACAGCCACTTTTGGAGGAGGTAACGACTTTTTTAAAGCCTGGGCAAGCACTCAGCAAGAGGAAGCAAACCGTATGGTCAATCTTTGTCTGGAGGCAGGCGTAACTATGTTTGATACGGCAGATGTATATTCTACAGGCCTCTCCGAACAGATATTAGGTAAAGCCTTACAAGGAAAGCGGAATCAAGTGCTTGTTTCCACAAAAGCTACTTTTCCTTTTGGGCAGGGTCCTAACAACCAGGGCTCTTCCCGTTTCCATATAACCAAACAAGTAGAGGGTAGCCTCAAACGCTTGCAGACCGATTATATAGATCTTTATTATATGCATGGCTTTGATGGAAATACAGCGGTAGAGGAAACCTTACGTAGCTTGGATGATTTGGTGCAAAGCGGAAAAGTACGCTATATAGCTGCCTCCAACTTTTCAGGGTGGCATCTGATGAAATCGTTAGCTATTTCAGAAAAGTATGGGTGGAGCCCATATGTAGCGCATCAGGTCTATTATTCCCTGGCCAATAGAGAATATGAATGGGAACTGATGCCACTTGGTTTGGATCAAAAAGTAGGAGGTATTATCTGGTCTCCCCTTTCAGCAGGCCGGTTAACTGGCAAGTACCGCCGCAATCAAGCTTTGCCTCCTGATAGCCGGGTAGCACAAGGCGGGAGTCCGGTTCCTGAAGCCGTAGTCAATCAGGAAGTATTTTACAATACCATTGATGCCCTGGATGAAGTGGCTGCTCAAGCAGGAAAAACTGTGGCTCAGGTAGCCCTTAACTGGCTATTGCAACGTCCAACGGTTAGTAGCATTATTATCGGGGCCCGTAATGAAGAGCAGTTAAAGCAAAATATAGAAGCAGTAGGCTGGAAACTTACTGTGGAGCAGGTAAAGAAATTAGATGCTGCAAGTGAAATGCCGGCTATCTACCCCTATTGGCATCAGAGGCAAAATACGACACTTAATCCCCTGCCTGACTTTTACAAATAAGTTCAAAGAGGCAAGCTGCAAAGCATCAATTGTTTTTCTCTTTTGGTATAGGCATTTCGGTTTTATAGTAGGAATTAGTTAAGTTAATTCCTTTGGTTTTACTTATAGTGTGTCTGATCACATCAGTCCTAATATAGCTATCCTACAATCGCTCTTCACTTGGAGTTCACTTTTACTGGGGAACGTCTATCTGGCTATTAATCTGGTAGATTAGGAACCAGCCTTGGATCATATGTTGAACCAGCGGCTACTTGCACCATGGTGATGCGAACTTTGGTTGGAAAGAACTTCTCTGCATCAGACCGTTTGTGTGCATGCCCCTGTCCACCACTATTATCTTTGATAACCAGGTCCATTTGCTTAATTCCCTCTGACCAGATGATAGCTTCGTTTTCCCAGAAAGAGGTCATGGCAATATCTTTTTCATATACTCCCTTCTCCGAATACAGACCTGTGCTTGTGCAGCCATACCCATTGCCCTGCCCCTTGTTAGGAATATAGCACAGGCTCCAGGTAGCATGTTCACCTCCGGCTGGTTTCTCCAATACTTCCAGGCGGATATGTACTGTACCATTCCGGTAATCTACTGGTGAGGTCCAGTCTTTGGGACGCTGGGGATTCAACTTATTGCCAGTTACATAATAATGCGACTTACTTGGCTTGGAATTGTCTGCCTCTTCTTTGGTATAGGTAAATTCAACATCGAAAAGTACAAACTGCTTACTGTGGGAGATATTTTTAGTGGCTTTACCAGCTTGTGCCAGTACCAAAGTTGGACTGAAAAAGAAAAGGAACAGTATATATATTTTCATAAGAAGTGAGATAATGTCAGGTGGTAAGCAATGTTTACTATTTTGTTGGGGTTATTCCTTATTTAAATACGCTACGATGCACGCTTATATTTTTCTTTATGGCATGTTAATAAAGTGTGAATTGGATAGATTTCTATTGAAAAATCAGTAAATAATGAATCATTTGCACGGCTGGTTTTCGCTATTATAGGCTGGGCTTTGCTGGTTTAAAGGGAGCTTCAAAAGTATTTACTCCCCGAACATTTAACTTCCGGCGGTAAACTTTATTTCCGGCAGTAACATACAAAGTATTAAAATCAGGACCTCCAAAACAAATATCAGAAGCATTTCCACCTGGAACTGGTAATATAGCCTGAGTCTTGCCGATCTGGTCGAGTACTTGTATGCCCATTTTAGTAGTTACATAAACCCGGCCTTTATAATCGCATTTCAGGCCATTTGCTCCGGAGACATACTCATCGTACTCATTGGTATGCAGCCAGCCATACTTTTGCTTATAAGCAAGTTTACCGTCTGGTTGTATCTGATAAATCCAGACGACATGTGAAGTGGATTCGGTCACGTATAATTGCTGCTGGTCAGGAGTAAGGGTAATACCACCTGCATATTTTACGCCTTCATCTACAAGTATCTTTTCTCCATCAGGCTTTATCAAATATATTTTGCCAGAGGTATCTTTTTCATCAGCCGACGTAACATACATATTTCCATTATGTGCTACCACCAGATCCTTACCTGCTATCAGGCGGGCTACTACTGTTTCTTTTCCTTGTGAATCGTAGCTAAGAATTTTCCGGGTAATGGCTGACATTATATAGCGTTTCCCATCTTTCCCAAAAGCTGTACCACGGGCTTTCTTTGCCGGAGATGTAAAAGAACCTACGATTCCATTCTTATCTACTTTATAGGTTCTGTTGGTAAGAATATCCTGAAAAAAAACTTCTCCTGCCGCATTGGCTATAATTCCATCTGTAGAGCTATACCCCTCCCCTACTAATTCCCATTCTTCACCAGGAATTAATATATCTTTTAAGGCCGCATTAGCCGTTGTTCCTTTTTTTACAGGTTTTGGCCAGTCCTTCCACAGATACCGCATTGCATCAGGAAAAATAGCCCTCCCATGCTGATTATTATGTGCGCCTTCTCCCCAGATATGATTTACCTCATAGCCGGCAAAGGTTAAAGCCCTTTCCATGGTTTCATTGGCTTTCCACCAGTCACCGGCATACACATGTAAATCGTTGGTACCATCCTGCAAAAATATCCGTAAAGGTTTGGGCTCTACTTTCCGTATCAGGGTATGATATTGATCTGCGCCCCGAAGACCCACGAATGTACCCACTACACTAAATACCCGGGAGAATTCCCCCGGCCATTCCCAGGCGGCAGTAAAGGCGGCGACTGCTCCGGTACTTGATCCGCCAATAGCCCGGTCATTTCCATTTTTAGAGAGTATGATTGAGCGGCCATCTGCCGTCTTCTGCTGTTCTACATGGGGTAAAATTTCTTCCAGAATAAAGCGTGCGTAGCTATCTCCTAATGCATCAAACTCATAACTGCGGTTAAACCGGTCCAGGGCAGCATCTGGATTGGCTGCAAGTACTCTGCCAGGGGTTACAAACACCCCAATAGTAACTGGCATTTCCTTTTGGTGAATTAAATTATCGAACACCGTGGGGGCATTCCATTGTAAGCCATCCTGGTTTACATATACACAGGCTGGTTTCTTTCCATCGTATTGTTCCGGAACATAAACCCAGTATTCCCGCCAGGTACCCGGAAAAATGGCAGAGTTTTCAAAAATTAATTTGAGTACTTCCCCTTTGGGCACACCTGCCTGCTCAACAGAAGCCGGGTCCTGAGGATAGGTTTCTGTATTATTCTGGGCAACTGCTAATACGTGGGAGAAGAGGAAAAGAACCAAAATTAATTTTTTCATTGTCGGTGCAATACAGGTTTAGTTTTTTGGCCACTAATACGTAAGCGTCTTTATTGATCAAGCTTTTAATGCTATTTACCAGCTTGCCACTGTTAAAAGAATTTCCCTCGTTCCAACCGGAGATCTAAATGGGGTTTGTTTTTACGGATGGCTTCCACCACCTCTTTAGATACCTGGGTTTCATACAAGAATAACTCTTCCAAGTTCGGCAATTGCAGGATATGTAACAATTGCCCGTCATTAATCTTGGTTTTGGAAAGATCCAGTAAGCGCAGGTTTTTCAGGGAAGAAAGATGAACGAGGCCGATGCCTTCTATCTGAGTTTGTTGCAGGTATAGTTCACGCAAAGAACTCATTTGACTTACATGGTACAAGGCATCATCGGTAATATCGCTTCCCATAAAAGAAGCTTTTGTGATACTGGGAAACAGTGGCTGCACTGCCAGTAAATCTTCGTCTTTAAAGCTTACCAGCGGAAATGGCATGGAGAGATTAATACCTTTCTCCTCGTAAGAATCCAATTGCAATACTAGATTATCTTTGGCTGGCAGTTCTTTCAACAATTTCTCCAGGCTTTGTTGTTGCAGGAAACTAGTCCGTTGCTGTGTTTCCAGTTCTTTTAGGTAACTCACTACCATAGGCTTTATTTGAACCTCGGAAGCCATTTCCTGTACCCGTAATGTGGTGTCTGCGCCGTGATCTATCCACCAGGCGATCAGGTCTACCTCTTGTTTTGTCAGCGAAGGTTTGCCCTTTGGAGGCATACGGTCATCATCGTCTACGGGCAGAAGCACCCGCTTATGCATCTCGCTTTTTTCCGCCGAACCAGGCACTAATGTCGGATGCTCCCCTTTTCCTCCTTTGAGCAGGTAGGCATAGGAAGTCATGATCAGGTCGCCCTTTGATTTGTTTTCGTTATGGCAGCTCATGCATTTCTTATTTAACACAGGCACCACCAGATCATTAAATACCAGCATCTTCTCCACTGGTTTAGGCTCCCATACTGCCTGTGCTCCATAATTGAATTTGGGCGTATACTCGGTAAGATATTCGCTCCCATGGGTTAATGATCCTCCTTGATGGCTTGTATACAGGAGTATTCCATTGGCTACTGCTAATAAAGTAAGGTAACTGTTATAGTAGACTTGAGTACGGTATTGCTGAAAGTTTAAAAAGAGAAAAAAAGCCACTGCCATGGCCGAAGTAAGTAATACTCCTCCCCACAGGTGTCCCTGCATAACCGCACCAGTATACTCACCAGTATAGTACAACAAAAACCCCATTGCCAGCGAGACGACACAACCAAGCAGCGCAAGAGCCAGCAATACCCGAATAGTAGTGACTGAGGTTCGCAGGACTTTAATTCGCCTGCCTAGTTCAAACAGCAATGCCAGTAGCACGAGTACTACCGGAAAATGCACTACCAATGGGTGGAAACGGCCTATCCAATATACAAAGTCAGGCACTCTGCCTTCAGCCGGTTTCCAGAGGGGAAGAAATAGTACTGCCACAGCCAGAGGCAAGAGAAGGAACCTATAAGGAATATCTATTTTCCGGATTGAAACAGGCCGGATTAGTAACTTCTGTATTAAACTACTACGCATACATATCACTCAATTCTCCAGTACTATCGGCAAAGCTCGACAAGCGCATGTCTAGCACACGGGCCATAGAAAGATAAAGATTGGATAAAGGAGTTTCTTTTTTAAATTGAAGGTTCTGCCCAGTTTTCAGCCGCCCTCCTGCTTTGCCGGCTACAATAACGGGTATATTAACCGACGAATGAGAGTTACCATCCCGTAAGCCGGAAGTAAACATGATCATAGAGTTATCGAGCAGATTACCCTCGCCATCGGGAATAGATTTAAGTTTTTCGAGGAAATACGCATACTGGGCCACATAAAACTCGTTTATTCTGCGGTATTGCTCCATTTCGCCGGCATGGTTCTGGTGATGGGATATCTGGTGATGGCTACCCTGCACGCCTTTCAAAAATGAGAAGTTGCGGTTGCTGGCTGCATTACCAAACATAAAAGTAGTAACCCGGGTAGCATCGCTCCAGAAGGCAAGCGCTATAATGTCGAGCATCTGCCGCACCTTTTCGGTAATGTCTACCCCTACAAACTGTTCTTTGAACTCATCAATCCGTAAATTCAGGCCAACCAGTTCTTTCTTGATTTTAGGGGTTACCTGCTGATTAAAAGTTTTCAACTTCTCTTCGTTGTCAATACGTTTTTCCAGGGAGCGAATCGATTCCAGGTACTCTTCCAGCTTATCCTGGTCGGAGCGGCCCAGTTTACGTTGCAGCGCATGCGCATCGTCCTGCACCATGTCCAGTACACTCTGCTTCCAGGTTTCATCGCGCTTTTTAGAAACTGGCATAACGCCCCGGAACAAACGGTCAAAGGCCATGCGTGGATCGATCTCCCGGGTACAAGGCTGTGTCGGGGATTTCCAGGAGATGCTTGCAGCATATAAGCGTGTAAACCCGGTGGCTCCACAGACCCCTGAGTTGATCCGTTCCATACCATATTGAAGAGAATCATACAGCGTGTCTTGACCCTTTTGCTGAGCGATGAGCTGATCGAAAGAAATGCCCCCACTGTTAATATTTTCACCGGTAGTCTTCAAAATAGGTTTGCAGGTCATGATGTTGGCCGTCTTGCAAAAATGTCCCTCTGCGCCCGGAAAGATGGAGCCCTTATTCATCAGTTCATTTAGTACGAGAATATCTTGTTTCACCTTCTCCAAAGGCTTTAGCGTACTCGTTAACTCAAAGTCTTTACCAAACTTAGCTGGCGTCCAGTGATCTTTGTTCACGCCATTGGGCATATACAGGCATGCAAACCGTACCGGCTTTTTAGGCATATTATAAGCGCTCATTCCTGGAGGAACCATAGCCTGTAAAAACGGAAGGGCGATACTGGCCCCTATGCCTTTTAACATCCGTCTGCGGGAGATATGCCATGTGCTACTCATACTAGTTATAAAGATTTATAAGGTTATCTGTTTGTTTCTATTTTTTTTACCTGATCACTTTACTTACCCTTTCCGGTTAAACTATTCTTTAACGTAAACCAGGCTTCTCGTATCGGTTCATTGATGTATATATCTTCAAATTTGTTTTCAATACGCTTATTTTCCTGCCACCTTAAACTTTTCTGTTTTGTCATTCACCTTATAGCGGAATGGCTCCAGGTTCACTAGTTCTATAATTAATTTCTCAGGATTGAACCGGTTTTGTTTGAGATTTTTTATCATTCGTTGCATATAAAGTTCGTCTGTGAAGCCTACATTACGGCCAATCGCATAGACGAACATTTTTTCGGACAAGGTGCGGGCAAACTCATCCTCCTTTGTTACTAGTATTTTCTTGAGTTGGGCAGGATTACTAAACACTTCTCCACTCGGTAAAGTATCCCAGGTTACTACGATTGGGCTGTCACCATAGCTGCTGCGCCAGCGGCCAATTGGGTCAAAATTTTCCAGCCCAAATCCAATGGGGTCCATTTTCTGATGGCAGCCTGCACAGGCAGGTTTAGAACGGTGCAGCACAAGCAGATCACGAATACTGGCATTTTTATCCGATGATGCCTCTTCTGGTAGTTCTCCGGCATCGGGAGGAGGTGGTGGAGCCGGGGTACCTAGTATTTCCTCCAGAACCCATTTCCCTCGCAATACCGGGCTAGTCCGGAGCGGTAACGAGGTAGAGGTGAGCACACTGCCCATCCCCAGGATGCCCCCCCGGTTCCGGTTTTGCATCGTTACCTTTCGCATCTGTGAACCATTTACACCTTCAATTCCATAATGCCTGGCTAGTTCCTCATTCAGGAAAGTGTAATCACTATCAATAAGATCAAGGAAATTGCCTCTTTCCGTGAGCACGTAGTAAAAATACTCTACCACTTCCTGATACATAGCATTTCGCAGAGAAGGAGTTAATTCCGGGAATCGCCCAGGATCTACCGGATTATTTTCCTGCAACTGGCTAATACCAAACCACTGGGTAGAGAAACTCTCTGCAAAACGTCTGGCTTTGGGGTCCTGCAGCATTCTCCTGACCTGCCGGTTTAAGACTGCCGGGTCGTGTAAATCCTGGCGGTAAGCGGCTTCGAATAGTTCCTTGTCGGGTAAGGTAGACCAAAGAAAATAAGACAACCGGGAGGCTAGTTCAAAGTTGCTTAGGGGATAGGGATGATCTACCGGCACAGGCTGTTCCTCTTCATAACGGTATAAAAAATTAGGTGACACAAGCACCGCTTTCAGTGTTTCTTTTATGGCTATGGAATAACGATCATCTGGATCACTACCCTCATACACTTTCCTAAAAAGAGTTAATAATTTCTGCTTTTCCTCGGGCGTCAGAAACCGGCGATAGGCCTGACTGGCAAAAGGCACGATTACCTCAGCCGCCTGTTTTATGGCTCCTTCTGAAGGATCTATTTTTGTAAAGAGGCCAGAAACCCAGTTGACAAACCGTTGCCAGATAGACTCGGTATAGGTTTGAGGAACGAGTTTGCGCCACAGTTCAGGCTTGGCGTTTACCTCATCCATAATTTCTTCCGCTGCTTCATAATACCGCTCCATTTTTAGCGGTGTCAGAAATAAGGTGCTGGCAAAATTATCGAAGCCGGCTCCGCCTGAGCCATCTGAGGGAAATTTAGCTTCAGCATCATACGATACGCCTACTAAATTAAAAATAGAATATTGATACTCACTATGGCTTAACCGCCGCATCACCACCCTTCCCGGATTATTGGCACTTAATGAAGAGTAGAGAATCTCATTAATGGTCTTCACAAGAGTATCCTGTTCCTGCTGGGTCATTCGTGGTTCTGTGCGGGGAGGCATTTCTCCACTCTGGATCTGCTTCACTACGTTCATCCATACCTTGCCGTCGTGCACCATCAGGGCTTTAGTGTCGTTGATGCCCATGAATATATTTTTGAGGCTAATGCCAGCGGACCTTTTCGTATCATGGTGGCAAGAAAAACAATGCTGTTCGAGAATGGGCTTTATCTTTGGTATCGGGTCCTGCTTGGGAACTTCGGCCAGAACCGATGAAGCTATCAGGATGATCAGGAAGAGGGTAGTAAAAATTCTACGCATAGCCTCAATAAAATAACTTTGAAATGAAAGTGCTCTTTCTTGCCTATAAGAGTTTTATAATATCAGCTCAGGAAAACCCATTTTATTGATAATCTTCCCAAAGGAAAGCACACAACGTATATTTTCTTTGTTAGCCTTACCAATTTTGATCTTCTAATATGTGACTATAGATCAAAGTAAAGTAAGCAAGAATACTTGTATTTATCCATTCTATTCTATAGATAGCTATATAAATGCGATATTTAAGCCTGTTTATTCGATACTTCCATTTTAATATTATATATAATTTATTGTATTAAAACTATATGTATGCCATTGCTTTGAGCAAAATAATGCAACAGAGTCAGGACTTAGAGAGCTGGTTTCAGCTTTCTAAGGATTCAGTACTGACAAAATGATTGATGGATTAGAGAATCTGCCGCTTTCAATTTATTTGCTTTGTATAGAAAAGATATACATCTGTAATTACTGCTTTCCACACTAAGCATGTTTACTGGCATAAGCTTTCTGGTAATCCAGAGGACTTTTGCCGGTGATGGCCTTGAAGTTTTTATGAAAACAGGTGAAGTTATTAAATCCGCTTTCATAACAAAGTTGCTTTACACTCATTTGTTCATCCAATAGCAGTTTACACGCATAACCAATTCTAATCTCTGTTAAAAACTGTGAAAATGGTTTGCCTGCCCTCGATTTAAAATACCGGCAGAATGAACTGGGAACAAGCCCGGCTACGCAAGCAATTTCTTCTAAAGCAATCTTTTGCTTGAAATGCTTCAGGGTATACTCGTAAATAGCATTGATGCGCTCATTTTCTGCCGGCGAAAAATTAGATTGGAACCCTATGGAAGAAAGCACTTGTGCTTCTTGTGAACCAGCAATGGCCAGTAAACATTCCATCAGGTAAATAATGCGGTAAGATCCCTGTGAGTAGTATATTTTTTCTATGTGTTTTCCGACCAGAGGGTTAGCCTGGCTGGAAAGGAGAATTCCTCGTTTCGCCTTTTCTAATAAAGATTTTAATGACTTGTTTTCAGGTAGATTCATAAACCGGTCGCCCCAGAAAGTTTCTGTAAAATGAATCACTGTTGAGTAAGGTGTTTCCTGGCTGTAATCCTCAAAGTACCTATCATCATAACGCCAGTAATGAGGCAGGTTAGCCCCAACCAGCACAATATCTCCTGCACTAAACCGCTTAATATGATCGCCTACAAACTGGGTACCGCCTCCCTTATGAAACTGGATCAACTCTACTTCCGGATGGTAATGCCAATGGTTATTAATGTTAGGCAATTTATCCTGCCTGACACTAAAGGAATACACAGATCCGGTAGGAATCTTCAACAGCTGGGGTTTCATACACTATGATATTTATACACGAAAGTTAGATTATCTAAACAAAATGATGTTAAAATAGCTGAATATCTGGATAATTTTTCAGTATATCTTTCTATTGAAATAGTTTTTCTTTGTATAGTTCTAAATACTGCTGAAAACTTGTGAGTGGCTCCCGGTTACAAAGCCAAAGTCTATTCTGTTAGTAAGTTCATACCTAATTCTTAACCATGCAAACCCTTGTTTGTACTACGCCAGGTAGTTTTCAATACCGAAAAAGTGAAAAACCTGTTCTTAAACCGGGGAACGCAATTATTAAGATAGCCCGTATCGGGGTTTGTGGTACAGATTTGCATGCCTTTGAAGGAACGCAGCCTTACTTCAGCTATCCGCGCATTCTCGGTCATGAAATTGCCGGAGAACTAGTAGACGCAGACGGGGCAACTGGTTTTCAAATAGGTGAAACCGTAACGTTTATACCCTACCTCAACTGTGGACAGTGCATTGCCTGCCGTTCGGGTAAATCCAATTGCTGTGTAAACCTACAGGTAAGTGGGGTTCACATAGATGGCGGCATGGTAGAGTATCTTTCTATACCCTCCTACGCACTTGTACATGGTCAGGGCATGCCACTTGATGCTTTAGCGCTGGTAGAACCGCTGGCTGTTGGCGCACATGGAGTTCGCCGGGCTGCTATTGAGCCAGGCGAATTTGTACTGGTGGTGGGTGCAGGCCCGATTGGTTTAGGCACCATGGAATTTGCCCGGATAGCCGGAGGAAAAGTAATTGCACTTGACATAAATGAAGGGCGTCTCCAGTTCTGTAAAGAAAGACTGAAGGTAGATCACATTGTTAATGCATCTTCTCCGGATGTGCTTCAGCAATTAAAAGAAATTACCAATGGCGATATGCCCACCGTGGTCTTTGATGTAACGGGAAGTTTAAAAGCGATCAATCAGGGATTTCAATATATGGCACATGGGGGCAGGTATGTGTTAATCGGCTTGCAGAAAGGCGAAATATCTTTTTCTCACCCGGAGTTTCATAAACGGGAAGCCACCTTGATGAGTAGCCGTAATGCCACCAGGCAGGACTTTGCCCATGTGATAGCTGCTATGCAAAAGGGAGAGATCAATCCCACAACCTATATCACGCATAGGGTACCTTTTGATAAGGTAGCTGACGAATTTAAATCCTGGCTGAATCCGGCTAGTGGTGTAATTAAAGCTATGATTGAGATGCCCTAAAGAGGGCAATCTGTTAACTATAATAAACTACCATTTAAAAAGATATTCATGCCTAAACCTACTAATACCTTCAAATAATGAAGCATTTGATTTGTTTGTTTTTACTCTCGATTGCAACTTCAGGCTTTTCCCAGAATACCCCAGGCTTAAAACTTTGGTATGATACACCTTCTGGTACTACCTGGGAAAATGCTTTGCCTATTGGGAATGGCAGGCTGGGTGCTATGGTCTATGGAAATGTGGAAAAGGAAACCATTCAGCTCAATGAACACACCGTTTGGTCTGGCAGCCCTAATAGAAATGATAATCCGGACGCCTTGGCGGCATTGCCCCAGGCTCGGCAGTTGATTTTTGATGGCAAACAAAAAGAAGCTGAAGACCTGGCTAATAAAAGCATCCTTACCAAAAAATCGCATGGACAGCTATTTCAGCCGGTTGGCAGCCTTCACCTGACATTTAATGGACATGAAACCTATACCAATTACTTCCGGGAGCTGGATATTGAACGGGCGGTAGCTAAAACAACTTATACAGTAGGTGGAGTGACGTATACACGGGAGATATTAACGTCTTTTCCCGATCAGGTTGTTGCTATGCAACTAACGGCAAATAAACAGGGTAGTCTTTCGTTTTCTGCTTCATTCTCTACACCTCAGACGAACGCTCAAATTAAAGCTACTTCAAAAAACGAACTAACCATTTCTGGCACCACTTCTGACCATGAAGGAGTAAAAGGTATGGTAAAATTCAAAGGCATAGCCCGTATTAAAGTTGATGGAGGAAGCCTATCTTCCAATGACAGCACGATTCTAATAAAAGGTGCCAACACAGCAACTATTTATATTTCCATTGCCTCTAATTTTAATAATTACAAAGACATTAACGGCGATGAGCAGGCAAGAGCGGCTACCTATCTCGAAAAAGCCTATGGTAAATCTTATAAGGCTATTCTTAGTCCTCACATAGCTGCTTACCAGAAATACTTCAACCGCGTAACATTGGACCTCGGCACTACTGAAGCAGCTAAGCTTCCTACTGACCAGCGCTTGAAAAATTTCCGTACCGCAAACGATCCTCAGCTGGTTACTTTGTACTATCAGTATGGTCGGTATCTGCTCATTTCTTCTTCGCAACCCGGTGGACAGCCAGCCAATCTGCAAGGCATCTGGAACCATCGGATGAAACCACCCTGGGATAGTAAATACACCATCAACATCAACGCCCAGATGAATTACTGGCCGGCTGAAAAAACCAACCTTTCTGAACTGCATGAACCTTTTCTGCGAATGGTAAAAGAACTGTCGGAGGCTGGGCAGGAAACAGCCAGGGTGATGTATGGAACCAGAGGATGGATGGCCCATCACAACACCGATATCTGGCGCATTACTGGACCTATTGATGGCGCTCTCTGGGGAATGTGGGTAGCAGGTGGCGGCTGGACCAGTCAGCATTTGTGGGAACATTATTTGTATAATGGAGATAAAAAATTTCTGGCATCCGTTTATCCCATTTTAAAAGGGGCAGCCACGTTTTATGTAGATTATCTGGTAGAACATCCCAAATATAAGTGGCTGGTGGTTACTCCAGGCACTTCTCCTGAAAACGCCCCCAAAGCCCACGGCGAGTCTTCGCTGGATGCCGGTACAACTATGGACAATCAGATTGCTTTTGATGTCTTCAGTACAATGATCAGGGCGGCAGAAATTTTAAAACAAGATGCAGCATTTATAGATACATTGAAGCAAATGCTCAGCCAGCTACCGCCTATGCATATTGGTCAGTATGGCCAGTTGCAGGAATGGCTGGAAGATATTGATGATCCAAAAGACAATCACCGCCATATCTCGCATTTGTATGGTTTATTTCCCTCTAATCAGATCTCTGCCTACCGAACACCGGAATTGTTCAGTGCGGCTAAAACAACGCTGATTCACCGGGGCGATGTATCAACTGGCTGGAGTATGGGATGGAAAGTGAATTGGTGGGCCAGAATGCAGGATGGAAATCATGCCTATCAATTAATCCAAAATCAACTCACGCCCTTAGGAACGAATCCGGGCGGAGGAGGAACCTACAACAACCTGTTTGATGCACATCCACCTTTTCAGATTGATGGCAACTTTGGTTGTACATCCGGTATAACAGAAATGCTCATGCAAAGTGCCGATGGGGCCATTCATTTACTTCCTGCATTACCCGATGTCTGGCCTACAGGCAGCATTAGTGGAATACGGGCACAAGGTGGTTTTGAAGTGGTGACTATGCAATGGAACGGGGCAAAACTAACAAAGGTAGAAATCAAATCTACGCTTGGTGGAAACCTGCGCCTGCGGGTTCCAAATGCCTTACAACTAAGCAAAGGAGGAGCGTTGAAAAATGCCTCCGGACAAAATCCCAATCCGTTCTATTTCACCGAATCTACTCCGGCTCCTGTTATTTCCGACAAAGCCAATGTGACAGCTCTGAGATTGAAAGAAACCTTGCTTTATGATATCCCTACGCAACCTGGCAAAGTGTATACCCTGATAGCTCAGTAATTGAACAGAAGAAGGAATGCCATTTTTGAGAATTGAAAGAGGAAATTAAATTATATAATTCAAATTTGAATAAACTGATGATAAAAACCTCCCTGATCGTTTGTACCCTATTAATCAATTCCATTGCCTTTGCTCAATCGAACTTCAGCAGTAAACAAATTGGTATTGGCGTAGTGGTCTCGGATATAGACCGGTCCTTAGACTTTTATGTCAAGGGCATTGGCATGGTAAAAACCGGGAGTTTCACGATTAATGAAGATTTTGGCAAACGTTCAGGTCTTACCGACGGAACAGCAGTTTCGGTAACGGTATTAAAGCTGGAAAACAGTCCCGATGCCAATGAATGGAAGTTGATGAGCTTTGGAAAAAAAGCCAAGCATCCTACTCAGAAAACCATTGGGGATGATACCGGTATGCAGTATATTACCATTCAGGTAAAATCCCTGAAGCCCATCATCGAAAGATTAAAGCAACAGAAGGTAGCTTTCCTGGGAACTACACCCACCCCACTGAGCAAGGATACACACTTTTTATTGGTGCAAGATCCGGATGGAAATTTTGTGGAGCTGATCGGGCCCCTTGAATAGAATAATGAAACAAACATCTTTATACCCAGTGATCTGGCTGACCTGTTCCTAAATACATATGCTTATGCAAACACCTTTATTTATCCGCTTAGCAGCTTTCTTATTGCTTTTCCTGGCTAAGGCTTCGTTCGCGCAGCCACCCCGAGGTCCTTTGGTTGTATCGCCGCAGGTGAATGCCGACAAAACCGTTACCTTTCGCTATCTGGCTCCATCTGCACAGCAAGTTCTGCTCAATGGGGGGCAGTTTGGATCTTCGGCAGTGCCCATGGCCAAAGATACTTCCGGTATCTGGAGTGTAACCGTGGGTCCAGTTAAGCCGGATATTTATCCGTATAGTTTTCAGGTGAATGGCGTTACCGTAATGGACCCGGCCAATGTAGCGTTCTTCCCTAACGAACGGTTTAAAGCCAGTCTGGTGGATGTGCCGGGCGATACACCTCTGGTGCATGCCCTGAAAGATGTTCCGCATGGCACCGTTTCGTATGAATATTATCCTTCAGTTTCCGGCACCACCGGATCGCTGGTGATTTACACGCCGCCTGGATATACTAAAAACACTTCACAAAAATACCCGGTATTTTACCTCATCAGCGGCACAACCGATACGGAAGAAACCTATTTTAAAGTAGGCAAAACCAACTTCATTCTGGATAATCTGATTGCCGAAGGCAAAGCCAAACCCATGATCATTGTGATGCCTTATGGCAACATTGCCGCCAGGGTAGCCGAGCAAACCGGAAAACCCAAACCTGCCGACCCAGTGGTAAGGGACGATGCGGAAGCGGTGAGCCGGGCCAAAGCGTTTGAAACGGATTTGTTAACTAATGTAATCCCCTATGTAGAGAAAAATTACCGCACAATCAATAATCGTGATAACCGGGCTATTGGCGGCTTTTCCCGCGGTGGCGGACAAACCTTACGGGCCGCTTTTGGAAATATGGACAAGTTTGCCTGGGTATGCAGTTACAGTTCGTATTTGTCACCCCAGGAAATGGACCGCAACTTTCCGCAGATCGGTGCAAACTCAGCAAACACCAACAAGCAATTCAAACTGCTGTGGGTAAGTGTAGGCAGTGAAGATTTCCTATACAAAGGAACCCTTGAATTTATGGACTACCTGAAGGCAAAGAATGTGAATTTTAAAAGCCTGATCACGGATGGTGGGCATACGTGGATGAATGTTAAAAAGTACCTGGCCGAAACTGCTCCCTTGCTTTTTAAATAAAAAATCTGATCGGGCCTATGAAAACTAAATCAATTCTTGGCGCTTGTATAGTTATCGTTCTTTCGGGCTTTTATTCAAATTTCAGTTTTACCCAGCAAGCGAATCGTATCGATGTTTTAATTGTTGATGGATTTAGCAATCACGACTGGCAACAAACTACTGCAGTAACGAAGTGGATACTGGAAGGAAGCGGGCGTTTTAAAGTATATATTTCGACCATTCCTTCTGATAGCATTGCGCGGAAAGATTGGAGGCCTGAATTTAACAAATATGACGTAATCGTCCAGAATACCAACAATATACAAAATCAGCGTTTGCGATGGCCCAGACAGGCAGAACAGGAACTGGAAGCCTATGTAAAAAACGGAGGAGGGTTATATATTCTTCACTCGGCCAATAATGCATTTCCGCATTGGAAAGAGTACGATAAAATGATTGGGATGGGCTGGCGGCAAAAAAATGGAGGCTATGCATTGGAAATTGATGCAGACAAAAAAATCGTCCGTATTCCACCAGGAGAGGGGGAGGGCACCGGTCATGATGACAGATTTAATGCCGTCATTCAGATTCTCAACCGGCATCCGATCAATAAAAATTATCCTGACCAATGGCAAACAGCCAATACCGAAGTCTATTATTTTCCACGAGGTCCAGCCGAAAACATGACGGTATTATCCTTTGCCTATGATAGTACTGGTACCCGCAAAATGTGGCCAGTCGAATGGACAGTTAATTATGGGAAGGGACGCGTATACAATTCAAGTTTGGGTCACCTTTGGAAAGGCGAAGTTTATCCCCCAGCGTACCGGTGTATCGGGTATCAAACTACCGTAATCAGGGTTACGGAATGGCTGGCAACGGGTAAAGTAACGTATCCTGTACCTGCTGATTTTCCCACAAAAGATTCACAGAGCCTGAGAAGCGAACAGGAATTTATAAACTCAGGCAAACACTAAAATAAAGTACAGTTAATTTCAATCATTCATCTGAAACTAATGAAAACCTTCCTTCCTATACTAACTATTTTACTGTTTGTGAGCTTGATTTCAAAGGCACAACGGCCACCAGCCCTCAACTCGCCGGAAGTACATGCTGACAAGCGCATTACTTTCCGCTATTTTTCGAAGAAGGCCAGTAAAGTAACCCTGAGCGGTGAGTTTCTGAAAACTCCCGTATCGATGAGCAAAGATACGGCTGGCATCTGGAGCGTAACCGTGCCACCAGTTACCCCGGATATTTATCCCTACAGTTTCTGGGTAGATAGTGTGCAAACAGCCGACCCGAGTAATACCTATATTTTTGCGAACGAGCGATTTAAACGCAGCATAGTCGATATACCCGGAGATAAGCCACTTGTACATTCCCTGCAAAATGTGCCGCACGGAAAAATCAGCTACCACTATTACAAATCTGCTACGCTGGGCACTACCCGGCCTTTACTGGTATACACCCCGCCAGGATTCAATCCCAATGGTAAAACCAGATATCCGGTACTGTACCTGATTCATGGTGGTTCGGATACGGAAGAAACCTGGACAAAAGTAGGCCGGGCGAACCTGATTGCTGATAACCTCATCGCACAGGGCAAAGCCAAACCCATGATCATTGTGATGCCCTATGGCAACGTACGACCAAGCCCAATGCCTGATTTTACGAAAGATATGATCAGCGACATTATCCCCTTTGTGGAAGCTAATTATCCCGTATTAAAAGAAAGCAAAGGCCGGGCCATTGCCGGCTTTTCTGTAGGTGGCGGACAGACGCTCAATATTGGATTAACCAATCCAGATAAGTTTGCTTATATATGTTCCTATGCGCCATATACAGCTACGGATGAATTCAAAAAGAACTTTACCGATTGGTCGCCTAATATAGATCAGCTAAACAAACAACTAAAGCTATTTACGGTCAGCGTCGGTACGGAAGATTTCTTGTATGAGCCGGTAAAACAAAATATTGCGATGTTCAAAGAAAAGAAGCTGAAAGTGGAGCCGATTATTGTACCGGGTGGACATACCTGGATGAACTGCAAACAGTATTTAGCAAGCACCTTACAGGCCATATTCAAATAAATGAGACAGGCAATATTAATGAATCCACATCCCGTGAACCCTTATTTTTCTCACCGAAAACACTAAACCAATGATTTGTAAAACTTTAATAGCACTGTTTGCAGCCGCTTTATTCAGTGTAAACTGCCTGGCACAGGAAAGCCAGCCTTCTATAAAGGAAGATTTTAAACCATCTACCCTAAATCAGCCCGGGCAGGAATACCCGCAGGTAAATTCGCAGGGCTATGCCAGGTTCCGTATTCAGGCGCCCCTGGCCGATAGTGTCAGGGTAAGTCTGGGGCTGGGCGGACGAGGTGGCACTATCCTCACCAAAGGCGAAGACGGTTTTTGGACTGGTACTACCGAAGGCCCTATGGATGAAGGCTTTCATTACTACAACGTAAAGATTGACGGCGGTAAATTTAATGACCCCGGTGCATTGAACTTCTACGGTTCCGTCCGCTGGGAAAGTGGTATTGAGATTCCCGCGCACGATCAGGACTTTTATGCGTTAAAGGACGTTCCTCACGGCAAGGTGGAGCAGATTCTTTTTCCTTCCAAAAGTACTGGTACCTCCCGTCGGGCTTTTGTTTACACTCCTCCTAGCTACGAGAAGGACAAATCGAAAAAATATCCGGTGTTGTATCTACAGCATGGCTGGGGAGAGGATGAAACGGCCTGGAGTAACCAGGGACGTGCCAATCTGATTATGGACAACCTGATCGCTGAAGGTAAAATTAAGCCTTTTATTATTGTAATGACTTACGGCATGACCAACGAAGTAAAGTGGGGCAGAATACGGGATTTCAGTATTGATCCTTTCCAGACGGTACTCACCCAGGAACTAATTCCTTATGTGGATGCTAATTTCCGCACATTGGCCAACCGGGATAACCGGGCGATGGCCGGCTTGTCGATGGGTGGGATGGAAACCAGAATGATTACCCTCAACAAGCCGGACATTTTTGGGTACTATGGCCTTCTCAGTGGTGGCGTTTACGCTCCGGAAGACCTCAAAGACAAAGCAAAGCCGAAACTTGTATTCCTGAGCTGTGGCAGCAAAGAAAGGCCCGATGGCGTGAAGAAAGCAGCGGCCGACCTAAAAGCTGCCGGGTACAATTCGGTTTCATATATCTCCGAGAATACAGCCCACGAATTTCAGACCTGGCGCCGCAGTTTGCACCAACTGGCTCCCCTACTGTTTAAGAATTAATTGCACTATGTTATAGGAATGAATAATGAATATCGAACAAGGAATCTTGAATGTAAAAGGAGGTACCTCGAAATTGGCTTCGCCGAACTCACGTTTCGAAGCTCCTTGTTCGATGTTCTTCTGTTCTTTTCTTAATAATTCTTAAATAAAAACCGAAATTCGCATTTTCCGATAACAGCTTATGCAGGAGCCACCTTATACAATCTTTGGGTCAGCATTGCCCATGAGCGAGCGGGTTATATAGAGTGGTGGATGCATAAGCGGGGCCTCTCCGGCCCAGGAGGAGAAAAGCAGTTATGCACAAAATTAGTTTTGCTAAGTATCCTGATTTTTCATATGGTTATAACCTCATTTGTAAACAAAATTGAAAGCGATGTCTGAAACGGCCTTACAATCCGGCTACCTTCAGGTAACCTAATCGCATTGAGTAATCATTCCAGGCAAGTAAGCCGCACCAGTCACACAATATAATACTATGAAGAAAATACTCCTACTGCTGATGGCAGTGCTAGCAAGCAGCCACCTTACGTTTTCACAACCCAGCGACAAAGAAATGCCTAAGGGTTTTGATCAGGTACGTTCCGGTATTCCCACAGGCAAAATTGATACGATTCAATATGAATCAAAAACGGTGGGTACAACCAGAAAAGCGTTGATTTATACGCCGCCGGGTTATCAGAAGAAAAAGAAATACCCCGTTTTTTACCTGCTGCATGGCATTGGCGGCGATGAAAAAGAATGGCTCAGGGGAGCTAACCCACAGGTGATTCTGGATAATCTGTATGCGGAGAAAAAGCTGGAACCTATGATTGTGGTGATGCCCAATGGCCGGGCTATGAAAGACGACCGGGCGGTGGGAAATGTGTTTGATAAAGAAAAGGTGGAAGCTTTCGCGACCTTTGAGAAAGACCTGCTTAATGACCTGATTCCCTATATTGAAAAGAACTACCGGGTATTAACAGACCGGGAGCACAGAGCCATTGCTGGTCTTTCAATGGGTGGTGGACAATCCCTAAATTTCGGTTTAGGCAACCTCAGCAAGTTTGCCTGGGTAGCTGGTTTTTCGTCAGCCCCCAACACCAAACAACCAGAGGAACTACTGCCAAATCCGGAAGAAGCTAAAAAGCAGCTGAAACTACTCTTTATCTCCTGTGGCGATAATGATAACCTGATTTCCGTCAGTAAACGCACGCACGATTACCTGTTTGAAAATAAGGTACCCCATATTTACTATATAGAGCCAGGTGTACATGATTTTAAAGTATGGAAAAATGGTTTGTATATGTTTTCCCAGTTTTTGTTTAAGCCCGTAGATGTTTCCTCTTTTTCCAGATATACCCTCCTGGGTTCTCCTGCTTCTACAAATGTACGTTCAGCAAAATACCCGCAGATTCTGCCCGACAACCGCGTAGTGTTTCGTGTAAAAGCCGTTGATGCCCAGAAAGTACAGATCGATCTGGGCAAAAAATACGATATGGTGAAAGATACCAGCGGCTTCTGGACTGTCACCACTGATTCTATCAGCCGGGGTTTTCATTATTATTCCTTATTGATTGATGGTGTAGCCGTAGTTGATCCGGCCAGTGAAACTTTTTACGGCATGGGACGCATGGCCAGCGGCATTGAAATTCCCTATGCTGAAGGAGGCTATTATGCCCTTAAAAACGTACCCCACGGCGACATCCGGACGAAACGCTACTATTCTACCGTTACTAATTCATGGCGACGGTTTAATATCTATACCCCTCCGGGATATGATGCCAATAGGGCTGAGAAGTACCCGGTACTCTATCTATTACACGGTGGTGGCGAAGATGAACGCGGGTGGGCTACACAGGGTAAGACAGACTTAATCCTTGATAACCTGATTGCAGATAAAAAAGCCAGACCCATGCTCATAGTGATGCTCGATGGAAATATGGGTGGAATGGGTGGAATGGGTGGACCGGCAGGATTTAACGAAAATGTATTACGGGCTTTTGAAAATGAATTGAAAGGGGCAGTTATACCTTTTGTGGAGAGTAACTACCGGGTAGCGGCTGATGCAAAAAGCAGGGCTCTGGCAGGTTTATCCATGGGCGGATTGCAGACCTTGTATGCTGGCATTAAAAACATGGAACTGTTTTCATCGCTTGGGGTATTCAGTTCGGGCTGGTTTGCCAATAATCCTACACTTTCTGACCCGCAGTATGCTTTTATGAAAGAAAATGCCTCTAATATTAATACCAACTTGAAACATTTATGGATTTCGATGGGAGGTAAAGAAGATATTGCCCATGAGAACTGCCGGGTAATGATGAAGAAGTTTGATGAACTGGGCATTAAATACCAGTACAGCGAATATGCCGGTGGTCATACCTGGCCGGTCTGGAGGCATGATCTGTTTGAGTTTGCCCAGCTTATTTTTAAATAAAGAATACACTTTGATACGAGGCGTACATCAAAACAAAAACCACTGAATATGCTAATAATGAAAGGGGCTGTATACTTTAATTTCTGAAGGAAGAAGGGCTTCAGCTGGTATGCTTTTTAAAGAAGTGGTTGAAATTGACCGCATCTTCAAAACCCAGCACATAACTGATCTCAGAAAGATTCCAGTTGCTATGCCTGAGAAGCATTTTGGCCTCGTTGGCTAAGCGCTCTGCAATGTGCGTAGTAGTGGTTTTTCCTGTGGTCAGTTTCAAGGCACAGTTTAAATGGTTCACATGCACCGACTGTTGCCTGGCATAATCATTTGGAGAACGCAGCTTGAAATCTTTATTTTTTGTGTCAATAGGAAACTGCCTTTTCAGAAGCTCTTTAAATACCGAGGCATTCCGGGCATTGGCATCCA
This sequence comes from Rhodocytophaga rosea, assembly GCF_010119975.1. Classification (GTDB taxonomy): domain Bacteria; phylum Bacteroidota; class Bacteroidia; order Cytophagales; family 172606-1; genus Rhodocytophaga; species Rhodocytophaga rosea. The sequence goes on from NZ_CP048222.1 coordinate 8,821,263, forward strand.
TATTTTAAGCAAGGGTTCAGAGGGTTTCAGTTTCAGGGCATAATGTACCAGCTCGGCCACATAATTGCGGATAAGGTCAAATTTAAATGCATATTCAGAGCCCACTTCCAATTTCATTTTTTGAAGATCTGGCTAACTGCTTTTTCCTGTACCCTGGTTAAAACATAACTCGGTTTTCCGCCCCAGCTAAACATAGGCAGGTCACGGATATTTCCCTTATATCGTTCGGTGAAGAAGGGTTCCCGGTAAATACAGAAATAGCCGTCGGCCTTTTCACTCAACACCTCGAACTTGTAAGGTACATCCGGGCTGAAAAAATCAGCGTTGATCCGGAAACTTCCATGGTTTTCTCTGCATAGTGATACAGATAATTTCCTCTCATGGGGGCAATTTTAAAAAAATCCCTGCGTCTTTTTTGTACCTGCGTCTCCGTTAAGCAGTCTTCAAAATCAAATAGTCTGAATGGTTCATTCATTAATTCATGCCCTTGATAGTTTTTTTTTAACTGTTGCGGTAAAACAAGAGCAAAGATTCAGGTTTCTCCATACTCAGGTGAGCTTGATAAAAGAAATACAGCTATTTGTAACATAGCAGCAGGTAAGGCTGAGTGTTAAGTATAGCGTATTTTTCTGGCAAGCTCACTTGAATCAACCCTTTAATTGCCTTATGATAATGACTGTACAGGCTTGAAATCTTATTAACATATATTCATTTGTTTAAATAATGAGTGAATGGTGGTTTGTTGAAATGTGTATTGATTGTTAGCGATTTATAGCATTACCTACTGACTGTATGACGAATTGTTTTGTGAAGTCTTTTATGAATATGTCATCCTCTTCGGCTTTCCTTTTGGTGAGCAGCAGTTGTGCATATTTTCCGGCAGGGTAACGAAACTTGTCGCTGTTATCATTGGCTGCCTGGTAGATCATTTCTACAATAACTGAGGCAGGTGAGGTCTCTTGTTGAGAAGGACCAAATCCCTGAAACATCGACTGAACCAGACTTTGATATTAGGTTAGCGTTTCATCGTTGCTGAACTCAAAATAATATCCTAATTGCCCTACTTGCCCATAGTTTAGATAATCCATTTTTATTGCAAATTAGGATTAGCGGAGACTTCGGTAATGGGCAGCGGAAATATATAGTCTTCTTTTGTAATGGATCCAATCGGATTCAGGTCCCAGGCATGTTTGCTGGCATTGGCAGTTTCTACCATTTCCAGGCGTACCAAATCAAACCAGCGTGTTCTTTCTGCGGCAAACTCCCAGGAACGTTCATTAATTACTGCCATGGCAAAATCTTCTGCGGATAAACCACTCAAGGGTTCTAAACCAGCTCTCTGGCGAACAGCATTTAATGCATCATACGCTTGCTGATTCGGACCTCCGGAACGGGCTTTTGCTTCTGCATAAATGGTTAATACATGGGCATACCGCATCATCACAAAAGGAAGAGAAGAAGCCCAGTCTTTTACATCGCCTTTTATCCAGAACTTTCCATAATACGGATGTTTTGTCTGGCTTTGTTCCCAGGGAACCATGGTTCCATCAGAAAGCTTAAACTGGGTGCGGAACGTAGCATTTTTTCTGGGTCCGGCAGGAAAATTATTAAAGAAATTAACTTCTGCAAAATAATCATCCCAACCAGATTCTTCTCCTGGCATAGCTGGGAAGCCGTAAGTAGCATTGGTAGCCTGGCCTACACCTTTAAAGGCTGATAATTGAAACACATGTTCTGGCAAAGTTGCCACGGTGGGGTCATTGTCAAATAAGGCGGCAAAGGTAGGCACCAGGTCAAATCCGTAGCTTGCTTTATTGTCTATTACTTCTTTTGCTTTTGCCGCAGCCAGCGCATATTTGGAAGCATCTTTTAAGGGCCATCCTGCCATGGTCAGGTATACATCCGCTAACAGTGCTTTTACAGAACCTTTATTTGGCCTGCCTGCATCTCTTTTGGTGTTTTGAATGAGTTCTTCTGCCTGCAATAAATCACTCACTATTAACTCATACACTTTATCGGGACCAGTTTTGCTAATGGTGAGCATATCCATGGTAAACTCAGCTTTTGTAACCAACGGAATATCTTTATATAATCTCACCAGCCAGTAATAGGATAAGGCACGCAGAAAATAAGCTTCGCCTACAATTTGTTGTATTTGCGCCTGGTCGCCGGTCGTATTTTGATAGTTAGCTAAAATATTGTTTGCGCCCTGAATGGTTTTATAACAGCCATTATATAGGTTACCTGTCCGGCTATTACCGGCAGAAACCGCGAACTGATCAAACTCCCTGAATTCTTGCTTGTTACTGGCAGGATGGGTAGTAACATCGTCGCCACCCATCGTAGCGCCTATGGCGGTTGGGTGCAGAAAGCCAGTACCCCAGGTTTGTGTTAAGCCTTTGTACGCCCCGGTTAATGCAGCATCTAATCCTTGTACAGAAGATAAAGCGGCTGTGCCCACTAATTGTCCTTGCAGGTCCTCTTCCAGGAAATCATTACAACCAGCGCCTGCTAATAAAACGGATATAAATAATATTTTTAGATTTTTCATTTTCTTATAAGTAGATAGGATTAAAAAGTAAGATTGAGACCTGCTGTATAAATCTTTGAGTTGGGATAAGCTCCATAATCGATACCTAATGCCGTATCAGACCCATTTACAGAGCTGGATTCAGGATCAATTCCTTTGTATTTGGTGATGGTAATTAAATTGGTGCCACTTACAAATACCCGGATGGTGCCTACATTCCGAATCCATGAAGATGGCAGATTGTAGGATAAGCTGATGTTCTTTAATCGGACAAAATCCCCTTTTTCCATAAACCTGGTAGACTGGGTATATACCCTGTTTGTGATGCTGAAAGCAGGAATATCTGATGTTTCATTTACGCCTGGAATGTAGCGGTTTTTGATATCTTCCAGAATGGGCTGACGGGCATCCGCAGAGCCTGCAATCGCCGCTGCTCTGGTATAATTGAGTTTATCCACGCCAAAAATGCCCTGGAAAAATATATTGAGCGTAAGTCCTTTATAGGTGAACGTATTGTTCCAACCTGCGGAAGTTCTGGGTATGCCACTGCCTATGATCTGGAAATCCTGGGTATTAATGGCTCCGTCATCATTCAAATCCTGGTATCTGGAATCACCTGTTTTCTCCCCGTATCTGGAGGCTTCATCTGCCTGGCCGGGCTTCCAGGTACCCAGATATTTCAGGCCCCAATACGCACCCAGCGCTTGTCCTGGTGCATACACATATTCAGATTGGGTAGACATGCCAGCGCCTACATTTGTATTGGTAAAGAGCTTATCTGCAATACCTCCTATGCTCACTACGGTATTTTTTACATTGGAAATATTAAAGGCACTTGTCCAGTTAAAATCTCCTACTTCAAGCACGGTAGCTCCTAAAGAAAACTCCCATCCTTTATTCTGAATTTCACCCAGATTCTGGGCAATATTCCCTCCGCCTACATAACCGGGTAAGGGCTGATTCAATAATAGGTCAGTGGTATTTTTAACAAAATAATCTCCTTCCAGGGTGATTCTTCCCTTCAGGAATTCCATTTCTGCGCCAATATTGAATTGCTCGGTGGTTTCCCACTTTAATTTAGGATTTCCAGGATTTCCCAGCATAATTCCACTGGAAGCACCTGTATTGTTAAAGGCAACCAATGGACTTGTGTTATAGGTGGATTGGGTTGCATACGAGTTGATCGCCTGGCTTCCGGTTAAACCCCAGCTGCCTCTGATTTTGAAATTATTGAATACATTCAGGTTCTTTAAAAATGGCTCTTCGGATACTCTCCAGCCTACGGCAATAGATGGGAATACGCTGTATCTATTGCTTTTCTGAAATTTGGAAGACCCATCTCTCCGTAACGTACCAGAAATTAAGTATTTATCCTTGAATGAATAATTTACCCGGCCTAAATAAGATAACAATGTCCATTTGGAATATCCTGAACCTATGGCATACGAACCAGCTAACCCAATATTATAATAGCCGAGGGAGGCATCTTTTAAGGTATTCCCTGTCGCATTGAAAGAATTGCTGGTAAACTGCTGTGTTTCAAATACGCCTACCGCATCAATGGTATGCACTTCATTAAAGGTACGTTTGTAGCTTAGGGCATTGGTGCTTTGCAGGGTGATCTGTTCGGTAGATGCCCGGTAGGCACTTGGGTTATTTCTGGATACAAAGTTGCCATTAAATGTTTTATCCTGTTGATTTAAATAATTGACAGCCAGCTGCACATCTAAAGCTAGTCCTTTAATAAACTCATACCTGGCCCCTCCTACTATATTTCCAAGCGAACGTTCCTGATCAATTTGCCTGTCATTGATAAGTGCTACGGGGTTTGTGCCTACTGAACCCAACGGGTCATTCATGGTATATCCTCCGGTTGCATCCTTCACTGGCGTAGTCGGAGACCAGGCCAATGCCTGCACCACTGGATTACTTGTACCTGTCAGGATGCCAGTATTATGATTGATCAATCGGGAGCCTGTTACATTCAGCCGCAACGAAAATTTTTCGGATACCTGGGAAGCGATGTTCGACCGGATGGAATACCGCTGGTAATCTGTATTTTGAATGATCCCTTCCTGATTAAGATAGTTGCCAGAGATAAGAAACGTTGTTTTTTCATTTCCACCCGAAACACCTAATTGGTGTTCTTGCCCAAGCGCTGTCCTGAATATTTCGTCTTGCCAGTCGGTGCCGCCAGTTCTTCTGAATTCATCTACCTGATTTTGTGTAAAAACCTGTGAAGTACCAGTTGCTGCGGCACGTTCGTTAACTACCTGTGCAAAATCTCCGGCACTTAAGGTATTGTACAAGCCAATTACGTTTGAGGTAGATACCTGTCTGTTATAGTTTACCTTAATGCCACCTTTTGCGCCTCGTTTGGTAGTTATAATGACGACACCATTGGCTCCCCGGCTTCCATAAATAGCCGTAGATGAAGCATCTTTTAACACCTGAATAGATTCGATATCATTGGGATTGATCGTAGTAAAATCAGCGCCTACATAGCCGTCTACTACATATAAGGGGTTGTTGTCTCCGAAAATGGAATTAGCTCCTCTTACCCTGATTCTTACGCCACCTCCCGGAGCCCCACTGGCATTGGTTACTTGTACGCCGGTAGCCCTGCCCTGCAAAATCTGGTCTACACGGGTAACAGGCTGGGCTTCAAATTCCTTTACAGATATAGAAGCTAGAGAACCAGTTACATCTGTTTTCCGCTGTGTACCATAACCTACCACTACCACTTCGCTCAACGATTGAATATCAGGCATGAGCGACACATCAATGGTTGCCCGGTTATTGATCGGCACTTCTTCGGTAGTAAAGCCAATATAAGAGAAAACCAGGGTGCCATTTCCATCCGGCGCATTCAGTGAATATTTGCCATCTACATCGGTAGTTGTACCCTGGCTGGTTCCTTTAATTACTACGTTTACACCAGGTAAATTCTGTCCCTGGTCGTCCGTAACTTTTCCGCTTATGCCTAACACGGCTGCATGGTTACTCATTAATTGGACACTTGCCAGGTTTTCTAATGCCTCAAACTGGAACAGGTTTCTTGATGAGGAAAAAGGTTCTTTCTCAATTCTTTTAATTTCTTTCCTCTGCTTTTTTGAATAAATCAAGTAATTATTTTCGCTGAATTTTTCAAAAGTAAGCTCCAGCGGCTGCAATATTTCTGTAAGTGTTTTGTCCAGATTATTGCCGGTAAATGGCTGCTTTTGTACCGCTTTTCCTTCCAGAATCTGCTTTTCGTAATCGAATTTGACTTTATAGTGGGTAGACAATTCAGACAGGACTGTAATGAGTGACTTGTTATCCTGTAGCTGTTGTTTGCCCGGCTTTCTTTCGGGCATTGCTCTGTAAGAAGCTAGTTCCTGAGCCATGGATTGTAAAGGGATGCTGCTGATAGCGATCAGCCACATTAACAGGATTTTTTTAGACAAGGAGTACCTTGCAGGTGTTAAATGTGTGCTCATAGAATATAAAATTTGGTTAGATTTCAAGTTTGTTTCGGTTAAAAGAATGCATTATTTTTCATTGCTTTTCAGCATTACGCTATTCTCATTTCTGGTCACCCTGGCATCAAAAATTTTGGAGAGTTTAGATAAAAGAATGTCTACTTTATCAGCAGGCGTAGAACCTGTATATCGTCTGTTCAGCAAGGTTGAATCCTGTATGTCTACCTTAAGGCCGTAATTATCTTCCAGCGTTTGTGCAATTTGCCAGAGGGGCGTATCATCAAAAGTGAGGATATTATTTTGCCAGGCGGTATAGGCTTCTGGCTGTACAATCCGGTTGGTAATGATTTCTTCTTTGTCAGAAATTTCTACCAGCTGCCCTGGTTGCATAATCACATTCTTGACCTGGTTATTGCTTTCCAGGTTGAGTTTAACTTTGCCCGAACTCAACACTACTCTGGTATTACCCCGGCGGTTATTTACATTGAATGTAGTGCCGAGTACTTCTATACTGGCATCCTCTGAGGTAATGACAATAAACTTCTGGTGATTGGCTGTATGTACCACCGAGAAAAAGGCCTCCCCTTCCAGGCGAACTTCCCTGTTTTGTGTATCAGTCCATTTATCAGCTAATTCAAGCCTGGAGTTTGCATTTAGTGTGACTACCGACTGATCTGGCAAGGTTATCGTCTTGGTTTCTCTATAGCCAGTAGTATAGATAATGGTAGCGTTAAACTTAAAAGTATAGAGTAAAAAACCTGCAATCATGATTATCCCAATCCATACAGCGGCCATCTTGACCAAGCGATTATGAATGAAGCTTCTGTGAGAATTAACTTTTTCAGGCTTGATAAAGGGTTCTTCCTGAATGGTATGAGTAATCCGTTTAAAAATATCTTCTACCCGGTGTTCCTCTAAAACCGTAGTCTTGAATCCCATCAGCAATACCAGTTCTCTGGCTTCTTCTACAATAGGTTTTTTTTGGGGATGTTGTGCCAGCCATGTTTCCCAGAATTGATTGGTAGCTGCATTGGGATGGTTTACCCATTGTTCAAAAAAACGATCAGCAGCAAAATCTTCTACTGAATACTCTGAGTAATCTTTAGCCATGAGGGTAAATTTTCAGTTTACCGGCCTTTATTGCCGGCCTCTTTATACCAAGAGACACAGACCCTCTGCTTTTCCCATGCTTTTTATAAATATTTTTTGTTTTTTTTAAATCTTAGAAAGAAATAACACACAGCATATAAAACTTATATGCGAGCGGTACACAGATTACATTCTTTATCAGCTTTAGCTGATTATATTACCTGTTTTGAATCAGAACAAGAGAGGGAGAAAAGAGGAAATAGAAGTACTAAAATGATGGAGCATCAACAAAACGGGAATCAGATGCACAAGATTTTTACGAAGTTCAGACAGCGCCATGTACACAAAATTATAGGCAGTTTTCACTGTAATGGACATCACCGAAGCAATTTCTTCGTAGGAAAAACCTTCATAAAACCGTAAAAAGATGGCTTCCCGTTGCCTATCTGAAAGGGTACGTAAGGCGGCTGCCAGGTTTTTTTCTTGCTCCTGGGTAATCTGACTGGTGATAAGGGCAAATTCGTGGGAAAAAACAAACTCAAAATTATAGTCTTCAACAAGATAGTGTTGTGCAGATTTTTTTCCTAACGAACGGATGAGCTTCCGTTTCAAGGATTTAAAAAGATAATACTTGATAGAATTCACTTCACACAGATTTTGCCGGCTTTTCCAGAGTTCTACAAATAAATCATGTATACAATCTTCTACAAGTGCCCGATCGGACGTGATTTTGCTGCCAAAATTATATAGGGGCTGAATATGTTTTTTATAAATACTGGTAAAGGCTGTATAATCTCCTTTTTTAAAATCCTCCCATATTTTCCTATCTTCAGTTATCCCTTCTGTTATTTTACTATTCAGTAAGTACTTGTTTTCAGCCATAGAGGTTTGGAGCATGTCTTCCAGAAGCTGGCGGCAAAAAAATACATCCACCCGTTGCATACACCTTTTAGCATCATTCCAAATAAAGATTTCCTGCCCATTGCTCTGATAGGCAAATGGACGGAAAGGCTGTTTTTTTTCAAGCTGATTGATATACTCTACTGCTTTGTATTCTCCAATCTCTAAGTCCTTGCAGGTAAACTGAACTTCGATAATAGCTAATACTTGTCCATTCTCCCGGTAGAGGCAATAATCATATAAACCGGACTCTGAAGATTGAATATAGGTAACTAAAGGGAGTGTAAGCGATACCTGAGAGGGATCATCCGTTTTCCATCCTGCCTGCTGCAACAGCTGACTAATCGTAACATGTAGGGAATGTATATCCTTTAGTGTATGTGCAGCCATTGGAGCTATTGAGTTCTGATTTCCATGTAAAGGAATGCTATTATACTATAAAATAAATATAGATAAATATTTATTTTATCCAAATTGAAAAATTTACTATTGGTACAGTACCCATTTTAACGGATATATTAGCCTCTGGCTGGAATGTTAAATTGAATATGTTTATTTACCGGACGGCAAGGCAAATGCCATGTATAAGCCACCAGGTTTGTGGCCATTTTTGACTCCGCCAGCAGCAATTACCACATATTGTTTACCTGCTGCCTGATACGTAATGGGTGTTGCAAAACCTCCGGCCGGAAGCTGGTATTCCCAGACTACTTTTCCGGTTTTTTTATCAAAGGCACGGAATTTTTCATCTTTTGTTCCTCCAATAAATAGCAATCCGCCTGCGGTTGCTACCGGGCCGCCATAATTTTCGGTTCCTGTTTGCAGAATACTTTTTTTGGCTAATTCCGGAAATTCACCCAGAGGCACTTTCCATAGATATTCGCCGGTATTCAGGTCAATCGCATTCAGGGTTCCCCAGGGTGGTTTTACTGCCGGATATCCATTGGGATCAAAGAATTTTACCCAGCCATTGTTAACAAAAGGCGGTTCATAGGGAAATTTGGCTTTCTTTTCTGCAGATACTTCAGGTGCTTGCCCATGTTCAGGGGAAGAATTTGACTTATTTTCTATGTTAAGCAAGTAACTTACAATTGCATTGCGGTCTCTGCCAGACAGATGGGCAAAAGCAGGCATACGGCCTTTGCCGGTTTTGATGGTGGTTTGAATTTCTTCCTTTGAAAGCCGGTTTCCAATATTCACCAGACTGGGATAGCCTTGTCCACTTCCTTTCCGGTCTACCCCATGGCAGGATACACAATTTGTCTGGTAAAGGGTTTTTCCCATGGAAGTGATCTCTTTGTTTCTGGTGGCAATATCCACCATGCGTAGATCCCAAACCGCTTCATTCGAATTCTGATACAAGATTCCCTCCGGATCTGCAGCGTTGCCTCCCCACTCGGCACCTCCGCCCATGCCATAAATCAAGGTACCTTCCATACTGGGTGGCATATACTTATTGCCGGAACGGGTTTGCCTGAACCGCTCTTTTACAAAAGCATTTGCTTCAGGCGATATATCCGTTATATCTGCTTCTGTAAATACTTGCCTGGAAAAAGGAGCAGGCTTTAAAGGAAAAGGTTGGGTAGGCCAGGGATGTTCCCCTGGCAAGGCATCAGCCGTTGAGACCGGCCGTTCTTCTACCGGAAAAAGCGGTTTTCCTGTATCCCGGTCAAGCAGGAAGATCAGGCCATCTTTGGTAGCTTGCGCCACAGCATCTATTTTTCGTCCATTATGAGTGACCGTTACCAGGTTGGGCGGACAAGGCAAATCACGGTCCCATAGATCATGATGCACGGTCTGGAAATGCCATACCCGTTTACCAGTTTCGGCATTAAGGGCAAGAATACAATTAGCAAACAGATTTTGTCCTTTCCGGTTGCCGCCATAAAAATCAAAAGAAGCAGAGCCCGTTCCCATATACACAATCCCCCGCTTTTCGTCTAGCACCATACCACTCCATGCATTTGCACCGCCTATGTTTTTATACGCCTCCGGTGGCCAGGTTTCGTAACCCACTTCGCCAGGCTGGGGGATGGTATGAAAAATCCACCGCAATTTTCCGGTCCGGACATCAAATCCCCGAACATGGCCTGGCGCTGCATCGCCAAATTCCGATACAGACGAACCCAGAACAAGAACATCTTTATAAATCACGCCAGGAGAAGTAGCAGTTACCGATAGATTTTTTACTTCAAATGCTACATTTTCCCCCAGGCCTTCATGTAAATCCACTTCACCGTTTGTACCAAAACTGGTAATAGGTTCGCCCGTCAGCGCATGGATGGCATACAGTGTAGGACCGGCTGTGTAAAGAATGCGTTTATCATTTCCATCTTCCCAGTACATTACTCCTCTGTTAGAATGATACCTGGGTCCTTTATTTTTAAAGGGATCAAATCTCCAGAGCTGTTTTCCGGTAGCCGCATCCAAGGCAAATAATTTTAGCATAGGCGAAGTTCCATACAATACACCCTGTACCACAATGGGCTGGCATTGAATCTCCATCGCTCTTCCGGTTTTATTTTCTGTAGAATCTTCAGCTGCCTTATAGGTCCAGGCAACCTGGAGTTGAGATACATTCTGGAGAGTAATCTGGTTGAGGGTAGAATACCGGTTACCGGCGTTATTGCCACCATAAACTGGCCAATCCTGAGTAGTTTTTTGCTGATTTTGGGAAGTGCAGTTAATAAGCCCTACCCAAACCATTACAAATAGGTAAAAAGACCTCTTCATAAAAATAAAGAATCAATAAAAACGTAGAATAACTATCTCACTGTGCCTGCCATTGATTGGAAGTATTATTCACTCGTCAGAAATATATTGTGAGGTATAGCTTATTTAGAAGAGTTGGGCAGGGTATAAAATTCATAAGTGATGTTCCAGGTAATTTCTTCCCCAGGCTTAGCCTGTATATCAATATAAGGTTCGGGGCAAGAGGTAGTATAACACGACCAGAATACAATTTTTGATAGGGGTTGATCGCCGGTTATTCTTACACCTGCCCCTGATTTCTGGTTTTCAATTCTAAAATCATAGTCTTTTGCAGTGGTGCCAAAGCCCTGTACATTGTTATTAAACGCATTTTCGCCTTTCTGTAACTGCCGCAAATACACAATTTGCTTGCTTTGTACTTCAGCAAGCCCTTCTTTGCCTAAACCTCCTTTCGCTTCTACTTCAAAAGGAAAAGTGGTAAGGATTCCTGGTCCGGTAGGCTCTTTATCAATGACAAAGAAATTATGGTTGTAGGTTTTGGTTTCTATACTCCGGCTGCCCGTATTTTTCAAGCGGTGCTCCAGAATGAGTTGCGGCTTTCCTTTCACAAGACGTACATTTTTCTGATATCTGTAGGAATAGCCTGTGGCCTCTTTTAGCTCATGTACAAACTGAACCTGGTCTTTCTTTTTGCTTACTGACCATTTGCCAGGATTGGTGATTTCATAAGGATTAGCAAAATGGTATTTAGGTGCATCTCCTTTCCGTAATGCTCCCACCCCAATAATTACAAAATCATCTCCGGGCTTTGCTTGCTCATATCCTATGGGTACAAATGCTTCCACCGGGCCAGTAATGGCATCATGAATCTTAGGGTCATGTTTTTCAAACCAGGGTCCAAAGTAATTATGTTCTTTGTAGGTAAGGCTACCAATCACTCCTGACCAGTCGAATCTGGTTCCCTGGTAATAGCCATTCTTTGCATCGGGCAAATACAATGTAGCTTGTATTACGCCATTGGTAATATGGGCCTGCGGAAAATCTGCCTGAATGGAGATGGCACTTACCAGACCGATAAGCAAACAACTCATAATTAGAACTCTTCTCATAGATGAACTTAACTGGCTGCTTATAATTATACGTTTTGCATTTTATACAAGGTGGCTTATTTGCTTTTGCCAACTGTCTATACACAACCAGCATACGCAAATAAGCCACTCTGAAAATTACATAGTTTATGAGTTTATGTATAATTTCAACTGGAAGCCATAAGAAAATTAAGGCCGGATACTAGTACCATCCCGCTTGCGCACCTGCCAGTTAGATTTTGTACTGATCGGATACTTAGCAGCTGCCTTTTCGTTTATATCTACGCCAATTCCCGGTACCTCATTCACAAACATATACCCATTTTTTACAGTCGGGCAACCAGGGAATACTTCCTGCAGCTTTTCGTTAAATCTGCCAGCCTCCTGAATACCAAAATTCCAGGTAGCAAAGTCCATATGCGTATGAGCCGAATGCCCAACCGGCGAAACATCTCCTGGTCCGTGCCAGGCTGTTTTTACATTAAACCACTCTCCTAGCCTGGCTACTTTCATAGCCGGGGTAATGCCTCCGATCTGGGAAACGTGTATGCGGATATAGTCGAATAATTGCTCCGCCATCGGCTCTTTAAACTCATTGATATTATTGAACAACTCTCCCATGGCAATGGGTACAGAAGTGGTCTGGCGAAGCGTCTTAAACCATTTCATATTTTCCGGAGAGAAAGGATCTTCAATAAAGAAGGGGCTATATTCTTCCAGTTTCTTAATCATATTAATGGCATCCATCGGTTCTACCCGTTCATGAATATCATGCAATAGTTCTACGTCTTCCCCACACCGTTTGCGTACCACTTCGAACATTTTAGGCACTGATTTCAGATAGGTTTTCTGGTCCATAAATACATCGGATTCACTGGCAAATTTCGCTTCTTTAAAATCCGGTTTTTGTGCCAGGTGTGCCGCCCCATAGCCTCCTTGCTGAATCCGTACATGCCGGAAACCTTCTGCCATAAATTTCTGCACATTATCTGCCAGTTCTTCGGGAGTGTTTCCATTTGCATGGGCATAAGTATCTACCCCGAAACGGCATTTACCCCCCAATAACTGATAAACCGGCATATTCGCCCGTTTTCCTTTTATATCCCACAGTGCCTGATCCAGGCCACTCAATGCATTATTCAACACCGGACCATTCCTCCAGTACGAACTCACATAGGCCGAATGCCACATGTCTTCTATATTATCCACATCCCGGCCTACACAAAATTCACTCAGGTATTTATCGATGGCTGTTACTACGGCAAAAGCACGTTGTGTAAAGGTGGCACAACCTAACCCATAGAGTCCTGGCTCAGAGGTTTCTACTTTTACTACAATTAAGTTAGAACCTGCCGGTGCGGTGGCAATTGCTTTTACACTTGTAATTTTTAAGGGAGGCAAGCCTTTGGCATAGGAGGGCTGTACTTTGCTGGCACGGGCTTCTGCAGGAGAAGTTCCTCCAAACATTCCCAATAGGCCTGTTGCGGCTCCTAGGCCCAGGGTTTTCATGGCATCCCGGCGGCTATTTTCCATTGATGGTTCTTTTTTCTTCATAAAAATTAATTAACTGAAATGTAAATGGACAAAAATATAGGCATTGTTTATTAAAAACCGAGGCATTCTTTAAATTTATAGTTAAAACAGGCTGATTACCTGTAATCAAGTAAAAGTCACAGGTAATAGCCAGTAGTTTATAAATAAGTAATTATTTATCCCACCAGACTCTGGTATCTAAATTATTAGGACCCTGCCTGCTAATGGCTTCATTCACATTTGCCTGGTTCACGATTGTTTCGCTATCCGGGTAAGGCATACGCCGGATAAAATCCCCGGCAATTTCAGATGCAGGATAGGGATTTTTTGTTAAAGTTGGATAGCCGCTTCTGCGGAAATTTGCAAATAATTCAGGGCCGCTCAAAAAAGAAGCTACCCAGTATTGTGTATTGATCAGTTCTAATTCTTTGCCAGCTTCTAAAGGATGAGCCTGAATATAGGTTTGAATGGCAGGTTCACTGATGGCCGCTTTGGGATCATACAAAGTCATTTGCTCCAGGTGTGCCCTTATTCCAGTTGAAAATAATGCGGCTGCATCACCGGTAGCCCAACCCCGGAAGACGGCTTCTGCCAGTAGTAACTGTGTTTGTGCATGTGTTACAAAAAACTCAGGAGCATCTATTTTGAGTACAGTGTTTAAATTTACCTGCGAAAAATCCCAGAGACTTGCAACGCTATTTTGCTGCAATACATTGTTGATCGTAATATTATCAAAGCCCATGGGCATTCCAACCTGCACAGCTGGATCGGTAGACGCTCTTGCATTCACCTGCTCAGGACCACCTTTTGCCCCAACATACCGGATGGCAATAACCGCCAGACGAGGGTCGTTATTCTCTTTTAAATAATTGACAAAAGGGGCAGCCAGGTAGAAGTTTGTTTTTTCGCGGGCTGCCAGATGCTGGGCAATGTAATTATTATAGAGCGCCGTATGCCGCATCGTCGCATTATCCGCATTTGACTGCATTAAGCCGCCTGCCACTGCTTTGGCCACATACGATTGAGCCGTGCTGGGTTCCACTTTGCTTAGGCGCATCGCAGCTCTGAGCATGAGAGAATAGCCAAAGCGTTTCCACTTGGCAATATCACCGCCATATAAAATTTCGGTTGGTTCTGTAGGTTTAGTTGCATCCAAAGCGGCTGAGGCTTCATCCAGTTCCTTTAAGATATCTTTGTAAATAGTTTCCTGTGAATCGTATTTAGGTTGAATGATATCTTCCAGATAGCCTTTTCCTCCTTCAAAATAAGGTATATCCCCATAGGTATCCGTTAAAATCATAAATGCATACGCTTTCCAGATTCTGGCACTATGATATAGATTAGAACGGTCTGCATCTTCACTGGTCCTTTCCACCACATCTCCTACTTGTTTGAGCACGTTCCGGTAGTAGTTTTGCCAGACATTCGGTGTATTGGACACATTGTTCTGGTTATAATTTGCGCCGGCTAAAGAACTTCCATAGGGCGTGATGATTTGTTGTACAATGCCAAATTCATAGGTGAGATGCTGCAAGGTGCCAAAGCCATCCAGATAGGTAGCATCGGTAATCGCTTTGTTCAACTGAAAGGAAGGAGCCAGTGTGGTCGGATCAACTTTATTAATATTGAGCTCGTCGAATCCCTTATCACAGCCAGAATGCAAACCAGTAATGGCAAGCAGACTTAGTATATATATTTTAAATGATTTCATAACAGTGAGGTTCTTGAAAGTTTGTAGGTAGAATTTGGGCGGCTTAAAACTTCACATTCAGGTTAAATCCGATACTTCTGGTGGGTGGAAGGCTTGGCCAGAAATCCAGTCCGGTGGCATTATCAGAAGCACTGTTTACCTGCTCAGGGTCCATATTTTCCGTCCACTTCTTTAACACCGCAACATTGTTGGCTACTGCACTTAAGCGTATTCCTTTTACAAAAAAGTTTTGAGGAAGCAGCCTAGTAAAGTCGTATCCTAAGGTAATCTGACGCAACTTCCAGAAACCGGCATTGAACACAAAATCTTCGTAGATACCCAGCACATTAGGCGTTTCATAGAAAGGCTGAACCGGTGATCTGGTGGTATTTACTTCCCCATCCGGATTTACACCCTCACCAATTACATATCCTTCTGCCCGTCCTACCAGCGTCCGTTTATGTAAACCGTGGCGTAAATAATTCATATTAGAACCGGCAATCATCTTATGGCCCAGCTTGAAGTCAATTAAGGTAGATAAAATGATTCCTTTAAAAGTGAATGTATTGGAAATACCGCCAAAATACCTGGGCAAGGCGCTTCCTACATTAATAGGGGTAGGATTCCGCAAAGGCCGGCCGCTGTTTTTATCAAATACCTGACGGCCTTGTTCATCCCGTAAGTAACCAAAAACAAATAGCTGCCCAATGGGTTTGCCCACTACCTGCCGTAAAGTACTTCCTCCTGAACCGCCTACCGTAATCATGGTATCGCCGGGCGTTAGTCCCAATTGCAGAACTTTTGAGGTATTATACGAAGCATTAAAACTAACATCCCATCTGAAGGCATTTGTACGAACCGGCGTAGCGGTTAACAGTAATTCAATTCCCTTATTCATACTGCGTCCTACATTAATTAAACGGCTGGTAAATGAAGATGCATCTGAAACCTGGGCAGCCAAAATCTGATCTTCTGTTATTTTCCGGTAATAGGTTAAATCTACGCCAATGGCATCGTTAAAAAACTTGGCTTCAATACCTACCTCTGCTTCTGATACGCGTAAGGGTCGCAGGTTTTTGTTCGGAATAGAACTGGCATTGATCCCACCCACCGAAACAGGCTGACCCTGGGGTGTTGGGAAAAGGTTATTGTTGACACTGTAATATAACGTGTTTGAATAGGGATCTACATTGTCGTCGCCTACCTGTGCATAAGCGGCTCTTATTTTTCCAAACGAAAGCCAGTTAGGCAGGTTTGCAAATGCCTGTGAAAACACAAAGCTTCCGGTAACAGATGGATAGAGTATACTCCGGTTAGCTGGAGCCAGGGTAGAAAACCAGTCGTTACGGGCAGTTACATTTAAATACAGGTATTCCCTGAATGAGATTTCGGCGGCGCCATATAAGGAATTTACTTTTCTTTCAGATAAGCTGTAGAACGGATTTTTTACCCGTCCATTCATGACGGTATATAACCTGGGCTGAACAAAATCCTGCACCGTTACACTATTGTATTCCATGCGTACATAGCGCTGATTGCCTCCCAGCGTTACATCCAGGCCAAAATCACCGAAACTCTGGTTAATGCCTAAGATAAAATCATTATTGATCTCCCTGAACTGCCGTACATCCTGGGTATAGGAACCATTTACAAAACCCAGGGGAGCTCTGGCAATAGGCGCATAACCATTGGGTATATTATAATCCTGGTTCCGGGCATAATAATCCTGGGCAATCCGGCCCTGCAAATACAACCATTTGGCAAACTGGTATTTCAAGGCAATATTTCCGAAAAGCCTGTCCCGTTTGATATTTTCAAAATGATTGTTTACAGAGTAATAGGGATTGTTCCGTACCAGAAATCTGGAGAATACAAATTCGTCGCCATTAGGCAAGGTCTGGTTTTGTTCCAGCGCCTCAAAAGGCATAGAATTAGCCAGGGTATATACTACAGTTGGCGTAGCAAAGTCCTGGGTGTTGAGCTGAGCAGGATTGCGGTTTTTTTCATTGGAATAATTGATATTACCCATGGCGGTTAGTTTGCCAGCTATCGTCTGGGTAAAACCTAAGTTGATCGTTTTTCTGTTGAAATTTGAATTGGGTACAATGCTTTTATTATCTGTATTAGCAAACGAAAGACTAAACCCGCCACTGTCACCGCCATTCGACACCGTAACCGTATTGGTAAAATTGGTACCAACGTTATAGAATTTCCGTACCCGGTTCCGCACTGGCTCATAAGGCCATTCTTCTCCATCGAACAGGATTTGTGTCATACCTGGCTCAAATTTTTCTCCGAAACTCCATACACCTGAAGTAGGATTCGGAGCGGTTGGCCGTACCCCTCCTTCCCCCTGGCCGTACTCGTATTGAAAATCTGTAAAATCTAAGGGTGTTTCTGTCGTATAATTGGCATTATACTCTAAACCCAGTCCTTTGCCAGAACCTTTGTTTTTGGTAGTGATCATCACTACGCCATCTTTCGCTCTTGAGCCATATAATGCCGCTGCGGTAGCTCCCTTCAGCACTGTCATGGACTCTATATCATCTGGATTAATGCTGGAAAGACCATCTCCCCCATCGGAACTGTTAGCAGCCCGGTTTCCGAAGTTTCCGCCTAAGGCATAATTAGAATTATCTACCGGCACGCCATTTATTACAATGAGTGGATTATTCTGCCCGCTAAAAGATGACTGTCCCCGGATACGGATTTTACTACTACCTGCCGGGCCAGTAGCCATAGTAGAAATATTCACACCAGCCATTTTCCCTTGCAGGGAGCTCATTACATTGGGGGTGCGGTTTACATTGATCTGATCTGCATTTACAGTAGCAATGGCATAACCTAATTTTTTTGCTTCCCGCTTAATTCCCAGAGCCGTTACTACTACTTCGTTCAGCGACTTAATATCGGCAGCCATGGCTATATTCACAGTTGTCCGGTTGTTAATAGCCACCTCCTGGCTGGCATAACCTATGTAGGAAAAGACCAGTGTACCATTGGCATCTGGCGCTGTAATACTATATTCCCCCTCTGCATTCGTAACAGAACCTGTATTTGTTCCTTTTACGAGCACATTTACGCCCGGTAATCCTTCTCCGCTTTGCGAATCTGTCACCTTTCCGCTCACCGCTATTTCTACCGGGGTAATAGAAGTTTTATCAGTGGCAGGTAGATGTACCTGGCCTGGAAGACCTGTATGTTTACTTATCTCTTGACTGTTTGCCATGGAAAGATTGCTGAGTTGAGCTATCCCAGCCGAAGGCAGGAAAGTAATTAACATCAACATTCCCACCTTAAAAAGAACTATGGGAACGTAACGAACATGGGTATGGTATTCTCGCATAGAAGTAAGGTTAATAGTTTATGAATGGTTTGAAATGATTCAGTCAAAAGAGGATATGTCTTTTATTAAGGAGAGAATAGCCTTACAAACTTTTGTTTTAAGGCTATTTCCAGAATGTATCTATAAATGTCTGATCAGGAATAGAAAGGTAAAACCGGGAATGTTACAAGCACTTACATTACAAGCTGATGCCATACCTTCAAAGCTTTCAACGGTTGAATGCTATCGTATTCAGCTTATAATTTAAGCAATTGAAAGCACGATTTATCAAATACATGCATTTCACCTTTCTTACTTTAAACTACCTCAATGTCGCGTTCCAGTCTATCTTCATTGAGTGTTTGGTTAATTTGATTGAGTAGCTAACCAAATAGAATGGTAGTTGTATTTTGTTGGATAAAACAGATAATGAATTGAATATTTACAATAGAGGGCTTGATGACTTAGTGAACAGGTTGATAAAAACCAAGAAAGTTATTTTAACGTGAGGTCCAGGATAACAAAGTATTTTAACGGCGAATTCATTGGGATTTTATAGCATTTTTTATTTAGGCCGCCCTTACTTTTCTTTTACTTTTCCAAATGACGGCAAAAACGAGAGTTTTTGAGCAAGCCTTGAGCTAAGACTGTGTGGCAAAGCGAGAGCTTTGAGCCAGCTTGTGTGCCAGTAACAAAAGAAAAAGACTGCATCAACAAAGCCTGTTTTACGCTGAAATGGCCGATAGTCGCACAAACAACTGCGTTGGCAATCTTCGCATTCTCATACTCGATTTTGGCCTACACACAGGCCAAAACTGGCCACACTGTTGCTGCACCCCTGCCCACTAAAAATGTATCCATATTCTACATTGTATCCCTAAAATCGAGTTCTATTGGTAGGTGAGAAGTGTGCTGAAACTATTTATTGATTCTGTTATAATGGTAGATTTCAACAAAGAATTTTACTTCTCCTTTTATAAATCCTTGGTTAGGGCTTAGCTAAATATTTTAAACAGCTCTTCTTTCCGGCTGCGGGAAACACTTACTGAAGATTCATCACTCATGACCACATATCCTCCTTCGCCCCGTATGTAGCGGACTATTTCATTCAGGTTTACAATATGCGATTGGTGGATGCGAAGGAATGGCTGTCCTTCCAGTAATTCATCTATTTCCTTCAGCGTACGGGAAACCAGAAGCTTTTTATTATTCTTCAAAAACACATTGGTATAATTATTATCTGCTTCACACCGGATGATTGTATCTAAGGGCACGACTTCAAATCCCTGAAATGTAGGTAAAGCTATTTTTTGTAAGAGAAGCTGGTTCTTTAGTTTCTGAAACAGAATAGTGAGCTGTTGCGCCATCAGGTTTTCCTTTTCCCGGCTTATTTTGGCAATGGACTTCCGTAGATCATCTTTATCAATGGGTTTGAGTAAATAATCCAGGGCACTAAAACGGATCGCTTTAATCGCATAGGCATCATAGCCGGTGGTAAATATGATCTCGAAAAAGATAGCCGGAAGTTGCTCCAGCATTTCAAATCCATTCATATGAGGCATTTCCACATCCAGAAAAACCAGGTCTGGTGAATGCGCTACAATTGCCTTTAAGCCTTCTGCCGCTGATCCACATTCAGCCACTACAGTTACCTCCGGACAATACCTGGTTAGTTGCATAAATAGAGTAGCCCGGCAATGGTCTTCGTCGTCAATAATAATCGATTTTATCATAGCTTAGTTTTTCAAAGTATATGCTGCAACAAATTCTTTCTACCTGGTTGGAATCTGGAGTTCTACCCGAGTTCCGCAAGGTTCACCTTCTGCATCTACCAGATCTGCAATAGACACTGTGGTTTTTTTACCAGACAATGCATTACTTAATTCCAGCCGGTGAGCGGTAATCTGCATTCCCATCGACTTATTCTTAGTGGCCGATTTACTTTTCAGTTCAGCCGCTCTTTTACGGCCGATACCGTCATCTTCAATGGTACAAATGAGCCTGTTATGTTCGTGTTTTATATTTATAACCAGATGCCCGATTCCTTCTTTGTGCATTAAGCCATGCCAGATGGCGTTTTCTACATAGGGCTGAATAATTAATGGAGGAATTTCAATATAGGCTGTTTCAACTTCTTCGCTGATCTGAACCAGAAAAGTAAATTTACCTTTAAACCGGAGTACTTCTAATTTTAAATAGAGTTGTAAAGCTTCCAGTTCTTTTTCCAGAGTAATGGTGGAAGTATTGGAATTTTGCAGGATTAAGCGAATCAGTTTAGAAAACTTGGAGAGATAATCAGAAGCCTCTTCAGGCTCATTATTCATAATAAAGCGGTTGATAGAATTGAGCGAATTAAAAATAAAATGCGGATTCATTTGTGCACGTAAAGTCTGCAATTCCATCTCCGAAAGCTTCTTATTAAATGCTGCTTTGTGGGCTTCTTCCTGCCTGATCTGCCTGATGCGGTACCGGAAACCAGCATAGATACAGCCTCCAAACATGAGTGCGCCTATCGTCATAAACCACCAGGTACGCCAGAATGGCGGATGAATAATGATTTTTAAGGAGGTTCCGACAGTATTCCACACCCCATCGTTATTGGAAGCTTTTACTTTAAATGTATATTCGCCGGGATCAAGATTCGTATAAGCTGCAAAACGCCTTTTACCAGAATACACCCAGTTATTATCATTCCCTTCCAGCTGATAGGCATACTGATTTTTTTCCGGAGAAATAAAATTAATAGCCACAAAATCAAAGGAAAAAGAATTCTCCTGGTAGGAAAGTGCTAAGGTATCTCTGCGGAAAGTACTGATTGTGTCGTTGATGGTAATATTGGTAATATGTACAGGCGGCTTGTGTTGATTGTCCTGAATATGTTCCGGTGAAAAAATATTGAAGCCGTTTGGACCACCAAAAAGTAATTCTCCTGTAGTCCGTTTGGCACATACTTCCAGAAATTCTCTGCCAAACTCTTCCCCCTGCAATCCATCAGTTGCATCATAATTCCGGCAAACTTTGGTTGCAGGCGTAAACCGGCAGATTCCCTGGTTAGTAGATAACCATAAATTACCCAATCTATCGCCAAGAATAGCCACAATATGATTGCTGGGAAGGCCATCATGTGTAGTATAGGCAGTAAAAAGCCCTGTTTGCGGATCGTACCGGTTAAGGCCTCCCTGGTTGGTGCCTATCCACAAAATGCCCTTCTCATCTTCAAATAAAGAGCGGATATCTCTATCATTTAAATGCCCTGATGGATTAGAATAATTAGGTTGGAAACGGGTAAATTTTCCGGTAGCCGGATCTAATTTATTGAGCCCTCTACGGTTGGTAGCTGCCCAGATAGCACCCGACCGGCTAATGAATAACGTAACCACATTATCGTCACTCAAGGACGATGAATCATGCGGAATGTACTTATATTGCGTAAACTGCCGGGTGTGTTGATTAAACGATGCGATGCCGCCATAGCCTGCTATCCAAAGGTTATTTTCTGCATCTTCCCGGATGGACCGGATTTGAATGCCGGTATAAAAACGGCTGAACCGCTCTCCCCTGCCCTCTTTTTTGTGTAAATAACTGCCTGCCCCTACCCATAAGATGCCAGAGCGGCTTTCGTAAATAGCGGCGACCTGGTTGCTGGCTAATTGTGTAGGATTGGTTGAATCTGCCATATAGGAAGCAAATTGCTTTGTTTCCGAATGTAAGGCATGTAAACCACCTGCTTCATTGCCTACCCAGATGGTACCGGTCTGATCCTGACATAAAGCGGCAATTTTATTTTCCGGCAATTGGGAAGAATGTAAATCTTTATTCAGCTGGATTGTTTGAAATTTTTTAGGTTGAGGAATCAGTTTATTAATGCCATTATCTGTTCCTATCCATAAAATGCCGCACCGGTCCTGAAAGAAAGATTTAACTACGTTCTTGCTTAAATTACTAACCTGAGAAAAATTATCCTTTGAACCTTCCCATTGGCCGTTTCCTGCATTAAAGCGGACCAGTCCATTCTTATTCTCCCGGGCCAGCCAGATTATACCAGAAGCATCCCCGAATAAAGCAGTTGGGCGGCCTTCAAAAAAATTTTCCGGTTCAGGCAAAAACGTAACTGTAAGGCTGGTAGGATCTAACTTAGATAAATGACCTTTGGGAGAAGCGATCCATAGTGTGCCTTTATCGTCCTGATACATAGCCTCTACTCCTTGCATAGGGCCATCCTTCATTGGAAAGCAGGTAAACTCACCAGTTTTCCGGTCGAACTGGTATAAACCTTTTCGTCCGCCTACCCATAGCCTTCCATACTGATCCTCGCAAACAGCAAATAATCCCAGTGTTTCGTCGGCAGGCGAATTGTATAAGCTGAATTTACCGCTATTCGGATCAAGCTGGTTTAAGCCTCCATGAGAAGCAATCCAAAGAAATCCATGGCGGTCTTCAAAAATAGAACGGCATACATTCCGGTCGTTAATCTTTGTCGGGTCAATCCGGTAAGAAGTCAGTTTTCCGCTGCGCTTATCCATCCGGTGCAATCCTCCCCCATGGGTAGTTACCCACAGTCTTCCCTGGCGGTCTTCTAAAATATTATTTACCCAGTTATGTCCTAAAGTGTTCTTTGGGTCTAAAGGATCAGGTTTATAAATAGTAAATGTGTAGCCATCGTATTTATTCAATCCATCCCTGGTACCCATCCATATAAACCCTTCCTGGTCTTGCCGGATGCAGAGCACGGTATTGTTTGAAAGTCCTTGCTTAACTGATAGGTGTTCAAAACTAACATCCCTATTAGCTGGCAAATTTACTTGTGCATTTTGTCCGTAAACTGGAAGTATCCATCCCAATATACCAATCCCTACCATTAACTGCCGGAGCCAGCAGATGGCAAATTGAAAGAGTTTGGATTGAATGGATAGCATAGGTAATTAAACTAAAAATAGTTGTGTATTTTAAACGAATAGTTCTATTTTTCAAAGCAAAATCGTTGATTTTACTTTAAAGACAACAGTTCTATTTGATATAAAAATTACCAGTATCTATCAACTTTAGAGTGAACAGGGGTTATTTACCAGTCTACTACCGAACCATCCCTGGGATCATACGATTCAGGATTTTTCCAGTCATGTCCGATTTTATCGGCTAACAGGTTTTCATCCAGCTCAATACCCAGGCCAGGCCCTGTGGGAATTAACACATTTCCATCTTTTTCGAGTTTGAATGGTTTCTTTAAATACCCCTCTCCTAAGGATACCTGCTCTTGTACCAGGAAATTGGGAATACTGGCGGCCAAATGCAGGCCGGAGGCAAGCGAAATAGGCCCCATTGGATTATGAGGGGCAATTGGCACATAATAGGCTTCAGCCATACCAGCTATTAAACGGCCTTCCGTGATACCTCCAGCATGACAAAGATCAGGTTGCAAAATACTGGCAGCCCTTTTCTCAAGGATTTCCCGGAAACCCCACTTGGTAAATATTCTTTCACCAGTAGCTATGGGCAGATGGGTTCCACGGGCAATATCGGCTAGTACATCTACATTCTGCGCCTGCACAGGTTCTTCAATAAACATGGGATGAAAAGGTTCCAGTTCTTTAATAAGCACCTTAGATACCTGCGGAGGAATAGCGCCGTGAAAATCAATACCTATGTCCATTTCCTTGCCGGATGTTTGCCTGAGCGCAGCAAAATTATCCACGGCGTACTGAATAAATTTAGGATTCTCCACCATGCGGGAAGGTTGTTCATGAGCAACTCCCGTTTTAATCGTTTTATACCCTTCGCTCATTCTTTTCTTCATGTCTTCCGGAGAGCTAGCCCGGCCATATACACGAACCCGGTCACGGGTAGGTCCGCCGAGAAGTTCATATACTGGAATACCCAGAAGTTTACCTTTGATATCCCACAAGGCCTGGTCAATCCCACTTAAGGCGCTGGTAAGTATAGGACCACCCCGGTAAAAAGCATGCCGGTAAATGGCCTGCCAGTGATGGATAATATGCCTGGGATCTTTCCCAATCAAATATGGCTCAATTTCTTTAATGGCAGTTTGTATCGTAAGCGCTCGGCCTTCAAGCAGCGGTTCTCCCAAGCCAATCACGCTGGCATCTGTATGAATCTTCAAAAAAATCCACCTGGGTTTAACCAGAAAGGTTTCCAGTTTAGTGATCTTTACCTTCTCCTTGTATTGAATGTGGCTGAATTCCGAGGCATACGAAGCAGTGGGCAAGGTCATTCCCAGCCCGACCACCCCTAACACAGATTGTATAGCACTACGACGGGATACACTGGAGTTTTTATTTGAGGATGTCATGCAAATTCATTTAGATGGATGGAAATTATAGTTATTCACTAATGAATATATCAATTAATAGATTAAGCGAGATAAAAAAAAGAACTTTGCCGGATAATTGTCTCTATACATGTTATTGCGTTCTTCAACTAAGACATTCATCCCTAGTGTATGGCCTAAAATACAATAAAAAAAGTGTCAGTTATACAGCCAGCTCGGCAGTGGAAGTATAGTAACATTTTCTTCTCTTTAGGCTAACTGGAATAGTATAGACCGGCTTTACGTTTTAATCAGAATTATTTTTTCATTGGTTAAGCCATCTGAAAGCACTAATCCGTTCACAGTTTACAATCACCTAATCCTTCCTTCTCAGTTAACTGCTTTATTTTCAATCTCACTTTATAATAGGCCTGAATGAAGGGTTTTATGCAAGTTTTTTGCTTTGTTTTATTTTTTGGCAGCTCACTTTCTACTTCCTGCAAAAAATGAATATACTCCTCTGGTTATATAATTATACTACGCTTTAAGTTTATAAACTAGCTATCAAGCAGGTAAAGAATGACGCTATTGAAAAAAATACGCTTTACCCGCTTTTCAACTTATTATCTAAGCCTTGTTGGATAAGTTTCATTTTCAAAAGAAATAAGGGCAGGATTTAGCGTAGCCTTACAATTGAAAATTAAGCCTGATCCCATGCGATATTTGTGTTTGTTGATGCTTGTGTTTGCTCCTTATTTTGTTATTCCTTCCTTGGCCCAGTCTTCCTACTATTATTCCAGGCAGGGACAAAAGTTAGAAGGCAATATTGTATTTCATCCTTCCTTGCAAGGAGCTAAAGGAATCATCAAACCAGGCTATATCCTCTTTAGTGAAGTGGGCAAGCAAAAGAGTCAAAAACTCACCCCAGAAGATATATCCGCTTTTGTAATTGGCAGCGATAGTTTTACTGTAGTCCATAACTTGAAACTTGCAGAAAATCAATCGAAAGAGGTAGAAGATGTGGTTCAGGTAGTAGAAAAAGGAAAGATGAATTTATACCTGCATACAAGTCGCCCGGGAAGTGAAATTACCTCTCCTTCTATAGAAAAATATATCTTGTTTTTAGCTGCCAAGAAGATATCCTTATGCATTTATGATTTTGATAAACAACAAAAAGAAGTAGGTGCTTTATTTGAATCAAATCCCCGATTGAAAGAATTAATCATGAGTGGTAAAGTACAGGTAGAGTCGATTCCAAATTTAGTAAAAGCTTTCAATGGGGCCAGTCCCGGTGCTTATAGTTCCCGGCCTACTGCTCAAAATGATTAAGCATGTGTAGCTTTAGCCCTTTGAGAGCAAAAAGAGAATGGAACGATTTAAAAAGAAGGAACTCTGAAACCGATAATGCTACCGTTATCCAGCCAATTACTTTGGTTATAGGTTCGTACTGAGCTTATTTACAAAGTGGCCAGATAAGAGAAGACTCCTCCCGGACAATCATACAGATCGGCTTAAATCAAATAAAAGCAATATATACAAGGGTTTATGCTTGGCTAAGCCCACTTCATGAACCCTTATATGTGCATATATGTGGAGCATTATTGATTCTCATACCAGGTAATAATATCATCCGCCACTTTTTCCCATCCTGGTTCTCCACAAATGAAATGGCTTTTATTTTCATAGATTTTTACATCAACCCGGCTAGCTGTATTCTTGTATTTTCCGGCTATGGTTTTGGTAAGTGTATCAGGAAAGATACTATCCTTACCGCCTCCAATAAATAATAAGGGTACATGTGGTTGTTGGAAGTCTATGTTTGCAAAAGAATCCAACACCAATTGTCTGCTTACTTTATAACTTTCAGGTACTGCAAAGTCTTCAAAGGCTTTTTCCTTTTCTTTATCAGGCAGGGTATTGAAAAAGGCTTTGTTGTACCACTCACGAGAACCCATGAAATAAGCACTGCTTGAAAAAAAACCAAAGGCGGGTAGTACTATTTTTATGGTTGAAAAAGGAGGAAAGACATTTTTGGGAGGTGCCCCATCTATGCTCACAGCAGCTATTGCCCTGCCTAATTGGGTTAATTTTAGGGCTGCCATTCCTGCCATGGAATGTCCAATAATGAGTGGCTTTTCCGGTAAGGTATCAATTAAGCTGGCAATATTATTTACCACCTCTACAAATCCTGTTTGAGTAAGCTGTGAATGTACTTTTTCTCTGAGTTGGGCAGGAATACCATCGTGTCCGGGATTGGCAGGGGTGTATACCGTATAGCCTTTTTGCTCGTAGCGTTTCCATTCCTTCCAAGAGAGGTTATTCACAAAGTTTCCATGAATGAGAATGATCGTTTTTGATTTTGCCATAAATAATATGTTAGTTAAAGTAAAAATCTACTCATAGGGGACTCATTAAATCCTCCTCAGAATGAGCTTTCATACCGTATCCTGGTGGGCCTGCAGTTTCTTATCAGGATACTTGGACCAAATACATTTCTGCCTTTTTCCGTTTTATCTTATGGTTGTATGTATTGTCGAATGGTTCTTGACTGGAGACCAAATGATAGATCACTCCTTTTGTATGATAACATCAATTACTGCTCTTATACGATAGCGGCACCTATCATCCCCGGATTTTTTTCAGCGGTTTGCAGCACCCTTGCAAGGGTATCTACATTCACATCCTCTATTTTCCTAAACCGGATACAGCTTCTTCCTACGCTCACCTTCCCAAGTTGCTTTGCGTACTTTTCTGCCACATACTGCTCCCCATCGATGGCACACACATAGATACTGATATAATTCTTTTGATTGGCAAGGGCAATGATGGGCCACACTCTTATTTGTTTTTTGGAATCCAGGTATCGGAATGAACCATAGCCGATCATATTGGCAGCAAAGTAAGGCGGTAGATTCGGAACTGTTATGCAGATAAAGTCGTGGAAAAAACCTATCTCTTTCTTTTGATGTTCCGGAACTTGTGAAAGATACTGCTCAACAGTGGCTGCTTCATTTTTTGCAAACATGTTCATGAGGATAGGGGTTAATTTGATTATGAATTAGCTACATTTCTGTCTCCGGATTTAAGCTAATAAAACTACAAATTAAAATATGACTCTACATGTATATCAAATCCTTTCTCGCCATTAGTTTAAGCGTATTAGCACACATTTGCTATTGTTGCACAGGGGTTCAAGCTGAGTAACTGTACTTGATTTCTTTGCCTGGAGGATATATTGTAGTCCTCACTGTATAGAGTGAGGGTTCTATTCAACTACATATGGACAAACACATCGATTTGCTCCTACCAAAAGTAAAGGTAAAAGCAGAAAGAGAATTTTGAATAAGGGATTGTGAGCCATTCTTTCCCTCTTGCTCATATATGAGGAAGTTACGATAATTCCCCATTCGTGAAACTGTTAAAGTATTCCTTCTTCAAGATTAACCCTGGGGATTTCTTCCATAAACCTGTCCAAAAAACTGGGAGCCTGACATAGTTAGCAATTTCACACTGTTCAAAGCCTCTCTTCAATAGCAATTTGTGAGGCCGGTTAGAAAGTATAGGATTGAGTTTTCCATCCTTTACAGCCAAGGATTTGTTACTGCCTCTATTTTTGTAACATCTGCCATTCGCGACCTGGCAAATCTACACGAAAATACTCCATATTTCCCTGATCCTGTAGAGTGATATAAGCGATGTGACCATCCTGACCACCAAAAGCAATATTGGAAGGATTCTTCCCAACTAACACTATTTCCTGTATGATTCTCCCCTGTGGGCTTACTTTTACCACCGTTCCTTTCCCATGACGGGTAATATATAAGTTTCCTTCTCTGTCACAACGCATACCATCCATACCAAAATCTGCAAATTCAATTAGCAACCGTTTATTGCTGATTTTTCCCTCTGCTGATAAGTCAAAAACCCATACTTTGCGCTGTACAGATTCATTAACATATAAAATATGCTCGTCGGGACTTACTTCTATGCCATTGGTCGTGCCCATACTGTCTGCCAAAAGTGTAGTGCTACCATCCGTGTCAATCCGCCAAAGCTTTCCTGAACCCTCCTTCCAGTTAGGATCAGAGGCATATAAACGGTCTTTGCTATCAATGGCAAGATCATTAGGTTGATTCATCCTTGGCTCGTGGGCAAATACGGTTACCTGTTTTGTCGCTAGATCCACTTTTAATATATTGTGATTGGTATAATCGGCAATCAACATTTCCCCTCGGCTATTGAATCGGATTCCATTTCCAATACTACCATTCGCTAATTCTACTAGAATATGGCTTTCTCCTGAAGGGAATATTTGGCCGATGGTTCCCTGATGATGATAATTGACCGCATAGATAGTACCCGCCTTATCTACTGCTGGCCCTTCAGCTCCGGAAGTAAAACTGTTGGCTGGCGTTAAAACAGATGAGGTAAATAAGGGTTGTGAAGCCGAGGGTAGCTTATTGGAAGAGCAGGCAATACCTGTAAGCAGCACTGTACCTACAAGGGTAGACAAACAGAGGTTATTTAATGAGGAGCTAATGGCAGAAGTAGTATGGTGCATAGAAAGAAAGGAATAGGCTTCACTTACACAAAATGATTTATTACAAATAGAGCCTTAAATATACTTTTTTTCTCTATACGATAAAGAACCCAAAGCCCAAACAATAGGGCTTCCGCACCAAAAATAGCTAAAAAAGAAAGAGTAGCTAAGTTTGCAGGATGAGCATAAAGCAACTACTATGCAGATTAAAAGTTTTTAGAGTGGAAGGCCGCTGCCTGATCTTTTCTAACCTTCCACTTTAAAGGGCGAAACCCAGTATTTTCATCTATTCGCCGTACCAGTCGCTTAATAAAAATTATAGAGAACTAATTTCCGGATACCTATAAGCTGTCCTGACATTTTCCCGGGCAGAAAATTTACTTTCTTATTTCCAGTTTTTCCAGCATTTCATCGGTTACAGGCTCGCTATAAATTCCATAGGCATTCACCAGCACGCCTTTTAATTGATAACGTTCAGAAGATATGGCATACAGTATAGCTTGATCTGAAGGATCACTTGCGCCTTCGAACCGGTAATAGGTATCTACTTTAAATTCATCCGTAAATATTTTGAACTGACCACTGCGGCATTCCAGGCAGGTTTGCCGTAAATTAAAATCTTCTACATATCCCTGCTTGCGTAATTCATTCATGGTATCTGAAAGTGTGACATATGTTTGCATGGCTTTATTATTATTAGTTCCAGTAATAAGACAGATATTGATTGTAAAGAAATAATTTTCGATCATTCCAATACTTGCTACTTTCACCACAGGGTTAATTGACTGCTTCAATCATTAGTTTAGTGGTAAATGCATCCATCACCGTGGCCGGATAATTCAGGGTTGAATGTTATTTTAGCCTGTAATCAGAATTGATTAATTGTACCTGTTGTGACCGTATCAAATATTGTTTTGCCGCCTGTGCCATGGTGGCGACACTGGCTCCTAACATAATAACATCCTTAACTACCAGTCTTCCGGCAGCACTCAGGTAAGGAAACCCATGCTCGGTATCACCTAAATCCGGCACCCAGGTTTCCGGAGTAGTAATTAAAAAAGTTAAGGTAACCAGTGACATCACAAAAGCTAAAAAACTGCCTACTGCCGATATTCCAGGCCAAACCGGATAGCAGGCAATCATCAACCCGATTAAAACGATAACAGCGCCGAGTCCATAAGAAAAGGCATAGGTATTGTTCTCTTTGTGCCAGGCAATGTTTTCTGATTTAAATT
The DNA here is from genome assembly GCF_010119975.1 of Rhodocytophaga rosea. Taxonomy (GTDB): domain Bacteria; phylum Bacteroidota; class Bacteroidia; order Cytophagales; family 172606-1; genus Rhodocytophaga; species Rhodocytophaga rosea. The sequence goes on from NZ_CP048222.1 coordinate 8,851,631, forward strand.
CTCCTTCTTTGTTCATGTGCTTTTTATATTCGGGTGCATCATATTTGTAAAAGAAATTCATGGTGGGACTATTGGCCACAAAAGGGACAATGCCAACCGCTTCATATTTAAAAGCCTTCAATCCACCAATCCATACGAGTACAATTACCAAACCCCACCGGGCAAGATGTACGCCGGTAGTCTGGAAACTAGCCGCATAGGAAAATAATTTATCTATCATAACTTTATTGTTGATGTGTTTATAAGTTTTTAATAATCATTCACTTTCAAAGTTTCAGATTCTCTGACCTTTGTTGGCAACAGGGGCACCAAATCTATTCAGCAAATAGGGCATAATCCCTGATTGCGTCCATGGGTTTAGCCACCAGCTTTATTTTCTACTCCACAGTTCCCCGTTTTTAGAACTGTATTTTGTTATCTTCCCTTTTTCAAACAAACCATTTAGTATAGTTTCTGCCTCTTGTTTTTGTATGTTTGAGAGGATGGCAAATTCTTTTGAAGTCAGCGTATGGTAGTGTGCAAAAAGGGTATCAACTGAGGTGTTAATAGTGTTTTTCACTGCCTGCGGATAGAGTTTGAGTAAGGTTTGTTCAAACTGCTCGTAAGGCTTAACGCCGTATACTTTCAGTCGGTTATCTTCTGCATCTGTAAAAAAGATGGTAGGAAAACCCTTTACACCCAGGTTCCTGGCAAGCGTTACATCCTGCTCAAATAATTCTTCTGCTTTGCCTTCAAAATCAGATTTTAGTTTTTCAGCATCCAGTCCAGTTGCCAGAGCGGCTTGCTGCAGGTGTTCCCATCTGGTGATATTTTTCTTTTCCAGAAACACCATCTCCTTGATTCGTCTCAGAAAAGCCAACGATTTTTCCTCTCCCTGCAGTTGTGCTGCCTTAAAAGCGATGGAAGGCGGGTAGGAAGAAGCCAAGGGGTCTTCCAGCCAAAGGTCACCATCAATAGGCATCTGGTAATAGGCACTGACTTCGTCCCAGTGGTGGGCTACATCAGTAGGGTTACTTACATCCTTGCCGCCATAAGAATCCCATCCTTTCAGCAAGCCGCCCATACGATATTCTATATAAAAATAATCCCCATATTCCAGTTTTAGCTTTCTTAGTTGCGGTTCAATGCCCCAGCAGGACGAACAAATGGGATCGGTAAAATACAGCAGACGCAGTGGTTTTTTCTCTGCAGGAATAGTAACTCCGGTAGCAGACAACTGCGCTTCAGGTATTTCACAAATTCCGGTTTCTGGGTCACACAACAATACATGTATTTGCTCTTTGGTATGCATATACTTTACATTTATGTTTCTCCTTTTCTGTTTCACTTGAAACAGAAAAGGAGAAACGGTTATACATTTTTTAATACTTGGGCACATATCTGGCCCTATGCAAAATATTGGTATCCTGCGGCAAATTTATTGGGCCAGATAACCGCCATCTACATTATAATAGGCGCCGGTAACAAAGGAGGCTTTATCTGAATTAAGCCACAGCGCCAGTTGGGCTACTTCATCTGAATTCCCTAGTCTTCCCATCGGGTGCAACCCTACCAGGGCTTTCATGGTGGCCTCATCTAAGTTATTGGTAAGTAAAGGGGTAAGAATATATCCTGGCCCTATGGAGTTGATACGGATCTTTTGATCTGCATATTCCAGTGCGGCTGCTTCGGTAAGCCCGATCACGCCATGCTTAGAAGCTACATACGCCGCAGAATTTCTGGTTCCTACTTTACCAAGGATAGAAGCGACATTTACGATACTGCCGCCCCCTGACGAGAGCATGGCCGGAATCTGGTAGCGCATGCCATAAAACACGCCTGAAAGATTAATGGCAATGGTTTTGTCCCAACCTTCAATCGGATATTCACCAACCGCTTTAAGCGGACCACCAATGCCAGCATTATTTACGGCAATATGTAAGCCTCCAAATTGCTGAACGGCCTGTTCGACTACCTGTTTATTATCATCGGGTTTGGAGGTATCGGCTTTTACAAAAATGGCATCACCGCCCTTTGCTTGTATCTCTTCTACGGTTTGAAGGCCTCCTTTTTCATCAATATCAGAAACAACAATTTTTGCGCCTTCAGCGGCATATAATAAGGAAATTGCTCTGCCAATTCCGGAGCCAGCTCCGGTTACAATGGCTACTTTGTTTTCTAGTGTTTTCATGGTTTTATATGTTAAAGGTGAAAAATAAAAATGGCTGCCTGTTCTTTCTCTTCTCTGCTTTCTACTTTACAAAAGTACCCAATTTGCCCCCCCTATCCATTGACTGTAAGCAAGAAAACCCATTGACTTAAATCAATAGAAATAGATGAAAGTAAGCTATTTTCCTTCAGTAAGGGCAATGGAAAGGAGAAAATCAGATCGAGTGACTAGAGAGAAGATTATAAATACCAAAGCCCAGTTGTCTGAAAGAATACCCGGGCTTTGGTATGTCTGGATAGCTTTATTACGCTGCTTCTTTGAGCAATTCTTCCAGGTTAAGTGGATGGGTGTACATGGTGAGTGAGCCATCCGGATTTTTAGGCCATAACTCTTTGGGTTTGTCCCAGTAGAGTTCTACACCGTTATTATCTGGGTCACGTAAATATAGTGCCTGGGAAACCCCGTGGTTAGAGGCTCCAATATTTGGATAGTTGGCTTCCCGTAGCCTTTTATAGATGTTTGCCAGATCTTTTCGGGTAGGATACAGGATGGCTGTGTGATACAAGCCTACGCCTTCCCGGCTTGCAGGGGGCGCATCTTTACTATGCCAGGTGTTTAACCCGATATGATGATGATAGCCGCCTGCCGAGATAAAAGCCGCCTGATCTCCATAATACATCATTAGTTCAAACCCTAACAGGTCAACATAAAAAGCAAGCGACCGTTTCAGATCTGCCACCTTCAAGTGTATATGTCCAATCTTTGTCTGGGATGGTATTTTATAGTTAGTTTTCATGGCTAAATGCTTAGTTAATTAGTTAAGAAATGGATGAGGCAGGCATTGGTTCTTCTAGAGCAGCCTGCTTATTTTTTTCAGTTGCAGTTTGCAGCAAATAGTCCAGTGAGTATTTTCCTCCCCCTGCAAGCAACAACACCAGGTAAACCAATAAGTAAAGCAGGGCTGGTTCTTTTATACCAAACGGATCGGCTGCATGAATGAAAAGAGCCGCTATGGCCATGGTACTCATCAGCGGAATGACTGCCAGTCTGGTAGCCAAACCTGCTAAAAGAAACAGGGAACAAAGCACTTCTGCAAAAACGGCGAGGCCTAACGAAAGCTCTGCACTCATGCCCATTACAGATGGAAACGTTACAGGGTCTCCAGAAAGGAGCACTCCCAGTTTTGGAATGCCATGGGTTAGCATTAACACAGCTATTCCTATTCTTGCCAGCAACAATGCCAAATCGGTGGCATGGGAGGCAGGTGTTATACTTAGTATCTTCTTCATAGTCTGTTTTTATTTTATTTATGCTTGTTTACTTGTTTTGAACAAACTCACCATCTGCTTTTATGCGAACTTCATCGCTGATCACCGCTTCCGGAAAAGAGGGCCCGATAGTAAAATCTGAGCGTTTGATGGTACCTGTTACCTGAAAACCAGCCGTTTGCTTTTTGCTCATCGGGTTTTCTATTGTGCCTTTGTATAGAAAATCCATCGTTACCGGTTTGGTAATGCCATGCATAGTTAAGTTGCCGGAGAGCTTATACTGGTTTTTACCTGCTTTTTTTATGGAGGTGCTCTTAAAAGTTAGTGTCGGATATTTCTCGGCATCAAAAAAATCAGGACTCTTCAGGTGATTGTTTCTTTGCTCCACTCTTGTATCAAGAGAAGCTACTTTGGCGCTTAGTTCAACTACAGCATCACTAAAATCTGGTGTTGACGAAGTAATGGTGACATCAAAATCGTTGAAAGTGCCAGAAACATCGGCAATGCCCAGGTGGGTAATCGTAAAACCAAGCTGCGAATGTGGATCATCATTTGTCCAGATATTGGGCAAGGTGGTAAACGCAGTTAGTGTTAAAAAGAAGAAAGCGGAAAAAATGATGGTTATCTTTTTCATAGTTGTATATTTAAATGTTAGGTGTTAAAAATATTGCAATTAATTATGCAGGATTTTCCAACCGGCGAGCCAGTTATAGTTGTACTTTATGCCCAGTTTAATGAGCAGCAGTTGCATATTCTCCAGCGTGCGGCTTTCCTTCAGGGAACCTGCAATGATGGGATTCAAACCTGCCGTTGTTACCAGTTCGGCTACTGTATCTACAGCTTCTGCATCATCTCCTGCCACAAAAGCATCTACTTGTTTGCCATCTATCACTGGTTGAGCAAAATCAGCGGCAAAAGTGGTATTGAAGGCTTTTACAATGGTAGAGTTAGGGAGTAACTTTTGCAATTCTTCCGCTGCACTCGTATCCGGAGAGGTGACCAGACCATCGTAGGTGACGTTTAAGGGATTAGCAATACTAATTACTATTTTTTGATTGGCCACTTCCAGTATTTTCCCGGCTACCTCTTTTTCAGCCTGATAGGGGACGGCCAATATGATTATATCTGCTTCCCAGCTTGCTTCTTTGAAACAATCCATAGCTTCTGCCTGTGCTGAAGGATTGGATGTTTTTATCTCTCCCAGTAAGGATTGTAATTTGGTCTGGTCACTTGCACAAAGCAGCAGATTGAAGTTACCGTTGGAAAGACTTTTGGAAATAGCCGAGCCCATACTGCCGGTGGCTCCTATAATAGCTATGGTGGTGTTCGTTTGCATATCTTTTTCTAGTTAATTTGTTTTTGATTATGCAAAGATACCAGCTACAAAAGCCTTCCGCATTGACGCTACGCAAGAAAAACCATTGACTTAAATCAATGGTTTTCAAGAATTAAAGAAGGTATAGTTTTATTTATTAGAAGCGATTCTTCTTCTGACACGGCTTAGCGTTTCGGGTTGGAGGCCCATATAGGAAGCAATCATGTGCTGGGGTACACGCTCGGCAATATGTGGGTAAATGGCCATAAAATCCTCATAGCGTTGTTCTACCGACGAACTGATGATAGAAGTTAATCTGCGTTGCATCGCCAGATAAGCGCCAGTAACATTGAGCCGGGTAAAGGTTTCGTATTTTGGCATGGTTTGCAACAGCTCTTCATGCGACCGTTTGCTGATAAGTACCAGTTCGCAGTCCTCTATCGCATCTATATTATAGGTGGCCGGCTCTGCTGTTAAGAAACTATATAAATCGGAAATAATCCATCCTTCTAAACCAAATTGAATAATATATTCCATACTCGCATCATCTACAGAGTAGGCCCGTAACACCCCTTTTTCAACAAAGGCAATTGACTTACACACATCTCCTTCCTGCAGCAGATATTGCTTTTTTCGGAGTTTCTTGGGCGTGAGATATTTTGTTATCTGTGCCTGTTCCTCAAGGGTAAGGGGGACTTTATTATTAAAACTTTGAAAGAATACTTCGTACATGAGGCAATAGATGGCTAATGATAGAAATATAGGCAAATTATTATCATTTGCCACGCAAAGCATAAGTAGATTAAAGGGAACAAAATAAAGGAATGTATGATTGGGATTCCCCCATAAAAGTGGAAGGTGGGAAAAGAGTATATTACACACTCTAAACCACTATAATAATGGCAAATAAAAAGACCTATACCAGGGAGTTCAAAGAGGAAGCCATCAGCCTGGCATATAAAAATGGGAATGTCAGTGAGACTGCCCGTAGTCTGGTGTACACGACAGTATACTTCGGCGGTGGAAAAAGGAGTTGGAGGACCATCAGCAAAAAGCCTTTCCGGGTAAGGGCCATAGCCAGGATGAACAATTACGGCAGTTACAACGGGAGAATCAACGGTTAAAAGAAACAGTTGAGATCGTGGAGCCGATGCTCACAACGTAGCAGGTCCAAAAAGCAATGGGTATCGGATCTTAACCGGGGCTTGATCTGGGATCCGCACGAATCGTCCCCAGTGAGATACCAATTCATTCATCAAAACCGGGGACAATATGGCCTGAAGAGGCTCTGTGAAGCAATGCAGGTGTCGTTAAGTGGGTACTATGGGTGGCGAAAGCGGCCAGAAAGCACCCGTAAGCAGGAAGATGAGCGTATAGTAGCTGCGATCAAGAAGGTTCATAAGCAAAGCCGGCAGACAGGACCCGATGCTGACATCGTCTGCTGGTCCATGGAAGTCCTCGTACATATGTGGATCTGATTGAAAAGGGTATATCCTGCTCAGAGAAACGAGTGGCTAAACTAATGAGAAGCCATCAGATTACCGCTAAACGAAAAAGAAAGTTTGTTGTCACTACCGATTCTAAACATGGCCTGCCCGTGGCTGAAAACAAACTTAATCAACAGTTTAGTGCTTTTAAGGCTGATGAAAAGTGGGTTACGGATATGGACCTGCTACGTGTGCAGCATCGGCTCCACCTACGTATGGACCCGGGAAGGCTGGTTGTTCCTGGCAGTGGTACTGGATTTGTTTTCTAGAAAATTAGTGGGTTGGGCGATGAATCAAAATATGGAAACAGGATTAGTAGTGAGTGCTTTGCAGATGGCTCTGCTGGCTAGAAGCCCACAGAAGGGCTTGCTACATCACTCTGATAGAGGCTCTCAGTACGCCAGCAACGATTACCAGAAACTGCTTAAAGACAACAAAATGATTTGCTCAATGAGCCGGAAAGGAAACGGACCTCAAATGCTCATGATGGGCAGGTCCATTATGATAATGCCTGTATGGAGAGCTTTTTTGCTACGCTTAAACAGGAACTGGTCTACCATCGCCAGTACCAGACCCGCAAGGAAGCCAGAGAAGATATCTTTGAATACATTCAGGTATGGTACAATCGAAAACACAATTGAGCCGGGAGGCGAAGATTGCGCCCGTAGGGAACACTCAAAGCTGGGCTACTTAAGTCCGGAACAATTTGAAACTAAAGGGCAGTATCAGATAGCTGCCTAGTCTTTTCTTACCCTACACGAAAAAGGGGGAAACCCATTTTGATATAAAGTCAGATAGTATGTTTTTTATTATTTTGTTATTGTTACTGTCGTCTGTTAGACATGCCACCAATCTATCAAACATTTCCGTAAATCGGTCCAGCTGCGGTAAGGCCCTGTGCTGGGAAAAGACCCATTCTTGATACCCTGTTTACCAATTCCGATACAGCCTGTCAGTTCTTAACTTAATGTCCATTTTTTTGAGGGAAGACCAATTCTGTATTATTTTCTTATACAACTATTGGCCACTTAACCATCTAACAACTTGTAAATGATCAGGATCCAACACCCTGCTTTTACTCTTTAACGGATGGCTCTTCACTTTTATGTTTATACTTGATATTGGTAAAATATAGGGTGAGCCCCATCTGGTCATTTTGGCTTTCCATCCACTGCACCATGTATTCTTTGAATGTGGTCAGTAATGGTTTGTTTTCCGGATTGGCTGCCAGGTTGGTTAGTTCATAGGGGTCACGCTCCAGGTCGTAAAGTTCCTCCGCCGGCCGATGCTGATAATTTGCCACCAATGCGGCTGCTTTCTTATCAGTTTTTGCTTTTTCTACCCAGCTTTCCCAATAATCACGCCCATCTTCGGGTTTAGCATTGGTAATATGAGTCGTGTAAGTCCGCTGTGGCTCCAGGTTTAGGATGTACTTATATTTTTTTGTACGGATGCTGCGTATGGGAAAATAATTAAAATCTCCATAGAAGGTATCTGCTGTATAGGTAGAGTAGATCGTGTCGCGGTGGGTAGGTTTGTTTTCTAGCAGCACAGGCAGAAAACTTTTTCCATCAAGGCCTTCCGGAACCTGACCTTCTGCTACTTCCAGCAGCGTAGGCAGGAAATCGACAAGTGGTAATAAAACAGAAGAGGTACTGCCTTTTTTTACTTTACCCGGCCAGCGGACAACCATCGGAATACGAATGCCTGCATCATACAAATTCCATTTGCCATGTGGCCACTGTGGGCCATGATCTGAAATATAAATAAAGAGTGTATTGCTTGCTAGATCATATTTACTAAGCGATTGCAGACACTTGCCAAGTGTTTGGTCAACATCGGTTACATCAGTAAAATATTTAGCCCGTACCTGCCGGGTAATCTCAGTGTCCACCAGATAGGGAGGAAGGTCCACCTGCGCTGGCGTGTAGCCTTCACTCTTTGGCCAGGGCACATGTGGATTGTCGGTGGCTACTACCAGAAAGAGCGGTTTATTTGCTCCTTTGGCCTGGGCAGCAAAAATGGAATCTATTTTAGAATAGTCTTTGTCTTGCTTCTTGATATAGTGATAGGGATAGGCCGCTCTTGGCCACAGATGATCTTTGCCTGCCAGCACAGTGTGGTAGCCTAATTCCTGCATATAGACAGGCAGGGTTTTGATACCAGGGTTAATCTTGCTGTGATTGGGATGTGCCCCATTTCTGGCAGGCATTAGGCCAGTACTGATCACTGCTCTGGAGGGTACACAATTAGGGGTATTGGCAAATGCACTTGTAAAACGTATCCCTTCCTTGGCAAATGCATCCAGATTGGGTGTACGCACAACTTTCGCTCCATAACAGCCGGCATCTTCATAACCATGATCATCTGCGATGAAGAGCACAATATTAGGCTTTTTCGCAGGAGCCGTGTTGTTTCCTTTCAAAGATGAATCATGACCATAGCTCATCTTTGCCGGGAAAAGAATGATTGTTGAAATAATAAAAATGAATGCCTTATAGAGATATCTCATGGATGTGCATTAAGTTAAAAGGGTACTCCATAACAGATGTTTTAAAAATTTAAAGCTATATATGGTTAAATGATTAGATCAAGTTAGTATTTTTGTAATGGTTAAGCATCCAGGAATTTTTTAGCTAAAATTTATCCTTTGTTGATTTGTAGTTTTTCAGTTTGATGTTTGAATCTTGCAAAAATGTGCCTGCTGAAGTTTTCAAGCAGTGCTACCCGAGCATCCATAGTTTGATTCTCAATTCACAAGATAGAATCATAATGGCTTGAAACAAAATATTGATTTGCCTTTTGACCTTTGCTTTCCTAATGTTTATCAAAGGATTTGGGACTCATTTCATTTTCAACTTAGGTTTAATGATCTCTATTGATTTATGTCAATTCTAGTGTTCTAGCAATTTAATTTCATGTATTAATTTTGCTAATTTCTATGTATCTGTTTTTTAGTTTTACACGAGCTTTCTCAGTTGTAAACGACCAGTTGACTTTTACCGCTTTTAGATTTCGATTCTTTTGCCAAATAAGAGTCTCGGATTCAAGTATTTCCTGATTTGCGATTCGTCTGTCTAAGCACTGGCGTGCAAGGGATGAAAATTCCATTTCTGCCATGTTTAACCACGAGCCGTGTTTAGGTGTAAAATGGAATTCCAGCTTATTTTTGAGTTGCCGGGCCTCTTCGAAGGGTAAATTTTCATAAAATGCCCCATAGGAATGGGTTTGATAATTATCCTGAACAAGTTTGATTTTAGTTTCAGTTGGATAATGTTCTTTGACCACCCACTGCATAAAGTGGCTATAATCAGCTTTAGTTTTTGTGGTGGTAACCTTTATATGCCGTTGCCCGGTATCCATATTGTAAGCCAGTAGCACATTACAAACGCCATTTCTTAGGTATTCCTGATGTTGTTTTTGTGTGCAATTAGCTTTAGCCGGAATGGGTGTCAACACATGGTCAATAAGTTGACAAGGACGTTCATCAAAGCATAAACGGACAATCCCTTCCTCTTGAGGTTGAGCGTACAAATCTAAAACATCTTCCATAGTGGCAACATATTCGCCATTGATGATACCAATGCACCACATTTGCTTTAACCAAGGCTTAAGCCTGCTTTTTTTAAAACTTGCCGGATGGATTCATTGGATATAGTTTCAACATAGTTAAGTTCAACCATTTTTTGGTTCAATAAGGATAAAGTCCAACGGGCAGAGCCGGCAGGCGACTCACTACAAGCCATACTGGTAATCTGTGCTTCCAAGCGTTGTGTAACGATAGGGGGTTGACCACTTCTGGGGCGTTCTTCCAAAGCATTAGATAGCCCTCCGGCAAAGTATCGCTTTTTAATGCGATAATAATGGTTACTGTCGATGCCTAATTCTGATTGAACTTCAATCCTTGATTTACCTGAATTCATTAATAATAAGGCTCTTGCACGAGTTATTTTGCGACTCTTGTGCGTTCCTTTTTTTATAATTGAGCTCAGTTCGGTTTTTTCTGATTCTGACAAACTTACTTTAGTAGCGATCCGTGCCATGAGAATAAAAAGTTTATCCTCAAAATTAATAACTAAAATTAAATTGCTAAAACACTAGGAGCTGTAATTAATTTAATTTAATAGTCTTGAACTTAGTCTATCTTACAGCGTGATCTTAAATGACAATTAATCGAAAAGGTAGTTAATTAAACTCCCCTTTTTGGAAGAATTATAGTCCTAGTTATCTTAACTTATGGCCCACTCTTTTGAGGGATCTCCAAAAAATCTTCTTTAGATTATATGAATCCTGAAGAATACAAGCAGCATTGGCAACAACTACTATTGGTTGCTTAACCTACTCTCCTTTTTGAGGGAGGAACTCCAAATTTCAGTTACTTAATTAGTAGCACAAGTAGTAAGGCATACATATTCTGTTACCAGACGGTAATTCTCTCCTTTTCGGGTTTATACATCTTGTCAGTAGCTTGCAGATTGAATGCTTTGTAGAAGGGTGTAAAGTTCATCAGTGGTCCATTAACCCGCCACTTGGCTGGTGAGTGTGGATTGGTGTTGACATACATGCGTAAAAACTCATCCCTTGTTTTTACCCGCCATATTCTGGCTACTGATATAAAAAAGCGCTGATCCGGTGTAAAGCCATCCAGTTTGGTCGTGTCTTGTCCTTGTGCCGTTAATTTAAAGGCATCATAGGCAATAGCAACACCTGCCATATCGGCTGTATTTTCACCCACTGTTAATGCGCCTTTGATAGGCATCGAATCGAGCACAGTAAACGAATTGTACTGATCAATCACCTGTCCGGTTCTGGCTTTAAACTTTTCATAATCCTGTTTTGTCCACCAGTTTTTTACGTTGCCCTCTTTATCATATTGGGCACCCTGATCATCAAATGAATGGGTAATTTCATGACCAATCACCATACCAATACCGCCATAGTTCAGGGCATCATCGGCATATAAATCGAAATATGGCGATTGTAAGATACCGGCCGGGAAAACAATCTCATTCAACGGAGGATTATTATAAGCCGTTACTGTGGGCGGAGTGGTGTGCCATTCAGTTCTGTCGACGGGCTTGCCTACTTTAGCCAGGCTATAGAGGTACTCATTTTTATTAGCGGATAAACAATTTTCAAAGTAGGTATTCCTTTTCACCTCCACTTTCGAGTACTCTCTCCATTTATCCGGGTAGCCGATTTTTTCAGAGAAAGCCCCTAGTTTTTCCTTCGCCTTTGTCTTGGTGGAATCGCTCATCCAGTCTAGATTATTGATGCGGGCTTCAAATGCTTTTTTCAGGTTGTCTACCAGTACAACCATGCGTTTCTTAGCTTCTTCAGGGAAGTATTTTTTTACATACAACTGTGCCAGCGCATGCCCGAGTGATTGGTCGACCACCTGTGTCATTTCTTCGGCACGTGTTTTTTTAACGGCTTGCCCGGTCAATATTTTTGTATAAGCAAAGGAGGCATCCACAAAAGGTTGGCTTAACCAGTTGGCATACGTGGATAGGGCATTGGCTTTTAAGTAGACTTTCCAATCGTTGACAGGAATGGTTTTTAACAAGGCATTTAGCTTCTCGTAGTAAGGTGGTTGACCCATGTTGAGCGAATCAACCTGTAGGCCTAGGTTGTTTAGTAAAGTGGTCCAGCCCAGGTTGGGATGTTTTTTTGAAAGATCACTCACCGCTACTTTATTGTAGTTGGCCTGCACATCCCTAAGCTCGATATTGGTCCGGTGGGCGGCCGCTAGTTGTTTTTCAATTTCATAGGCAACGCCTGCACTTTTCTTGGCTTGGGTTGAATCACTTCCGGTTAGGGCAAACAAGGTGGTCAGATATTGCTTATAAGCTATTTGGATCGCAAGGGTGGACGAATCGGTCTTGAAATAATAATCTCTTTCGGGTAAGCCGATCCCTGTCTGATAAAAGTGGGCAATATTTACAGTACTCTGTTTATCATCAGGACCCACATAAAAACCCATCAGGGAGGTATTCCCTACTTTTAGCTCTTCAACGGCCATTACTACCAATGAAGGTATATCGCTTATCCCATCGATGCGGGAAAACACCGGCTTAAGAGGTTCATAGCCCCGGTTATTAATGGCAGTTGTATCCATGCCTGAAGCATAAAAATCTGCTACTTTCTCTTCGATACTTCCGGAAGGGTTTTTACTTTTGGAAAGACTGTCCAGAATACCTTGCAGCCGGATGCGCTGGGGGAAATTCAGAAATGAATAAGAACCTACTCCTGTCTGACTAGCCGGTATCTGGATGGTATCGTACCAGATGCCGTTAACGTAAGTAAAAAAATCGTCGCCGGGTGTTTTAGATAAATCTATTCCAGTTAAGGCAACGTGTTTCGTATCGGTATCGGAAATCTTTTGGCAGGCTGCCGCTAATAACAGCACTAAAGAAAAATATAATAGTCTTATCATGGTTTGAAGGTGGAATAATCAGGATGTAAAGGTGAATTCTCGCTAAAATAAAGAATGTATCGATCCAAAGGGAAGTTTTAATGAGCTTAGCAGTAAAAAAAATTGTTTAATGGCTAAGCAGTTTGTGTATTAAAGGACAAAAAGTAGTGATGGGTCTTTCAAAATAATAGAAGGATAGAAAAGATCAGGCAACCATAGAATAGGACTGCAAAGTACAACTACACCTGTCAGAGTTTACGACAGGATTACATGGTAAGCAATGCGATAAATCAACCCTTTTCATCCAAGCCTTTTTGTAATAAGTAAGAGTACACAATTAAGTATAAGATTTTGGCAAATTGTATCTTTGCTTATACAAGACTTAGAGAAGATTCATAAAGATAGTAAAAGTTATCAGGAACGTAACCGTTGCCAATGTATACTGTTATCCAATCAAGGCTATCAAGTACAGAAGTTAGCAAGCATTTTTCAAGTAAGTCAGTTAAGTATTTATAAGTGGTTTGATCGCTTTGAGAAAACAGGTGTGGTAGGGTTAAAGAACCAAAAAGGGAAAGGCAGAAAACCCATCCTTACTACCAGTAATGCTACCCATGTTGAAGTAGTGGAAAATAGCATAGAGAAAGAAAAACAACAACTTAAATTAGCTAAGCGAGAGATAGAAGCTAAATTAGGCACGGCTATGAGTGAGATGACCTTGAAGCGGTTTTTAAAAAAATTGACTACCGATGGAAACGTTTCCGTAAATGGATAAAGCCATTGCAAAACAAAGAAGCATATGAGCAGAAAGTCAAGCGATTACATGCTTTGCTTTATTTGGCACAGACAGGCAGTATAGATTTATATTTTGGAGACGAATCAGGGTTTTGCCTTACCCCTTGTGTACCTTATGGATGGATCAAAAAAGGCGAACACGCCCCTATTTTATCCCAAAGAAGTACAAGGATAAATGTATTTGGCTTGTTAAGTACAAATAATGAGTTGCTTACTTATCAGAAAAGTGGGAGTCTAAACGCTGACTTTATCATTGAATGTGTAGAGGCCTTCTCAACATCTATTTCCAAGTTTACTGTCATAGTCTTAGACAACGCCTCCTGGCATACATGTGGCCTATGGGAAGTCAAAAAAGAAGAATGGGAACAGAAAGGATTATACATCTTTTTGCTGCCTAAGTATAGTCCTCATCTTAACAGGATCGAACGATTTTGGAAGCAGGTGAAATATCATTGGCTCAAAGCCGAAGACTATCTGTCTGTAGAAGCGCTTAAGGAGGCACTTTATACCATCTTTTTAGGATTGGGTACTTACTTTAAACTTGATTTTAAAAAACTTGAAGTAGATGAAAATATTATACTTAATTGTGTTTAATTACTTAGTATGCTTTTAGGTTTAAGTTTTGAAAAAGGGGTGATAAAATTTATCATCCCTTTCAAGAAGTTTGAAAAATGGGGTGAGAGGGGAAAGAATGCAACCTTTCAATTCTAAACTAGCCTTTTTCTCCCCCTTTTTACCTGTCATTTATTACACTTAAAATTAAAGAGTGATTTTGTCAACCTGTAGCCGGACAAGGCCCTGGCGGATCAAATTTGCTTCGTGAGTTCAAGCCACATGACGTACTGCACATTCGTTCCGCCTACTTTATGGAAAACTTCCTACGCACCATTGGGTTGGTTAAGAAGATGGGAATCAATGGAACAGCTGCCGACGGTGACCATGCCATACCTATGGTTGCTACAAAAGATGTTGCCCAAGTGGCAGCCTTTCACCTGGCGAATCTTGACTTCAGTGGCAAACGTGTCCGTGCCGTTATGGGACCAAGAGACTATACCTACCGGGAGTTTACAAGCATTATCGGCAAAACCATTAGCAAGCCTGATCTGCCTTATGTTCAATTTCCGGTTGAGCAGGCGAAGCAGGCATTTTTAAACAATGGTTTTTCAGAAGACTTCGTCGATAATTTACTGGGTATGGCAACCACTATTAAAACCGGATTCATGAATTATCAAACAAGAGATGAATCCACTACCACTCTCACCACGGCCGAAGAGTTTGCCAGCCAGGTGTACGCCTCTGCCTATAATAAATAATTGATTGATAAGTAGAGAATTATAAAAATAAAAGAATTGCGAAAATGCAACTGTTTGAACAAACAGGGCTAGGAAACTTAGCACTTAAAAAAGAATGATGATGTCTGCCATGACCAGGAGTCAGGCAGATATAAATGGGGTGGCAGGTGATTTAACGGTTCAGTATTATACACAAAGGGTAAGTGCCTGACTGCAATTCAAGGAAGCCATTAGAATTAGTGAGCAGGCAACCGGTAGCCCATTCACTCCGGATATTTATACAACTGAACAAATGGAAGTCTGGAAAAAAGTTACAAAATCGGTAACTATGCTCGGAGGTGGGCAACAAGGATACATTGACTATTTATTTATAACCAAGGAAAAATCCACCACTGTATTCTCTCAATAATCTATTGAGATCAGCAAATCTGCTAGGCAGTTTTATAGTTGGTACCAATAAAATAGGATGGCTGCTTAAGCCATTTGTAGTCCATATCACCAAAAGTTTGAGAGAGCCAATATCACCGGAATATTCAGACACATTTTACCAAATGGTAAACTCCTCGCTATTTACTTTGAATACCTTTCTGCTATGAAACAATTGATAGACTATATCTTACAGTTTGGCAACTTAAATAAGCAACAAATAGCCCTTCTTGAATCTAAGATAACAGAAGTTGAGCTGTTAAAAGACGAGTATTTTTCCCAGGCAGGGAAGATTCCCCGGCAAGTTGGTTTTATTGTGGAAGGCGTGATACGAGGTTGTTATTACAATAACAAAGGAGAAGAAATCACCCGTTGCTTTATTAGCGAAAACAGTTTAGTGGTGGATTATTTCAATTTTGAGGCAAATACTTCCTCTTCAGAATACCTCCAAGCTATTACCAATTGCAAACTCATTGTATTTTCAAAACAAGATTGGGAAGAGCTCTCCCATACGATTGTGGGTTGGGACATTATTCAGAACAAAATGGTTCAAAAGTGCCTTTTCCAAAAATCCAGAAAAGGTCCAGTCATTTCACAAGACGCTACTACCCGGATCTGGAATTTATGAAAAACTATCCCTCACTTACAAACCGTATTCCTTTGGCTTACATTGCCTCTTACTTAAGTGTAACCCAATAATCCTTAAGCAGAATAAGAAAAAACATCCGCTAAGTTGCTTTTTACCAAATGGTAAACAGTTTTATTTTAAATCGATGCACTTTTGCTTCATCAATTTAAAAAAATAAAAAATGAAGACTGTAGTAATCACAGGAGGCAACAAAGGCATTGGCTTAGAAACAATTAAACAACTTTCAAAAAAGGGTCTATTCGTTTATGTAGGTAGCCGGGATATTGAAAAAGGGAATGCGATCGTAAAAGAATTAACCGGCAATGGTTTTAAAAACCTGAAAGCTATCGAAATTGACGTAACCAAGCTCGACACAATTCTATTTGCCAAGCACCTCATTGAAAAGGAACAAGGCCATTTGGACATTTTGATAAACAATGCAGGGATTAGTGGAATTGTTCCTCAAAGTGCGCTCGAAACAAATATTGATCATTTCAAAGAAGTTTTTGAGGTCAATTTCTATGGTGTGGTAGGTGTTACACAGGCTTTTATTAACTTATTGAGAAAATCGCCCCAGCCAAGAATTGTAAATATAAGTACCAGTGTAGGCTCGCTTTCGCTTCAAAGCAACCCAAGCTGGCCAGCGTATGAGTATGCTAAATATACTGTGTATGCTTCTTCAAAATCCGCGATGAATATGTACACGGTTCAATTAGCTTACGAATTGCGTGATACGGCTTTCAAAGTAAATGCGGTTTGTCCAGGCTATACCAAAACTGATTTTACTAACTATAAGGGAGGTGAAGTTAAAGCAGCGGGAAAATGTATTATAAAATATGCCTTAATTGACCAGAATGGACCAACGGGAAAATTTTTCAGCGAAGAGAGCAATCCGCACACAGGCGAAATTCCCTGGTAACAATCACCTAAAAGCATTAAACAACAAACTGTTAACAGGCACTTCGCGATAGTAGGGGTGACGTGCTAAATTGAGCTATGAGCTTTTAATTTTCCATTATCCCAAAGCTCCAGCCAAAATCTATCAGCATATCAGCTTTTGTTTATATATTTTATACACAAAAGCTGATAAAGTTTACTAAATATCTCAGAAAGGTGGAGGCTGGAAAGAAAGCGGATTTAGCCTTTAGATTCTGGAGTTTCAGCAAAAGGCAGTTTTATTAACTGCCTTTTGCTGAAACTGAAATGCCGAGGCAATAGAACAAATAACATACTTAACCAGTATCGTCAACCTATTTTAAGAGAAGACTGTAGGTATTAGAAAAGGGAGTTGATTACCTCGCCATACTTATCAGCACTGTCAGCAAACACAGTCACTATTATCCCTTCATCTATTTGCTCTGCTACTTGAACTGCACCGGCTAAGGCAGCTGCTGAAGAGGGACTTAGTAGTAGCCCTTCCTTTACAGCTACTCGCTTGATCCACTCATAGGCTTCCTCCGTGCTCACAGCTAATGTCTGATGAGCTAGACTGGCATCATAAATGGCAGGAGCTGTTGAACTCCCTAAATGTTTCCATCCCTCCAAAAGGTGTGTGGATACATCCGGCTGTAGAGCAATCAGGCGAATGGCAGGGTTTAATTCTTGAAGTCTTCGGCCTGTCCCTACTAAAGTACCTGTTGTGCCTAAGCCGGCTACAAAATGTGTTACTCTGCCACGGGTTTGCCTATAAATTTCTTGAGCAGTGGTTTGATAGTGGGCTTTCCAGTTATTCTCATTTCCATATTGATTGATGTGAAAATAGCGATTAGGCTGTTTTTTGAATAGGGAAAGAGCCATTTGTTGAGCTTCATCTCCGGTGGTAGGTGCAGAGGTATAGATAATGTTGGTCTGTAAGGCTTTTAGAATAGTACTCCTTTCTTTGGAAGCTGTCTCAGACATAAAAATGGTAACAGGGATACCCAACCGTGCCCCAATGGCTGCATACGCAATCCCGGTATTGCCACTGGTAGCATCCAGGATATGTCTGTAAGAAGTGAGTTCTCCACTAGCAACTGCCTGACTAATCATGTGAAAAGCAGGACGAGCTTTCACACTACTGCCTAACTGTAACCACTCAAGCTTAGCATAAATGCGCACATTGGCTTTGTTGAAGGCATGTCTAATGAGAAAAAGAGGTGTTTTTCCAATGAGTTTTCCTGTGGCTTTCAGCAATCGATCTGCCTGATGTGGGCGTATAGTAAGCATGGATTTTAAATTTTGTTAACTCTGCAGAGGTTGGCAAGCCAAGCAAACTGCGAATATATCCAAAATTTGTAGTGTAATCTATATGTGGTTAAGAAAGGATTGGTTAAAATAATTACCCCTTTGGCTCTACTTCTAATGGATCTGATTTATTGGGAAAAGATAATATGGAATAAATAGTAGCGTGATTAAGTTTGTCAAGAGTCAAAGAGATACAAATTATATCAATCTCTTTATATTCTGCCTCTCTTTTCAAATTGTTTATATTTCATACGGAGCAGGCATACTATTATTTCTCATGAATGATGAGCAAACGTTTATAAATAGGAACCTTCCCCTTACCACTGATATGAATTAGATAACTACCTTCTGTATAAGAGCTTGTATTTAACACAAATGCTTGTTGTCCCTTTGCTACTACTCCATGGCTTATTTTCTTGCCTATCAAATCATATACTACCCACTCCCGGTCTGCTGTTAGCGGCTGCCGGAATACCACCTTTGACTGGTTGGAGGCAGGATTAGGATAGAGCATCACTCCGTCTTCTAAGGTTTCTACATCTTCTAAGGCGGTAATTACTTGTGGTAGGATGGCAGGTTGTTTGATAGCTGCCTGATAAATCTCTTTTGTTTGTGCATCTTGTATAAAGACTACTACAGCCAGCTGACTTGCATCTTTTACATGGACAGGCTGCCATGAGTGAGTAATGGTTTCCGATGTACCTGGCATCCATGGGTGTGTAAATAGAGTACCTGCTGCATCAGGCAACATTTTTCTGAGTACATTTTCAAACGTGGGAGCACCCTCATAAATATCTCTTACTTGTTTTTCTATGACTGCTATGTGTACAAAAACAGGGTTCTCTACTTTCAGGCTGGCAGACACTTTTGCTGAGATGTTCCACATATTCTCATCACTGGCAGGAAAATCTATCTCAATACCGAAAGGAGTTTCCAGTAATTTCCTCCGCTTCAACACTGGCACTCCCCAAGGTGAAAACTTTTTATCTTCCATATAGCCATCTACAACCGTCCTTGGTGTTTGAGATATTCCGTAGTACAAGGCTCTCGCACTTGGATCAGCTACATTACTTTCATTGAGCGGATCTATGTCAGGAAAATTTGTATGATATTGAATATCAATAGCTTCCTCATTATTAATATCTGATAAGTTATTAATGAAAGTATTTTCATTTATAGCTTCCTGATTGCCTGTATTAGTAAAGTGTTCTAATAATACAATCCTGTCCCGCTCTCCTATATAAACATTATCAAAAGCAAAACCGTCCAGCTGCACATCTGCCGGATTATCCTGGTTGCTGCCAAAGGCAATGCGGAACCTAACACTGCTATGCCCTTTGAACTCATCCAACGCATACTTAGCACTTTGCCATAAGCTGTCTACCCCTGACCAGCCGATCTGTCCTATCACTTGTTCGCCGGGATTTCCTATAATAGCAGATTGATTGTACCATTCTAATCCTTCATTAATACCTCCTACATTCTGCCAGCTGCTGCCTCCATCGGTTGAAGCTTGTAAGACTGCCCCATCAAAGCCTTTTTGTGTATGGCTAAAGATATCCAGTGAGATCATTGGCCGCTTTAAGGTAGTAAAGTTAAAGCAAGGACTATATACATAAGAATGCTCATTGCTTTGATAGTTTCCGGTCAGGTCTGTCATCCAGACATGTTCCCCGGAAGCTGCCTGATGTATTACCGCTCCTGCGGGTTTACCCTGCTGCCAGCTAACGTTTGATCCATCTGCTACCCATCCTTGGGTAGAGCCTTCAAAGCCTGCTACATAAGGATAAGCAGAAACAGATGGTAGGATGTATATCTCTTTGGTGAAAGTAGCACTACAAGTAAAGTTACTTTGCACGGTCAGACTTACCAGATATTTTCCTGCTTGCTCATATTGATGTGATACCTGGTCAGATGAACGGGTATAGGTTTGTTGGCTGCCATCACCAAAGTCCCATGTCCAGGAGGAGATTTCACCAAACTCTGCGTTTGTCTGATGGGTAAATAAAGTAGTTTCTCCTTCACAGATGCTTCGCCATGTGAAGTCAGGTACAGGAATATTACCTATGGTAATAACCATGGATTTGCTATTTGTACAACCTGCAGCTGTAGTTACTTCTAAACTGACTGTATAATTACCGGCTGTAGTATACTGGTGCTGCGGGTGTTGCAATAAGGAAGTATTTGCCTCTTCAGCCAGAGCATCTCCAAAGTGCCATTTCCAGGAAGTGATGTTTTCGCCATTGCCAACAACAGAAAGATCTGTAAACTTAACTATACTGCCTTCGCAGACATCACGTAAACTGAAGTTAGCTACAGGTACTGCATTAATTACCACTTGCTGGTCATCATAATTTATACATCCATTGCCATCACTATAAGTATAGCGGATGGTATGCGTACCCACACCGGCTATGGAAGGATTAAAGGAACTTCCACTGATGCCTTTCCCTGTGAATACACCTCCGGCAGGAAAACCTGTTAAACTCACAGCGGCTGCATCTACACAATATTGCGCTGCCAGGCCAAAAAAGTTTACTACTGGAAGTTCATTAACCACTACCGTTTTCTCAGCAAAACTACTGCAACCATTCAAATTAGTGAAGGTATAGCGGATTACGTGACTACCTATGCCAGCAAGTGATGGCCTGAAAGTAGAACTACCCGCCACAATACCTGGTCCTGAAAATGTACCGGTCACACCTCCTGCTCCATCATTATCTGCAGGAAAGCCTGTTAGCAGGATGTCTCCGGCATCAATACAATAAGCTTTCGCTATTATGAATGTTACAGAAGGTAAAGCATTTACTGTAATACTCTTTTCAATATAGTTGGTACCGCCTAGAGCATCTGTATAATTGTACCTGACAACGTTAGCACCTGTTTTTGCGATAGAAGGCCTGAAAATGTTAGTACCTGTCACTATCCCATCGCCGGTAAAATAGCCGCCCAAAGGGCTGCCTACTAATACTACGTCTTCTTCACTGGTACAATATGGTCCTCCTACTTCACCTATACCTACTGTGGGCAAAGGTTCTACTGTTACAGTCTGTATCTGTAGATTCTCACAGCCATTAGTATCGCTATAACTATAGATAACCTGGTAGGTACCCTGACCAGCTTGAGCAGGTATAAACGTATTTCCACTGATGCCTTTCCCTGTGAATACACCTCCGGCAGGAAAACCTGTTAATTTTATCGGGGCAGCGCCGTACGAATATAAAGCCGTACCTCCTGCACCAATATTGTTGAAACCGCTGAAGCTAACAGAAGGCAACGCATGTACAATAACTGTTTTCTGCTGAAGATTTACACATCCATTGCCATCACTATAGATATAGCGGATGGTATGCGTACCCACACCGGCTATGGAAGGATTAAAGGAATTTCCACTGATGCCTTTCCCTGTGAATACACCTCCGGCAGGAAAACCTGTTAAACTCACAGCGGCTGCATCTACACAATATTGCGCTGCTAAGCCACTGAAGTCAACAATTGGCAACGCATATACAGTGATTATTACCTCATCAGTTACAGCTGAACAAGGGCCTGTTCCGTCTGCATCGTTGGTTGTTAAAATAAGCACAATAATTTTACCTGCTTCACTTGGATCAGGTGTATAACTAGCTTTCAGATCATTGACATTACTGAAAGTACCTTTACCTCCACTCCAGGTACCACTTGTAGCTGCTCCTCCAATTGATCCTGATAAACTAACAGAGGCGTTTACGCATACTGTCCGGTCTGTGCCTGCATTCACTGTGGATATAGGATTAACAATAATGGTAATACCTGAACTGGCTTTAGAACAGCCATTCGCTGAAGTTACAAGTGCGCTTATAATCTGGCCATTGGTAAGGACAGAAGTAGTGTATTGATTGGACGGTCCTTTCTGTTTCGATACGCCATTTACAAAGAATTCATAGTTAGAGGCAATATCAGAGTTAGCTGTAAAGGTAACAGGCTCTCCAGCACAAATGGTATTATCAGCAACACTGCTAGTAAGGGTAACGGTAGGTAAAGGATTGACAGTAGTGGTAATCCCTGAACTTGTCGTAGAACAGCCACTAGCTGTGGTTACTCTCACCGTTACCGTTTGGCCATTGGTAAGACTGCTGGTGGTATAACTGGGAGAAGCTCCATCCTGTACTAAGCTTGCTCCGATGTAAAACTTATAGTTGGTAGCTGTAGCTGAACTAGCCGTAAAAGTAAGAGTTTCTCCTGTACAGATAGTGTTATCACTATCGCTGCTAGTAAGGGTAACGATAGGTAAAGGATTGACTGTAGTAGTTATGCCGCTGCTTGTTGCTGAACAGCCATCAGATGTATTGACTCTTACCATTACGGTCTGTCCGTCTAAAAGACTAGCAGTGGTGTATTGATCAGAGGCTCCACTTTGTACAATGATACCTGCCACAATAAACTCATAACTGGTAGCAGTAGCAGAAGTAGCTGTAAAAGTCAGGGTTTCTCCTACGCAAATTTTATTATCACTATCGCTGCTAGTAAGGGTAACGGTAGGTAAAGGATTGACAGTAGTAGTAATCCCTGAACTTGTCGTAGAACAGCCACTAGCTGTGGTTACTCTCACCGTTACCGTTTGGCCATTGGTAAGACTGCTGGTGGTATAACTGGGAGAAGCTCCATCCTGTACTAAGCTTGCTCCGATGTAAAACTTATAGTTGGTAGCTGTAGCTGAACTAGCCGTAAAAGTAAGAGTTTCTCCTGTACAGATCTTATTATCAGCATCACTACTAGCAAGACTAACGATAGGTAAAGGATTGACTGTAGTAGTGATGCCACTGCTTGTTGCAAAGCAACTACTGGAAGTAGTTACTCTTACTGTTACTGTTTGGCCGTCTGTAAGAGCAGAAGTAGTATACTTATTGGAGGCTCCACTTTGTACAATGATACCTGCCACAATAAACTCATAACTGGTAGCAGTAGCAGAAGTAGCTGTAAAAGTCAGGGTTTCTCCTACGCAAATTTTATTATCACTATCGCTGCTAGTAAGGGTAACGGTAGGTAAAGGATTGACAGTAGTAGTGATGCCACTGCTTGTAGTTGAACAACCATTGGCTGTTGTTACTCTTACTGTTACTGTTTGGCCATTGGTAAGGGTAGAAGTAGTAAAAATATTAGTTGCACTCTTCTGTTTCGATGTGCCATCTACAAAAAATTCATAGTTAGAAGCGATATCAGCGTCGGCCGTAAAAGTGACAATATCACCGGCACATATTATGTTGTCAGCATCAATGCTAGTAAGGGTAACGGTAGGTAAAGGATTCACTGTAGTGGTAATGCCGCTGCTTGTAGTTGAACAGCCATTAGCAGTGGTTACTCGCACGGTAACGGTCTGTCCGTCTGTAAGAGCAGAAGTAGTATACTTATTGGAGACTCCACTTTGTACAATGATACCTGCCACAATAAACTCATAACTTGTAGCAGTAGCTGAAGTAGCAGTAAAGGTAACAGACTCTCCGGCACAGATCTTATTATCAGCATCACTGCTAGCAAGACTAACAGCAGGCAATGGATTGACTGTAGTAGTGATGCCACTGCTTGTAGTTGAACAACCATTGGCTGTTGTTACTCTTACTGTTACTGTTTGGCCATTGGTCAGACTGCTGGTGGTATAACTGGGAGAAGCTCCATCCTGTACTAAACTGGCTCCGATGTAAAACTTATAGTTGGTAGCTGTCGAGGAACTAGCTGTAAAAGTAACAATATCTCCTGAACAGATAGTATTGTCGGCATCGCTGCTAGTAAGTGTAACAGTAGGCAATGGATTGACTGTAGTGGTAATCCCTGAGCTTACCGCAAAACAACCATTGACTGTTGTTATTATTACAACAACCTTTTGGTTATTTGTCAGCGAATTTGTAGCAAAAATATTAGAAGTACTATTTTGTGCAGATATCCCATCCACAAAAAATTCATAGGTAGATGGTATACTAGCGTTGGCTGTAAAAGTAACAATATCCCCTGAACAGATAGTATTGTCGGCATCGCTGCTAGTAAGTGTAACCGCAGGCAATGGATTGACTGTAGTGGTAATCCCTAAACTTGTTGTAGAACAATTATTAGCTGTACTCACTCGTACCGTTACCGTCTGCCCATCTGTAAGTGAAGCAGTGGTGTATTGATTAGAAGCACCACTTTGTACAATGATACCTGCCACAATAAACTCATAACCTGTAGCAGTGGAGGATGTGGCTGTAAAAGTCAGGGTTTCTCCGGCACAGATCTTATTATCACTATCGCTGCTAGTAAGGGTAACGGTAGGTAAAGGATTGACTGTGGTGGTAATCCCTGAACTTGTCGTAGAGCAGCCACTAGCCGTGGTCACTCGTACCATTACCGTCTGTCCATTGGTCAGACTGCTGGTGGTATAACTGGGAGAAGCTCCATCCTGTACTAAACTTGCTCCGATGTAAAACTTATAGTTGGTAGCTGTAGCTGAACTAGCCGTGAAGGTAATAATGTCACCGGCACAAATGGTATTATCTGCATCGCTGCTAGTCAAAGTGACGGTGGGTAATGCATTCACTGTGGTAGTGATGCCTGCACTCATTTCACTACAAGCACCCGGAGTAGTTACCCTCACGGTTACAGTTTGCCCGTTCAATAAGGCATTTGTAGTAAAAATATTAGTTGCACTGTTTTGTGCAGATATACCATCCACAAAGAATTCATACGTTGTGGCAGTGGAAGAAGCAGCCGCAAAGGTAACTGTTTCGCCAGTACAAATCTGGTTATCCGCATCACTGCTAGTCAAAGTGATTGTTGGAATTGCATTTACGGTAGTAGCGATGGCATTACTTACAGTTCCACAACCATTTGATGTACTTGCTCTTACTGTTACTATCTGATTGTTTGTAAGTGTATTATTAATAAACGTATTTGAAGCGCTTACTTGTTGAGAAACGCCATCAACAAAGAACTCATAAACAGTAGCTATATCAGATGTGGCAGTAAAAATAAGTGATTCTCCGGCGCAAATGGTATTATCACTATCACTGCTGGCAAGGCTAACTGTAGGAACTGCATGCACTGTATGGGTAATAGTGCTGCTAGTTGCAAAACAACCATAGGCATTAATAGCTTTCAAGCTTACGGTTTGACCGTCAGTAAGTGTAGAAGTAGTAAAAATATTCGTCGCACTTTTTTGCCTGAGTATACCATCTACAAAGAATTCATAGTTAGTTGCTGTTGGCGAGGAAGCGATAAAAGTGACCGTTTCTCCGGCACAGATCTTATTGTCCGCATCACTACTTGTGAGTGTAACTGTAACTGTTTCAACAATGGTAGTAATGGCATTACTGGTTGCAGCACATCCATTATCAGTAGTAGCTTTCACTGCTACAGTTTGCCCATCGGTAAGTGTAGAAGTAGTGAAAGTGTTGGAAGCGCCATTCTGTACAGAGGTTGAACCTACAATAAATTCAAAATTCGTAGCTGTCGCGGCGTTAGCTGTAAAAGTAATTGTTTCTCCGGCGCATATTCTGTTGTCGCTATCGCTACTTATTAAGGACGCAACAAGCACTTTAACTTGTTGTGTTATACCAGAACTAACAGCGAAACACCCATAGCTATTTGAAGCCTTTACTATTACTGTTTGCCCATTAGTAAGTGTAGAGGTAGTGAAGGTTTTTGAAGCACTGTTTTGCTTAGAAACGCCATTGACCAAAAACTCATAACTGGTAGCAGTAGCAGAAGTAGCTGTAAAGGTGACGGCATCCCCAGGACAAGTAATATTATCCGGATCATTGCTTGTGAGCGTTACAGCAACAGTATAAGCTGTTGTAGTAATACCCGCACTTGTGATTGAACAGCCATAAGGACTGGTTGCTTTTACTGTAACCGTTTTGCCATCTTCTACAATACTTGTAGTAAATGTATTAGAGGAGCCATTCTGAACTGAAACAGCACCTACGAAAAATTCATAAGTCGCCGCTATATTAGAAGAAGCGGTAAAAGTAACTGTTTCACCAATACATATCTTATTGTCACTATCACTACTTGTCAGGTTAACCGTAATGGCATATACAGTGGTAGAGATTGAATTACTTGTTGCTGTACAACCATCAGAAGTAGCTGCTTTTACAGTAACGATCTGGCCATTTATCAGAGTATTGGTACTATAGCTGTTGCTGGCTCCATTCTGTTTCGATACCCCATCTACAAAAAATTCATAAATGGTAGCAGTTGAGGAGGTAGCTGTAAAAGTAATTGTTTCCCCGGCACAAATGGCATTATCCGCATCGCTGCTGGTTAAAGTAATGAGCGGTAATGGATGTACAGTAACTGTAATACTATTGCTTAGCGCTGAGCATCCGCTAGCTGTCGTAGCTTTAACATAAACTACCTGGTTATCAGTAAGTGTAGTTGTAGTAAAAATATTGGTGGCACTATTCTGAACAGAAACGCCATCTATAAAGAATTCATAGGAAGTAGCTGTGGGAGCATTGGCTGTATATGTAACAGACTCTCCGGCACAAATGGTATTATCTGTATCGCTGCTAATCAAATTGGCTGCTAATACTTTTACGGCTGTGGTTACAGCATTACTGGATGCAATACAACCATAACTATTTGTAGCCTTTACCATTACCATTTGCCCATCGATGAGGGAAGTGGTAGTAAAAGTGTTAGAAGCACTATTTTGAACCGATGCTCCATCCACAAAAAATTCATAGTTTGCTCCTGAACCTGCTAAACTACTAGTGAAAGTAATCGCATCTCCCGGACAAATCGTATTATCGGCATCACTACTCGTAAGGTTGATTGCCACTGCATACACAGTAGTAGTAACCGCATTACTGGTAGCAGTACAAATATTTGCAACAGTAGCTTTTACAGTTACGGTTTGTCCATCAGCAAGAGAAGAGGTTGTATAAGTATTAGAAGGTCCGTTTTGTACAGAAGTGGCTCCTACAAAAAAATCATAACTGGATGCTGTGGCAGAAGTAGCTGTAAAGGTAACAGCTTCTCCAGCGCATATTTGGTCATCCGCATCACTACTGGTTAAACTAACTGTTACAAAGTATACTGCAGTAGTAATACTGTTGCTTGCAGCTGTGCATCCATTGAAATTAGTAGCTTTTACAGTTACCGTTTGCCCGTCGGCAAGTGCAGCAGTAGTATATTGATTAGTAGCTCCGTTTTGCACAGAAGTAGTCCCTACAAAAAACTCATAGTTAACAGCGCCGGCAGCATTGGCTGTAAAAGTCAGGGTTTCTCCTGCACAAATCTTGTTGTCGGCATCACTGCTGGTAAGCGAAACGGTGGGCAGAGGATTCACTATAGTGGTGATGCCACTGCTATTGGCCGAACAGCCACTGGCCGTAACGGCTGTCACTCTCACCGTTTGGCCATTGGTAAGCCCAGAAGTAGTGTAGGTACTAGAAGTACTATTTTGAACAGAGAGGCCATCGACAAAGAATTCATAGCTTGCTGCAGCAATGTTGGCACTGGCTGTGAAAGTAAGAGCTTCTCCCAAACAGATCATGTTATCTGCATCACTGCTTGCTAGGCTTGTGGTTAGTGAAACGACATTTATTTTAACAGCATTGCTAGTGGCAGTACAGCCGTAGGTGTCGGCAGCAATCACAGTTACCGTTTGTCCATCGGTGAGGGAAGTGGTGGTGAAGGTGGTAGCAGCACTGTTCTGAACTGATACCCCATCTACAAAAAACTCATAGCTTGTAGCTGTAGCAGAGCTAGCCGTGAAAGTAAGGGCATCTCCCGGACAAATACTGTTATCAGCATCACTGCCGGAAAGGCTTACAGCTACTGTGTAAACGGTGGTAGTGATCCCTAAACTGAAAGTCTGGCAACCATACGCATTGATGGCTTTCACAGATACGGTTTTATCATCCACCAAACTATTGGTGATATACTTGTTAGAAGCTCCGCTTTGAACCAGAGTGGCTCCTACAAAAAACTCATAGCTAACAGCTGTAGGGGAAGTAGCCGTAAAAGTAACTACATCTCCTACACAAATCTTATTGTCAGCATCACTACTGGTCAAACTAACTGTTATATTTTCAATCAGGGTAATGATAGCATTACTAGTAGCTGCACAGCCATTGGCAGAAGTAGCTTTCACAGTTACCATTTGTCCATTGGTCAAGGTTGCTGTATAGTCAGCAGCAGCACTGTTCTGAACAGATACCCCATCCACAAAAAAATCATAGCTAACAGCTCCTGCAGCATTGGCTGTAAAAGTCAGGGTTTCTCCTGTACAAATCTTGTTATCGGCATCACTGCTGGTAAGCGAAACGGTGGGCAGAGGATTCACTATAGTAGTGATGCCACTGCTGGTAGCCGAACAGCCACTGGCAGTAACAGCTTTTACCATCACCGTTTGGCTGTTGGTAAGCCCAGAAGTAGTATAGGTATTGGAAGTACTATTTTGAACAGAGAGGCCATCGACAAAGAATTCATAGCTTGCTGCAGCAATGTTGGCACTGGCTGTGAAAGTAAGAGCTTCTCCCAAACAGATCATGTTATCTGCATCACTGCTTGTTATACTCGCTGTTAAAACTTTTACGGCAGTAGAGATACTATTACTGATTGCGGCACATCCATTTATCCCTGCTTTAACCATCACCGTTTGTCCATCGGTGAGGGAAGTGGTGGTGAAGGTGGTAGCAGCACTGTTCTGAACTGATACCCCATCTACAAAAAACTCATAGCTTGTAGCTGTAGCAGAGCTAGCCGTGAAAGTAAGGGCATCTCCCGGACAAATACTGTTATCAGCATCACTGCCGGAAAGGCTTACGGCTACGGTGTACACGGTGGTGGTGATCCCTAAACTGAAAGTCTGGCAACCATACGCATTGATGGCTTTCACAGATACGGTTTTATCATCCACCAAACTATTGGTGATATACTTGTTGGAAGGTCCGCTTTGAACCAGAGTGGCTCCTACAAAAAACTCATAGCTAACGGCTGTGGCAGAGGTAGCCGTAAAAGTAACTACATCTCCTACACAAATCTTGTTGTCTGTATCGCTGCTTTTAAGTGTTACTGTAGGTACCGGATTAACAACAGTAGAAATAGCATTACTAGTAGCTGCACAGCCATTGGCAGAAGTAGCTTTTACAGTTACCGTTTGACCATTGGTCAAGGTTGCTGTATAGTCAGCAGCAGCACTGTTCTGAACAGATACCCCATCCACAAAAAATTCGTAATTGATAGCAATGTTAGAAGTGACGGTAAAAGTGACCTCATCCCCAGTGCAGATCTTGTTATCCGCATCGTTGCTGGTTAAGTTGACTAATACGTTTTCAACTACTGTAGTTATAGGATTGCTGACAATTGAACAACCGTCAGCAGAAGTAGCTATTACGGTTACCGTTTGTCCATCGGCAAGAGAATTTGTCGTAAAAATAGTAGAAGCGCCATTCTGTACAGAGGTTGAACCCACAAAAAACTCATAACTAACAGCTGTGGCAGAAGTAGCTGTAAAAGTAATTGTTTCACCTATACAAATGATATTATTGGCATCACTGCTCGTTAAACTAACGCTAGGCAAAGGATGTACGGTAGTAGTAATATTGCCACCGATGGTTGTACAGCCATTCGTATCTGTAACTTTTACTGTTACACTTTGTCCATCGCTAAGGGTACTTGTTGTAAAGGTATTAGAAGGTCCACTTTGGACAGAAGCAGCATCTATAAAGAACTCATAATTTGCAGCAGTTGCAGAAATAGCTGTGAAAGTGACGGTTTCTCCGGCACATATAATATTATTGGCATCACTGCTGGCTAAACTAACAGTAGGCTTTGGGTTTACTGTGGTGGTAATGCCTGTAGTAAATAGACTTCCATCCGTGCATCCTCCAGAATTATAGGCTCTAAACGTTACTTTTTGCCCATTCGTAAGTGTAGAAGTTGTATAGGCATTGGAGGTACTATTCTGAACCGATACTCCATCGACAAAAAACTCATATGCATTTGTGCTGGTTGCACTGGCTGTAAAAGTGACAGTTTCTCCTGTGCATATATTGTTATCAGCATCACTACTGATTAAATTAAGTGCAGTAGGGTAATACGAACTTGAAAATGATGCATGATTTACTCCATCCCCATTATTGTCCCCTATTATATTGGCCGTTGATGATGGATCTCTTACTAATTGTCCGCTACCTGGTACGCCAACTGCTCTAACATATGCATCTTTTAAGATGAGTTTGTCAAATGAGCCTCCCTGATTCGAAACATTATAATTAATTGTAATTCTTCTTGTAGCTAAAGAATACGAAACCCAGTTTATAACCAGACCATCTGAACCTGTTACAGCTGTAATGGTACCTGAAGTAGGATTAAATTCAAAATTAGCAGGAAATGCAAAAACTAAAGTCTGATTAAACCCAACCCGAAAATCATCTTTCAGTCCTTCTGCAATAGTTATATCTCCAAAGGGAACATAGCCTCCTCCGATACATAAATTGGCAGCCCCTGTGGCAGGAGTTATAACTACATTACTATAAACTAAATTGGAAGCAAAAAGCAATAAAAAAACAGCTAATGCCATTGTTCTTTTTGACAATAGTATAGCTGATGAAAAAAAACAATATATGTAAGAAGTAAAAGTTAATTTCATTTATCCACAAACTCTCCTGTAGTGTTTGTTTTAATCAAAGCAGTAATGTTTCTCAAACTAATTGTATTAAGTAGTATTAGGATTCATTTCACATAATTCTTACAGTTTTGTTTCCTATAACCTATCTTCGAGTTTCTTTTCCTATCGCACTTTTTTCCTGCATCGGTACAAATTACTACCTCAAGACTTTTTACTAACTTTTAATCTGATAGTCACTGCGCCTTTACTGTAGCTATGTACATCCACAATCAGTTTTATTAATAGGCAAGGAACTTGGTTTTCATTATGTAGGGAACTAGATAAAAAATAGTTATATTTTCCTGCTGCAAAATCACTGTTGTGCTATAAAAATTATATTTAGAAACCTGCCTGTACAGAGTAGACCTTGGTAAGTCCATTTATGCAGGCTAATCTTAATTTATAGTTAAAATCAATTTTTCCATTATTCAATATAATATCACTTTTCTTAAAGAGTATATATATCAGAAATTGTAAATGGATTGGTAGTGTAACATTTGGCCAGTTGATCTCATATTAACGCCGTTCTTACGAGTAATAAGTTACTATTCTTACCTATAAACTGGCATTTAAATGTATACTTACAAAGTATGATACGGCTTGAGTGGGGCTTTCATCTGATTGGAATTGCAACAGTTTACTGGAGGAAATCAGGCAGATAATCTTTTTTCTTCTAAATAAGATTGATACTATAAAGGGCCACTATTGCCTAATGTATAATGCTTTCTTTTTCTGTTATTTCCTACTTCTATATATTCAAAAATAGAGAGTTTCGCCTGTTCATTGTCAAGATAGACAATTTAGTAAACTAGCTCATTTTTAAAATTTTTAAAAAATTCCACTACGCTATTATAGAGAGATATTTGCTTTTCTTCTCATCTTAAGCTGTAGTATAATTTATTGACTGTCACAGACGCTAGTTCAAGCTATGCCCTTTAGGGCAAGGCTTTAGCTTCTACAAATCTGTATTAGATTTGTGGGATGCAAAATTTACGAAAACCAATCCATAGTGTCCATCAGCTACAAGTGCATATTGTATGGAGTACAAAGTATAGGTTTCAAGTATTGAAGGGGGAAATACAGATACGCTGTAGGGATTTAATACGTCAGAGTTGTGATCGTATGGATGTGCAGCTCTTAAAAGGGGTAGTAAGTAAAGACCATGTGCATCTGCATTTAAGTTATGCCCCAAAGCTGAGTATAAGTGAGATAGTGAAACCTTTAAAGGGGCGCAGTGCAAGAATATTGCTGGAAGAGTTTGGCGAGCTGCGCAAACGGTATTGGGGCGGTCATTTTTGGGGGATAGGCTATGGGGCATGGAGTAGTGGTAATATAACTGATGAAATCATACAGGCTTATTTGGAGCATCACAAGGAGGACCCTAATGGTGATGAGAGTTTTATTCTTGAGTAGTTAATAGGCTTGAGCCTACATTCAAATGGCTTCAGCCACTGTTTTCAACCTATGGGTTTCTAACCCATAGTATTTTGAGTTTATACCACCAAATATTATTTTACCGGTAAGTGCAAAAGGAAATAGAGAATAAGCCTAAGAAGCTGTTTAAGTTAAAAAGGGAAAAGGCTAAAAAGCTTAAGTTTGTTATGTGCAAAAACAATACAGTAGCGATTTAACCGATTCCCAATGGGAAGTTATTTCAAAATATATTCAATACCAAAGGAAGAGTAAGCATGCTTACGGAAGAATAGTAGAGGCCATTAGTTATAGCTGTAAAAACGGATGTGTGTGGCGGGATTTACCTATTGACTTTCCACCTTGGCAAACCGTGTATTATTACTTCGACAAGTGGGACACATTTGTTTTCTTTTAGCCAGATTAAGTTTCCCCCTTTTTCGTGTAGGGTAAGAAAAGACTAGGCAGCTATCTGATACTGCCCTTTAGTTTCAAATTGTTCCGGACTTAAGTAGCCCAGCTTTGAGTGTTCCCTACGGGCGCAATCTTCGCCTCCCGGCTCAATTGTGTTTTCGATTGTACCATACCTGAATGTATTCAAAGATATCTTCTCTGGCTTCCTTGCGGGTCTGGTACTGGCGATGGTAGACCAGTTCCTGTTTAAGCGTAGCAAAAAAGCTCTCCATACAGGCATTATCATAAGAGAATGTTTTGAAATATTATTCGGTTTTTCTTTTGAGCAGAGTATCAATAAAGGCTAATTGTAGCATGGCTTCCGAACTTTCTGTGCTTTTTTCAAAATCACGGCTCAACCTACGCTTAAAATTGAGCCATCCGTAGCTACGTTCCACTACCCAACGGCCCCCTGCCGGGACAAAGCCTTTCACGCTTTCAGGCTTTTGTACAATTTCTACACTCCATCCATATTGTTTTTTCACTTCTTCCACAAAAGTCTCTGTGTAGCCATTATCTGCTTTCAGGGTATGCAGGCGGGCGGACTTGCCCTTCAACTTAGCTGCTAACTCATATCCTGCTGTGGTGTCTGATATATTAGCAGCTGTAATATGCACCGCCCAGGGGATACCTAAACAGTCCACAGGCAGATGTCTTTTTCTGCCATTCACTTTTTTATTGCCATCTATGCCTTTATCCTGACTGGTAAATTGTATAATCTTAACACTTTGGCTATCAATGGCCAACACGCTTGGCAGGGCTTGTCTGCCTGCTTTTTTTCTTTCTCTGCCTGCTAAAAAAGCTAACAACTCTTCAATAATGCCCCGCTTTTTCCACTGCCTGAAATGATAGTAAATGGTTTGCCAGGGTGGGTACTTACTTTCCATATTGCGCCATTGGCTGCCCGTAGTTAGCAGCCAAAGCAGTGCATTGATTATCACCCGTTTTTCATGTTTAATCTTTCTTTGGTTATCAATTATTTCCTTGATAACTTCCCATTCAGGGTCAGTGAGCGCAGAGAATTTTTCTTGCATAAACTTGATGATTAGACACCTCAAGTTTACTCACTGATTCTTTCTTTTACCCTATTTTTATTCTTCCAAAACGTTCTCTAATGGACCTGCCCATCATGAGCATTTGAGGTCCGTTTCCTTTCCGGCTCATTGAGCAAATCATTTTGTTGTCTTTAAGCAGTTTCTGGTAATCGTTGCTGGCGTACTGAGAGCCTCTATCAGAGTGATGTAGCAAGCCCTTCTGTGGGCTTCTAGCCAGCAGAGCCATCTGCAAAGCACTCACTACTAATCCTGTTTCCATATTTTGATTCATCGCCCAACCCACTAATTTTCTAGAAAACAAATCCAGTACCACTGCCAGGAACAACCAGCCTTCCCGGGTCCATACGTAGGTGGAACCGATGCTGCACACGTAGCAGGTCCATATCCGTAACCCACTTTTCATCAGCCTTAAAAGCACTAAACTTAAGATGAAAGAAACCAAGATTAAAGAACATCGTCGCAAGTACGATACTGAATTTAAGCAGCAAGTACTGCAAATGATTTCAAATGGCCGTCCGGTAAGAGAAGTGGCCGAATCACTCGGTATTGGCGAAAACCTAATTTATCGCTGGCGTAGCGGTCAACAGATTCAAGATAGAGCAGGGAAAGAAAATAGTGCTGTAACAATTGACCAGCAAACTTTACTACGGCGCATCCGGGAACTAGAAACCGAACGCGATATTTTAAAAAAGCATTGGCCATTTTCAGCCGTCAGACTTAAAGCAGCGGTATATGTTTGTACGTGAGCATACCCAAAAGTGGCCTGTCCAGCTAGTATGCCAGGTGTTACAGCTCAGCCGTAGTGCTTATTATAAGTGGCTATCAGGTAATTTAGCACTGAGCAGCAACCAAATAGAGAATCCGGTGGATAAAGCAGTAAAAGAAACGTTTGAGCAACACCGCCGTCGTTATGGCGTTCGGCGCATAGTAGTGGAATTGCAAGAAAAGGGTTTAAACATTGGCTCTTACCCTGTTCGTCAAGTGATGCAAAAGAATGGTTTAAAAGCCATCCAACCGCGCAGCTTTGTTCCCCGTACTACGGCATCCATATCTGATTAGCCCTAACTGGTTGCTGGGACGGCCCTTTCCGGTGAACCCCAATGAAGTATGGGTAGGCGATATTACTTATATTGCTATGGCTAATGGTAGTTTTCTGTACTTGGCTGTATGGATGGACTTGTATTCACGTAAAACAATTGGCTGGCAGTTAGAAGATAATATGAAAGAAGAATTGGTCATTGCTGCTTTTAAAAAAGCTTGTCAGAACCGTTTAGTTAAGGAAGGACTCATTATCCATTCTGACCGTGGTGGCCAATATGCAGGCAACATTTTCCGGAAATTAATTTTAGATAAAAAAATGTTCAGAGCATGAGCCGAGCCGACAACCCGTATGACAACGCTTTTATGGAATCCTGTTTTAGCCGCTTCAAGGCAGAATTGATGCAGGATGGTGTTTTTGTAAGTAAAGACGATGCTAAAACTGAAATCTTTGAGTATATTGAAATGTATTATAATCCTATAAGAAGGCATTCGGCCTTAAACTACTTAAGCCCGATTAATTTTGAATTCAAGTATTATAACAACTAAGCAAATTTACTGTCCTCCTTTTTCTACACACCTCAAAACACGCCTGCATCTATCCATATATTTTTATTTGTAACTACTTTTATGCCTACATTCCCTTCAAACAGATTTCTGAATATAGCAGGTTCGGCACTGTAATTAGCTCCCATATTGCTGCCAATAGCTGGCCGGAAAGTCGCTCTTGCTCTTTTTGAAGAGAATTTGAGATCAACAAAAGCAAGATTTATGCTAAACTCATTGTGGCGATTTGAAGATACAAAGTAAGGCCGGTCTTTGGAAGGAGGTCTGCTAAAATCATATCCAAAATATATATCTATATAGCCACCAACTGTTACCTGGGGCAATGCCTGATTTTTTAATACGCCGGCAGATATGCTGTCTACATCTGTTTGAGCCATTCCAAGCAAGAAAACACCCAAAAATAAAATGATAAATAAGCATCCTGTTTTCATCCTCCTTCTGTATGTAGATAGTGCATGCCTTTACTTATACTTAAATAATGGCTAAGTAAGAGTACACAATTAAGTATAAGATTTTGGCAAATTGTATCTTTGCTTATGCGTTATATCAAGAAGATTACAGACAAGCAAAAACAAGACTTAGAGAAGATTCATAAAGATAGTAAAAGTTATCAGGAACGTAACCGTTGCCAATGTATACTGTTATCCAATCAAGGCTATCAAGTACAGAAGTTAGCAAGCATTTTTCAAGTAAGTCAGTTAAGTATTTATAAGTGGTTTGATCGCTTTGAGAAAACAGGTGTGGTAGGGTTAAAGAACCAAAAAGGGAAAGGCAGAAAACCCATCCTTACTACCAGTAATGCTACCCATGTTGAAGTAGTGGAAAATAGCATAGAGAAAGAAAAACAACAACTTAAATTAGCTAAGCGAGAGATAGAAGCTAAATTAGGCACGGCTATGAGTGAGATGACCTTGAAGCGGTTTTTAAAAAAATTGACTACCGATGGAAACGTTTCCGTAAATGGATAAAGCCATTGCAAAACAAAGAAGCATATGAGCAGAAAGTCAAGCGATTACATGCTTTGCTTTATTTGGCACAGACAGGCAGTATAGATTTATATTTTGGAGACGAATCAGGGTTTTGCCTTACCCCTTGTGTACCTTATGGATGGATCAAAAAAGGCGAATACGCCCCTATTTTATCCCAAAGAAGTACAAGGATAAATGTATTTGGCTTGTTAAGTACAAATAATGAGTTGCTTACTTATCAGAAAAGTGGGAGTCTAAACGCTGACTTTATCATTGAATGTGTAGAGGCCTTCTCAACATCTATTTCCAAGTTTACTGTCATAGTCTTAGACAACGCCTCCTGGCATACATGTGGCCTATGGGAAGTCAAAAAAGAAGAATGGGAACAGAAAGGATTATACATCTTTTTGCTGCCTAAGTATAGTCCTCATCTTAACAGGATCGAACGATTTTGGAAGCAGGTGAAATATCATTGGCTCAAAGCCGAAGACTATCTGTCTGTAGAAGCGCTTAAGGAGGCACTTTATACCATCTTTTCAGGATTGGGTACTTACTTTAAACTTGATTTTAAAAAACTTGAAGTAGATGAAAATATTATACTTAATTGTGTTTAATTACTTATAAGGCAAATAACAGATAGAATAAAGCGATTCAAAGCGAAAAAATGCCATTCTACAACTTAATTAAAACAAGTTAATCTATTGCCCAATCCTCTGTAAAGTAATTTGCTCAGCAGGCTGATACACCAAAGGCACTTGCTCCACTTCTACATCACTTTTATCTAAGCCAAACGCTTTTTCATCCCGTTGGCCTATTTTTTTAAGCAAAAAATACCCATTCAATAGCAGCCCTTCCCAAAATGAAAACTCATTTTCTACCGAGAGAAATTTTTCGATCACAATAAACTTAAAATCAGGTTCGGAATTATACTTACTTGCTCCATCCGGACGCAGATGTAAATTAAGTTCTTTATTGGCTACTAATTCCTGCACAATCTTTTTAAAATACAATTCGCTTCTTGCCTGTAAACGAAAGCCAATATTAATAGATACTTTAATGACTTGATCATCTACTAATTCAAGTACCTGATAACTTAAGCTGTAGGGGCTATCT
This sequence comes from Rhodocytophaga rosea, assembly GCF_010119975.1. Lineage (GTDB taxonomy): Bacteria > Bacteroidota > Bacteroidia > Cytophagales > 172606-1 > Rhodocytophaga > Rhodocytophaga rosea. Next base: position 8,888,861 of record NZ_CP048222.1, read on the forward strand.
GTGCGGTTGATATGCAAAAACCAATATACCTCTGCCCTTTTTGGTTTTTTAGAGAAGATCGATTTGATAATTTTCTCTTCAATGTGCACGCGTTGATTGGCTTTAGAAAGGTAGATCAGATGGGTAGCGAATTTAGGAACCCCCTCATCCCGGCTCAATTCACCCAGCAAGGCTGTATATTTTCCTATCTCTACAAACTTTACAAACCGGTTGTTTATTTTACGGGCATTGTACCACACATACATCACTAAAAAAATCAGTAACTCAAAGAACAGAAACATCCACCGCTCTTTAATCTTGACTACATTCGTAACGAAAAAGGAGGATTCTATAAGGCCAAAAAGCAGCAATATTCCCATCACCAGGTAGAGGTTCCATTTCTTTTTGTAGCGTAAAAAATAACTCAACAGAACAGTAGTCATCATCATGGCTATCGTTATGGAAAATCCATAGGCTGCTTCCATATGTGGAGAATCCGGAGCATGCTGACCCCTTTTGAAGCCCCGGATTCCGGCAAGTAAGTAGCTAAAAAGCTGCAGATTATGTCATTCCGGCAGATATTGACCCCACTTTTGAGCAGCTATAGCTACTAATTCCGGACTCTACCAGCCCTTGCAGGAAAGATTCCGGACGATGCTGACCCCCTTCTGCTCGTAAAAGACTACAGGATTTGGTTCTTTGGTGATCACTTACCAAACAGAGCACCGATGGCTGGAAAACCAAAACCTATGAGTCAGATCAAACAACTACTGCTGCTGCATCAGCAAGGTAAAGGCATTAAGTTCATTGCCCGCAGTCTTTCCCTGAGCAAGAATACGGTCAAGGCGTATCTTGCCAAAACAGCCCTGCTGCCATTAAGCGTGGAGCAACTGCTGTCCCTAGCCGATCCGCTGCTGGAAGCAAAATACCATGCCGGTAATCCTGCCTACAAAGACACCCGCTTTGACCACTTCAAAGAAAAGCTCGACTACTTTGCCTCAGAACTCAAGCAGGTAGGTGTCAACAGAAGATTGCTGTGGGAAGAGTATAAAAAAGAGTATGCCCAAGGCTACGGCTACTCCCAGTTCTGTTTCCACCTCTCTCAGCAGTTATTGGCCCGTAAACCTACCATGGTCCTAACTCACAAAGCGGCTGAAAAACTATTTATCGATTTTGCCGGAAAAAAGCTTTCCTACATTGACAAAGACACCGGCGAAGTGATCTATTGTCAAGTGTTTGCGGCTTGTCTGCCTTATTCTGACTACAGCTTTGCCATGGCTGTTCCCAGTCAAAATATAGAAGACTTCCTGTATGCCCTCCGGTGCTGTTTAGAAGAGATCGGTGGTGTGCCAAAGGTGCTGGTACCGGATAACTTAAAGTCTGCCATTGTGAAAGCCAGTCCCTATGAACCGGATGTTAATCGTGCCATGGAAGATTTTGCTAATCATTATGGGGCAGTGGTGATTCCGGCCAGAGTGCGTAAACCACAGGACAAGGCCTTGGTAGAAAACGGGGTAAAGCTGATCTATAACAGGGTCTATGCTAAACTGCGCCATCAACAGTTCTTTGATCTTTCCTCCCTCAATAAAGCCATCAAGGAGAAAATCCGTGAACATAATCAAACCAGGATGCAAAAGAAGCCCTACTGCAGACAAGAAAAATTCTTAGCCGATGAAAAACACCTACTTGGGCCACTGCCAGACTATAGTTTTGAACTCAAGTATTACCGGGAGTTGAAAGTGGCCCAGAACAACCACATCTACCTGGCTCAGGATAAACATTACTACAGTGTACCCTACACTTACATTGGCTTGCAGGTAAAAGTGATCTACACCCGCTCGATGGTGCATATCTACAGCAAAGGCGAGCAAATAGCTTTGCATGTGAGAGATTACCGCATGGGCAGCTATACCACTATCAAAGAACACCTGTGTTCCCACCATCGGCACTACCTGGAACGTAGCCCGGAATACTACCTGAAAAAAGCCCAAAGTAAATCAGAAGAGTTCTACAAGCTTTTGGAAGGACTCTTCCAGCAGAAACGCTATCCTGAGCAGCTATACCGCACCTGTGATGGCTTGTTGCGCCTGGCAAGCAGAAGTGATGCAGATAGCTTCCGCAAAGCATGTTTGATTGCTATTGAACATGGCAATTACACCTACCGCTTTATGCGCAACCTACTGGAAAACAACATGGTGCATGACCAGGAGCAGATTATAGAACGGTCCTTGCCGGAACATACTAACATCCGGGGCAAAGAGTATTATACCCAATTTTTATCCACCCTCAACTAATCTACTCCTAACTAACAAAACAGATGATGCAAATCCAATCCCAACTCAGTCAGTTGCAACTCCACGGAATGAGTCGCAGCTGGCAGGCACTGCTAGAGACAAGAAAATGCCATGAACTCTCCTTGAGCGAGGGACTCGAACTACTGCTGCAGGCAGAAGAAAATGAGCGAAAGGAACGAAAGTTCCGCCGCTTGCAGCGCAATGCTTTTTTCCGCTACCAGGCTTCTATAGAAGAATTGCAGCCGGGTAGCGCACGTGGCTTAGATAAATCCCTGCTCAACGGGCTGGCCACAGGAGAGTACTTAATCAAAGGGGAGTCCATCCTGATTAGCGGTGCTACTGGAGCAGGCAAAAGTTTTTTAGCTTCTGCTTTAGGACACCAGGCCTGTGCACAGGGATATTCAGTAGCTTATTTTAATGTAGCTAAACTGCTGCTGAAAACAAAGATGGCCCGGGTAGATGGCAGCTTAATCAAGTTCTTTGAGAAGCTATCCAAAACCCGCTTACTGATTTTGGATGACTTTGGCTTAACCCCTTTAGAAGCAGGACAGCGATTAGACCTGATGGAGATGATCGAAGACCGCCATGCCCGTGCCTCTACCATTATTGCTTCTCAACTACCGGTCAGCAGCTGGTATGAAGTAATTGGGGAAGCAACTATTGCCGATGCCATCCTCGACCGGCTGCTGCATACCTCTTACCGAATAGAGTTGAAAGGTGAAAGTTTAAGAAAAAAACACTAACATTGTCAGACCATCGGGTTCTTTGAACCACTTCCTTTTTGGTGTGTCAGTATCGCCAAAGGGGGTCAACATCACCGGAATATCCACATATGTGTCGAAGTCTCAAAATAGAGAATCATCCCGATACAGCCTATCCATAGAATGGTGTTTACACTAGGGATATAAATCTGCCCTTTAAGTTCCGTTGGCTGCCTAGTAGTGACTCTTGGCCAGAAATTCAAACTCATGGCTTCACTGATCAGGGTAAACGAACCGCTGATCAGGGCTTGAGAAGCGATAATGGTGGCAGCCGTTGCAATCACTATTCCTGGCAGTAAAAACCAGGGGGCATCATCTCATAAAACGGGTTTCTGCCTTCTAAAAGTGAAGAATCCTGCCTGATCAACCATGCACCCTGTCCTAAATAATTGACTACCAGGCATAGTTTTACAAAAATCCAGGAAACGCGGATATTCTTGCGGCCGCAATGCCCCAGGTCGGAATACAAGGCTTCTGCACCGGTTGTGCATAGGAAAACAGCCCCTAATAACCAGAACCCATGCGGATACTGCGTAAGTAGTTGATACCCATAATAGGGATTTAATGCGTTGAGTACAGTTGGGAATTGGATGATCTGTGAAATACCTAAGGTAAATAACATAGTAAACCAGATCACCATGATTGGGCCAAAGGCACTGCCCACTTTTTGAGTGCCAAATCGTTGGAAGAAAAAAAGCAACGAAAGAATAACAATAACGATCGGTACAGTAGGCAAATCGGGGATAAGTATTTGTAAACCTTCCACTGCAGAAGCTACGGAAATGGGTGGGGTAATAATACCATCAGCAAGCAAGGTAGTTGCTCCTAATATAGTGGGGATTACTAGTTTCTTACCATATCTTCTTACTAAGGCATATAATGAAAATATTCCTCCTTCTCCATGATTATCTGCCTGCAGGGTGAGGACAATATATTTAAAGCTTGTTTGAAATACCAGTGTCCAGAAAATGCAGGAAATGCCTCCAAACACTAAGCTTTCTTCAATAGTTTTCTCCCCTACAATCGCTTTCAGCACGTATAGCGGGCTTGTGCCAATGTCTCCATAGATGATTCCCAAAGTGACTAAAAGTGAGGCAACAGTTATCCTGTTCGAATGCGTGTGATCCGGGTTCATATGATTAAATAGTATGTGGTGTAATTACTCTTTTGCAAGGAAGCGGTATCCGACTCCTGATTCTGTTAATATATAGGTGGGTTGATTAGGATTATCTTCAATTTTCTTTCGCAGTTGCGCAATAAATACCCTTAAGTATTGGGTTTCATGTATATAACCAGGTCCCCATACTTCTTTTAATAAATAGTGATGGGTGAGTACTTTGCCTTCATTTTTGGCAAATAAGGCAAGCAGGGTATACTCGGTCGCCGTAAGCTTTACCAGCTGTTGGTTCTTTTTTACATTTCTTGCAATAAAATCAATGCTTAACCCATTTACCTCAAGAAGAGGAGTAAATTCAATGGAGGAAGAAGTTCTTAGAGAGGAGCGTATTCTTGCCAATAGCTCTCCTGTTCTGAAAGGCTTAGTCAAGTAATCATTTGCTCCATTATCTAGGGCCTGTATGATATTTTTCTCCCCATCTTGAACTGAAAGAATAATAGCTTTGGAATACCATTCTCTTAATTTAACAAGTACCTGATGGCCACTTTCATCGGGTAAGCCTAAGTCTAATAAGATCAGGTCAGGTGGATGAGTAGCAGCGGCGATTAAGCCTGCTTTACCTGTGGCTGCTTCCATTACCGTATATCCACTCGATTCCAAGGTAATTTCAAGCAACTTCCTTATTTGTCCTTCATCATCAATTACTAAGATCTGTGGCTTACTCATTCTTCAAGGCATTTAAGTAAGAAGTCTCTGCAGGTATTTCAATAGTAAATTTCGCTCCTCCCTCCTGCTTATTTGTTAAACCCACTTTCCCATCATGTGCTTCCACAAAACCTTTGACGATAGAAAGGCCTAAGCCTGTCCCACTACTGGTGGTTCCTTCCAGTCTGTAAAATTTATCAAACACCTTATCAATGGTAGAAAGGGGAAATCCATTGCCAGTATCACTGACCACAAGCAATAACAGATCATCCTGGCAGCTTGCTTCAATAGTGATTTGGGAGTTAACCGGAGTATATTTAACGGCATTCTCAACTAAATTCAACAGTACATGTTCCATCATGGCATAATCTATCTTGAATAAAGGAAGCGTAGCAGGTATCGAAACCTTGATCGAATGATGAGAGCCCAATGTCTATCTTTTTGAGCATGTTGTAAACAAGTTCATGGATATCACACCAATCTTTGTGCGGCCTTACAAATCCTGATTGGATTCTTGAAATACTCAGTAAGTTGCTTACCTGTTGATTAAGCCGTAAAGCAGCCAGAGATATTTCCTCTACTAACAACTCTTTATTATTGTCAGAAATATTAACCTCCCTTGACAGGAGGTTGTCAGAGGCACCAATAATGGTGGCAATAGGAGTTTTTAGTTGATGGGAAAGAGAAGTAATGAGTGTATCGTATAATTGCAGGCTTTTTTCTTTTTCCTCTTTTAATCTTGCCTGTTTTTGTACTTGCCTGATCTTAAAAGTTAAAACAGCATTTAATAAGGAAATGACAAAGTACATTAAGAGCATGAGCCTATCTTCTGTCTGACCGATTGAAAAAGTAAATCTGGGAGGAATGAAAAAAAAGTCCCAGATAAAAGCACTTAGCAGGGCAGCAAGCAGGACAGCCGTAATATCGAAGAACATGGCAAGTAAAGAAACGCTCATCATCAGTAGCAAAGCCACTACCCGATACCCAATCAGGTCCGATAAAGTAAAGCTCAGCCCCCCTACAAAGCAAACAAGCAAAAAACTGATCAGGTATTGCCTTTTTTTACTCAACTCAGTTATAAACAAATTAGCCACCTATGTTGATTTATTTGTCTTACAAAGATGCTGATAAGATTATAAAGAAATTATAAAGAAGTTAATGGGAGTATAAAGAAATTATAAAGATGAGCTGCAATTCAATTGTATTCTTCACAAAGATTATACACTTACAAGATAGTAGGCACACATAGGCTTGCAGATTTTGGAAGATAGATTTATTTTCTTTGTATCCTTGTGCCGGCTTCTTCCTTTTAGGAATTTACTAGATTACCACGCTAGAAAGGAGATTAAGGTAAGCAACTTATGAAAGTTGTTACCAATTTTGTTCATATCCTTCAGAACTAATACAGGCTAAAAATAAGAATGTTTCTTTTTGCTGTTTTACCACGCTTTGGCCCTGGTACTTTTAACCGGATGGTAAGCTACGCACTATTAGATAAGCTAAATCTGAAGATTAGAGTTAACTGAAAGGGGAATTAACTTAACTGCATTCATTTCATAACTTGATCATCCAGGACGAGAGCAATAGCTTCAAGCAAGCCAATATCTATTTTTTCTCCTTTTTGTAAAGCCTCTAATTCTGCTACAGCTCTATATTTCCCTTCTTCATCTGCTTCATACATCATCTGCCTTCCGGAAACATCTACTACGATTTTATAACTGTAGCTATATGATAATATTTTAGCCTTAAAACATAAGTGTTCCCCTTTATAATCTACAGGTATTTCCAAGATCTCGTCCATAAGCTAAATCTACCCCTACTTTGTCTGATCTACAAATTAGACATGGACTTATTTTACCCCAGATAAACATCCTCTGTACTCATAAGTAAAACTTAATGGCAAGTAAGAGAGTGATAGTTTTAATCTTTAATGTACTGTAAATAACGCTCTGCTGACCTTTGTAGAGCAGTTTTAGCATTTTTTTCTATGGTGCTGCGCCTCCACCAGGCACCATAGATACGATCATAGGTAAAAGGCTCAACGGCACTAACAATCTTCTTTACCTTAGAAGCAGACAAAGGAATCAGATTAGGATAACTATACATAAAGCTGACATGCTTACGATCGGCAACTACCTGGATGATATCCCCTGTCAATAATACCCCTTTCCCGGCAGCACCAGCAGGCCAATGCAAAACAACCCCTCCCTGAAAGTGTCCACCACAGCGTATCAAGGTGAGTTCTGTCAGTATTTGTAAAGTTTCTCCTTGCCAATACTCAATACACTTATCCGCACGCATGACATAGGAACGATCATCTTCATGTAAATAAATAGGAATATTACCAAAAGCCTGACTCCATTCTACCATGGTTGTGTAGTAATGGGGATGTGAAATAGCGATGGCTGCTAGTCCACCCAAACCTGCAATAATATCTAGAGTTGCCTCATCTAGCAAACTGATACAATCCCAAAGCAGATTCCCTGAAGGGGTACGCACTAGTAAAGCCCTTTGTCCGATGCCAAATTCAGGTACAGTTCCTATGCCATATAGGTCTTCCTCCTTTTTGAGAAAGCAATTCTTATGGCTATTTCTTAGTTTTTGCAGGCTTGTCCATTGCTGTCCGCCTACCGGCAGATATTGACGTTCATCTTCACAAATAGGACAAGAGTTTGGTGGAGTCAGAGAGGGGCTAAATTGAGTTCCACAAGTAATACAAATGTAGGAAGCAGAAGCCATAGAATTAACTATAGTAAAACAATAATATCAGTGACGCAAATTGAGAGTTTATTTAATTTCCCTTTGGGGTAACACTACTTTGAAGATTCCTTAATGTAACTATTTCTCCCATTTTTAATAATAAATACAAGTAGCACCTTAGCAGCCTTAGATGCATTGGTATTTTTAGTCAGCGAGTGTAACACGTTGCGTTTCTCATAGAACATTTTTCCTTCTCCAAAGGCGACGGGCTCTTTTTTGTCTAGCCCAATCAATACCTCCCCTTCTAATATATAGCCGAATATTTCACAATCATGGCGATGCGCAATGGTATCTGTTGCCCCTGGCGCTAGTGTCAGGATGGAGGATTCAACTTTGAACTCTTTCAGCTGGGGGTCACTGAGCATTTGTGAGAGTACTGGGGAGAAACTCAAAGGCTCCTCCTTAGTGCTTTCTTTCGTGGAATGATGTTGGCCTTTAACTGGTGCAGCAAGTAGAAGGAGAAATACCATCAATATAGTCAGGGATACGTTCATATAATATGCGTTTAGGATTGGTTTGCTTTTTTCTTCAATCATTTCTTGGGTAAACTTATTAGGCAATTATTTAACCTTTATAGCGCAGATATCACAAAAGCGAGTAGTCCGGTATATTGCCTTTTCAACACCTGATCCCTTTAAACAAAAAAACTTACTGGACTTTTCTCGAAAAAGTGGATGATAAGTTAAGCGCTTAATGATAGTAAATTTGTAATTAAATGAAAAGCTATGATTATGTTTTAGAACATATGTTTATGTTAAAAATTATTCCCTGGACTTGCAACAAAATAGTGGACAATAAATTAAGCTGTGTTTTGATGTTGATTTAATAATTTTTCCATTTGAGCAGTGCTCCTGTATCCTAAAGCAGAATGTAGCCTTTTTCGATTGTAAAACACTTCCAGATATTCAAAGATAACCACTCTGGCTTCTTGCTGATTAGCAAAACTTGAACTGTAAACACACTCTGTCTTTAAAGTTTTAAAGAAACTTTCTGCTACTGCGTATCCCAACAGTACCTTTTCGACTCATGCTTTGACTGATAACAGGAACTAGCTTTAGCTGACCTCTAAATTCTTCAGAACCATACTGTACGCCACGGTCTGAGTGAAAGATTAATGGGTGTACAACAGGCCTATTTTTCAAGGCCATATGCAAGGCTGCTACTGTAGTAACCCTTGTTTGCATTGTAGTGCTTAAGGCCCAGCCTACAACCTTTCTATCTGCCAGGTCCATTATTATAGTCAAATAAAGCCTGCCTGTCATAGTTTTTATATAGGTGATATCTGATACCCAGGCCTATCCTGTAGCTGCGGCTGAGAAGTTGCGATCTAACAGGTTATCACTTACCATGTAGTTATGTATTGAATCTGTTGTCACTTTAAATCTTCTTGTCTGTTTTGTTCGCAAGTGAGCTTTTTTCATTAGACGAGCCACTCTTGGTCTTGATACAGAAAAAGAATTAATTTTTAATTGCTACCTGATCCTAGGGCTGCCATATGTACACTTACTATCTACATATATCTCTGTGATCTTTTTACTAAATTGCTCATTTTCAATATCTCGCATAGAAGGTTTGTTTTTAAGATAGGCATAGAATTCGCTTTTGCTCACTTTCAGTACATTGCACATCATCTCAATGGGAAATAAGATTTTATGGTCCTTTATGAAGCGGAAGATTTCCCATCGTTCCTGGAGAAGATGCTTACGGCCTTTTTTGGACCTGCCTACGTTGTGAGCATCGGCTCCATATCGCGTTCAAGTTCTGCTACCCGTAATTGCTTTTTAAGTAAGGCTATTTCTGCTTCTTGTGCGGTAAGTTTGGGCTTGCCATGACCAGGAAAACCGCCTTCTTTCTTGTCCAGATATTCTTTACGCCAGCGATAAATTAAATCCGGACTTATATCTAATTCTCTGGCTAGCTGGCCATAATCTGTACGGCTCTTGCTTAACTCTACGGTCATGAGCTTAAACTCTTTATCAAATTTTCTTCTTCCTTGGGGCATACGATTAGGTTACAATTTTTCGCTTAACTTAATGTCCACTTCAATGTAGCAGGTTCACTTATGCGTTTATTTGACTCATGATCAATTTATCGATTTGCTTGTCGGATAGAATCCTTCTCAAAAATAACAAAAGTGAAGAGGCCATTTGTGAAGTGGTATATCTTGTTTTTAGGCTTTTTGCTTCTATTCCTTTCCTGACAAGGTTAGCTATCACGATTGGCTCCACAACATCCTTAGATAGACGGGTAAATACATGGTGTGTTTTAGTGGCCAGTTCTTTATAAGCGGTATGTCCCGATACTTTCAGGAGAATATCGGTTGCAACATTGCCCCATTCGGATTGAGTAGCTCCCAACGATCACATCGATACCGAATTCCCTGACTTCATTTCGCATACTATCGCTCAAGGCCTCCAGGGCAAACTTGCTGGCATGATACCACCCCTTAGTGGAAAAGCAATTTTACCCCCAACAGAGGAAATGTTAACAATCTTAACGTATGTATTTTCCCGCATTTTGGGCAGTACCAGTTGTGCTAAACGCATGGCACCACATACATTTACTTCGAGTTGATAACATGCCTCTTCCATAGGTATGTCTTCAATGGAACCTTCCAAACCAAAGCCTGCCTTGTTAACTAAAATTTCAATGCTTCCTGCCTGTTTGAAAATTTGGTTTTTAGCCTCCTTCACACTTTCTTCTTTTGTAATTTCCAAGGCAATGGGTTGGATGCCGTAGGCTTTCAGGTCTTGCATTTTTTCCGATCTGCGTGCAGCCCCATACATCTGGTAGCCGTTTTGTGCTAAATAAATTGCGGTTGCTTTGCCAATTCCTGCCGAAGCGCCTGTAACAAAAACTGTCTTTTTCATATCTATAAAATTTATAGTACAAAGATGCATTGGCCTTGCCAGGCGTAGTTTGTTGAAAAGTTCAAGTTTTAATGCTGAAAAGGTCAAAGCTGACTTACCCTTTAAAAGCTGAAAGTAAACAAGAGAGCAGATTTGAATTTACAATCGGGAGTTAATTATAAGGGGAGAATAAATTGGCTGATTTCTAATCCTTTTCCAATCCTGCTCAGCCATATACGCTAGTGAATCGGTCATAGCTTTTATGATTGTAAAAACGCTTTCATTTGATGAGGCATCGGATAACTCCCTTGCATTCTTCTCATCAGCACTACTTCACCTAAGTGAAAAGAAAGATGCATGGCTAGTTCTTGAATGATTTTTAACTTATCTGTTACATCTTCATCTGAAGCTGATAGCAAATCTACTACCCTTTCTATGTCCTGCAATTGCTTTTTAAACTTCTCCACCCCTTCTTGTAAGATGGCTTCACTGGGTGGGACTATTTCGCTAACCCAAGTATCTACTTCACTAAGGTGCTTTTCTGGAATAGCACCTTGCAAACAGCCTATTTGATAAGCTTGCCAGGCAATTAAATGATTGAGTATTTGCCAGACACTGGTGGGAAATTGATCCTGAAAAGCACCACTGTTTGCAACAGTTAAATTGTCAAATGCTTTGTAAGTATCAAATACATCCTTAAATATAGACTTATTCATCATTATTTCTTCCCTTTATGCTTCTGTACTAAAGGTTCACACTCATCCGGCCGAGTATAGTATGGTGATCAAAGGAGGCAGGAGGGTCGAATTTAGTTTGTGCCCGGCATGGAAGGTACATTTGAAGGAAAGGTACCATTATTATCCAAGGGGTGCAAGTATCCAGTATGTGAACCTGGCCTGATTGGTAGCCTGCAAAAATTAGGCTTCCTCCTTATAAAGTTGAATGATTTACCTTTTGCAGGCTACTTTTATAAGTAAATAGAAGGTCAAAGGGAGAATTATTATATATGGCATCAATGGATTCAAGCAGAGATACCTCCTTCCTATTGAGTAGTTTCAAGAAAGGGTGGTTAAATTAACCTCACATTTTGAATTACTCCCAATTGTGATGGTTTTTCTTCTTACTGCCTGACCGAAAAATGGGGTATGACACCATAAGGCGTTAAAAAAGGGGGTTAGGTTTGCATTTGGCTCCCTATATCCTCACCTGGATACTTTTGGTAGGTAAACCCGAAAAATACATCCTTTTCCAAAGGTGCTTTCCACTTGGGTTCTCTATCCAGCTTGATGAAGCATTTTTTGACCAGGTAGAGGCCTACCCAGAGCCTTGTACATGGGAATGTAATCGCTTGAAGAGGGAAAATAACTGCTTTTGCTATTCCGCACTTAATTCTAATCCATTAGAAGGTGTTTGGAAATAGAAGAGAGGTTTTTTAGGATTTTGGAAAAAGACTATCAGCCGGTAACTTGAGTTTGCGAAACAAAAAGTTACTCCATGTATGAATTACATGAAAATCTGACTGATAGTCAATGGCAAGTTATTAAAAACATAGTAGATGATGGACGAAAGAGAAAAGTTTGTTTAAAGCGTGTAGTGGATGCCTGCCTGTGGCTGACCAGAACCGGAAGTCAGTGGCGGAATTTGTCTCAGACCCATTATCCTGTATGGCAAACGGTAGCTTATTATTTTTATAAGTGGCAAGATAATGGGGTCTGGCAACAAGTGCGGGCGATGTTAGTGAAAAAGGAACGAGAAAGACAGGGACGACAAGCAGAGCCTTCCAGAGTGGCTATTGATAGCCAAAGTGTTAAACAGTGTGGTTGCTTTTCTGAGCAGGTAGGTGTAGATGGTAATAAGAAAATAGATGGTAGGAAACGGCATTTGGCGGTTGATAACTTAGGACTTCCCTGGGCTGTTTATGTAGGAGCTGCTAATGAGTCTGATGCCGTAGCAGGCTTTGAATTATTACCACAACTCAAAAGCTGTAGACGGCTAAGTTTGATCTGTGCCGATGCAGCTTATAAAGGTGAGTTTGTCTCTTATGCTTATTATTATGGGTGGAAAGTAGACATCTCACAAAAGCCTCCTTCCAAGCAAGGATTTATTCCTCAAAAGGGAAGGTGGCAAGTGGAAAGATCTGGACCTGCTACGAGTGTGCATCGGCTCCATGCCTGGCTGAATCATTATCGAAGATTAGCTAAAGATTATGAAAGAACTCCTGCTTCTGCTGTCTGTTTTATAGAATTAGCTTTTATCAATATCATTTTATCAAAAATACCTTAACTTATTTCCAAACACCTTCTTATACTGCACAGAAAATACTATCTCCTCTCCAATAGGTTGACAAGCGAGGGTAATTGATAATCATTCATTATTGATACTATAAACTTTAAAATCCTTGATGGGAAAGCAAACGTTTCTCTTCTCTCTACCTCTGATTAAAATAGCAAAATAAGTAATGTCATTCCACTAAGTTACTTTCTGAGTTGAATGGCATTAATAGTATAAATATTTAATTAACCTCAACAATGAAAAAACTTTATAGTGCTTTCTTATCAGTAATAGTCTGTGGTTATCTTTCTTCTTGTGGATTTGAAAGAATAGATGCAGGACATGTGGGTGTAAAGGTAAAGCAGTTTGGTGATGATAAAGGTGTAGATGAGGTAGTACAGGTAACAGGTACTGTATTTTATAATCCTTTCACAGAATCTATTTTTGAATTTCCTACTTATACTCAGCATAAAGAGTACCAGCCATTTGTAGTAAATTCCAGGGACGCTTCTGAATTTACTGTTGCTCCATCCATCAACTATTATGTAAAGGCTGAGAAAGTACCTTCTATTTTTAAACAGTATCGCAAGCAATTACCCGAACTAGAAGAAGCATTCATAAAAACAGCTACCCTGGAAGCGTACCGGATCGCTACCAATAATTATACAGCAGATTCGCTGATGAGCAACAGAGATAGATTTGAGGCCAAAGTAAAAGAATTGCTTTCAAAGCAGTTAGAGCCGGAAGGATTTATTCTCCAGCAGTTAACCTCCTCCCTTACGCCTCCTCAAAGCTTACGTGATGCCATCAATGCAAAGAATATGGCCATACAAAAAGCCATGCAAGTAGAAAATGAGGTCAAAAAAGAGCAAGCACAAGCACAAATTAACGTTGCCAAAGCAAGAGGCGATGCAGAAGCACTACGTATACAAGCCGATGCAGAAGCATATGCCAATGAGAAAAGACAGGCTTCTCTTACTCCATTAGTAGTCCAGCAGCAGTTTATTCAGAAATGGAATGGTGTTTTACCGCAATATGGTAGTGTTCCACAGATTTTTAGGGATGTCTCTAAATAAATTATAAAAATCAATAATAAAAGGGGTTTACATTGGCTGTTCTACTACAGGTAGTCGAAAGCACCTTCTAAATAGAATAGTTGAACAAAAATCAGATTATGTAAGTGAAAGCATTGTAGGGCAAGGGTAAATACATTTCCAATAAAAACTTTTGAAGACTATATTTTCTACTTTTGCACATTTGTCCAGTATCAAGAAAGGAGAAGTAAATGTAACTAGTATACAGCCGATGTAACAACCTTTTCTTGATAGTGTATGTGATGAAAAAAGGGGGAAATTAAGGTATGTAACTATTCTTCTCTCCTCTTGACTTCTAACATGACTGATTTTTTGTCAATCTATATCCGGACAAGCCCAGGTCAGTCCTAATATGGCTATCCTACAATCACGCTTAACTTAGTGTCCATTTTTTTGCTAACTCCAGGTTTTACTACCTCTCGCTCTGCTCAAACTAATTTTATACTATTGAAAATGGGCTCGCAATATTTTGCAGCCCATTTTGAAGTTTACAATTAATGACACCTATTTAATCAAAGTTAAATTCGGTAGAAGCACATTATACTATAAGGCTGTCAATTACCTATTAAATACTCTAAGCATACATGTTCCAAGAATAGGTCATCTGATACTGTCCGCCATAGCCATTATAAGTCACTACATGTTGTGGACTGTAGGTATTTCCACTCCAGCGAGCAGTAAGGGAGGGAATGCTACAGGAAAGAGCAGGTCCTCCAAAAATCTCATCGCCTACTATGTTTTTAAACAGAGTAAAAGCGGCACCTACAGCAGCGCCAACCACAGCCCCTATAATAGCTCCCACTGGTCCGCCACTCGATCCAATGGCTATTCCCACGGCTGCAGCCAAAGCAGCGGTTATTTCCTTCTCAACACTTTTAGTAAGATTATATAAATATTCCCAAAAGTCTCCCTTGTCCTGCTCGGCTAATACTGGCGTTACCCAATAAGTCTTTGGAAAAGCAGTCCCTTCATTGAGATTAAAATAGGTGAAGCGCAGAGGGGGTGAATAGTTTTTTTGTTGACCATCACTGGTAAAAGTTTGTACTGAAAAGTCCTTCACTGTTTTGGTGTCCCCGTTTTCGTCTGCTGAAGCTCCGCCAAGTCTCATTTCATCACTCGCTTCTAACCCGGCAATTCCATCACTGGTTCTGTCTCTACAGACAACTGTATGAATCCTGAATTCTAAATTGTCGGTGGGTGCTGTAGCAGCTAAATTACTAATTTTTGCTTCTCCATTACTTTTTGCTTCTCCACCAAGAATAGTAGAGGTTGGTAGTAAGACATCACCATGTACTTTAGTAAGGCCCTTGAGGTGATCTGCGGAAAATTTAAGATGTTGTGGGAAAAGAATGGCCTTAGCCTGAGACTCTATAGATTCTGCCTTTGTTAGATCCACTTCGGATAAATCTCCATAATGGGCTACCCGTTTTTCTTTAGATGCCTTAATCCGTCTCATAATTTTTATCATGGCAATCTGTTTCTTCTCCTCGGAAAGTATTCGAAAGCGGGCTGCTATGATTTGTTCAAACGAAGTAGGATCGGCTGCAAGTGGATACTTGGTAGGATCTTGATGATTGGCGGCTACTTTCTCAATAGCTAGTTCCAATTTTAGCATGACATGCTTTACAATTGCACGCAATTTAGGATCGACAAGTTGTGTGCTGTCTGAGATGGTTATTTGTTCCATAAGATAAAATGTTTAATTATTTGAAAATGAGTAAGATGATTGAACTAAAGGCAAATGAGTAGAATTCAAACGAAGCCCATTGGATTTTTTTGCTTTGATATAGGATCGTTAGCGGTTCCCTTGGATGGAAATCCAGGTATGGATTGTCTACTTCTTTTAATGGATGGGTGTAGGTTGAACTTCAGCCAAGCCCTACCGAGGCGCGCTTCTCGTCAAGGCTTTTAGAATTTGTTTAGTGAAGGTAGTTAGGCAAGCCGTAGCATGATAATACTGTTTCACAATTGGCACTTAGTAGTTAGCAAGTGGTCATTCTGAAGGGATAAGTGTGTTGGCAAGAGCCATCAACTTAAACAGGAAAGAGAGTCGGTGCATGGCACTTTGGCAACTTGAGGGCTTAGTCAGATTCTTCCAGCAGATCGTGCCTACTAAGGGAAGCATACCTGCAAGGTAATCGACTAGATAAATGTTTAAGCAGAAAAATAGATGTACAAATATTTGTTATTGCTTTTGAGCCGTATTATGAAAGGCAATTAGAAGTAAATCCATTTCCCCCTTTGGCTTTACTTCTAATGTGTCTAATATATTGGGAGGGCCTGAATCAATGGTATGAACCCCGGGACAGAGCTCCGAACCCTTGTTTCCGAGGCAGAGCCTCGGGGAATTAAACCACTAATGATTAAATAGATAACAGATTCATCAAATTTTTAAATATACATTTGTGTGTATATATGGTTTACTCTTCAAACAAAAACATTGAATGCACGTACAATCAATAAAAGCTGAAGAATACATTCTTCTTTCAACTCTGTTTACGATGCAATCTTTATCATTTACTTTGAAACAAATAAGATATTTCAATCTGCTTACTCTAATTGTGCTGTTGATTAACTCTTCCTGTAAAAAGGATGATGTATCGCGCAATGACTTTACTGGCCGCTACGATCTAACAGAAAATAGTATTACCCAAGGCAGTAGCCGCACCTATGAAATCAATATCAGGCGTTCTTCACAGGGCAATGATCAGGTAATTATTGAGAATTTCTATGGGGCAGGGATTACGGTGAATGCCACATTAAGCAATACGCGTATCACTATTGCTGAACAGGAATCGGGTAATTTTATCCTACAAGGAATTGGTGCCTTAAATGGCTCAGAATTGACCTTAACCTTTGATGTAGAAACTAAAGGGACCTCCATCATTGACTATTGTACAGCTACTGGTACACGAAAGTAAGATTAAGATTCTTCATTAGCCATTGTTTACTGCTATTTAAGCTTATGAAAATTACCTACTAGTCAATTGGTTACTTAAAATGGGTAGTCAAAATAACTCCTCTCTAAAATATCTAGAATCATGTAAGGCTAGTGGTGAACTGTGTTGATAAATAAGGGTGATAAAAGGCTTATCCTTTGTCTTCAAGATAGAATTTGACAGAAATAAATATCTCATTTTTACTGAAGACCCATTTTTGAGGGGTTGCATAGATATACTCAGGATCTAGGGCATTTACCTCTTTCCTGGCTGTATCCATCAACTCTACATACAAATCATTCTGTTTATTTTTAAATTGATTGTAGATCCCTTCCCCATCTATAATGCGAATGATAATTCCTATCCATTGCCGTTCCTGTCTATAGTCGTAGCTATGCATGTGGCAGACAAGCTGTAATTTAACGCTAGCAGAAGTATATTTTTCTTCCATCAATACTCATTTGTATAGGTATAATCTCTTTCTCAAATAAGATAGTCTAATTTTATATATTATTCGTAGCTGACTCAGGCTGGAGAGACGTTTTATTTTAATAGCTTCCAGCTTCATCAATACAATTGCCCTGATCATCATACAAATAAGCTTTCAGCATCGTATCTCCTTTTCTTACACATTCATATTTGGCTTCTGAGAGAGTATCATAATCGGCATATACCCAGCTTTCTCCATCAAAGGTATCAACTTGCACTAACCTGAATTTACCTTCAGGTGCTTGTAGTTCTACACCATTTTTATCTTTCATACTAATTTTTCCTTTAAATGTTCTAAGTATGTTAAAGATTGCAAAATTTGTGTGAATAAATCTGAAGTTATATGGAATTTCTCAGAGTAAACTTTCAATTATTTAAACCGGTATTTATAAGCATGATACTTCTTAGTTTTCTTGTAGGTTGCAAGGACAATAGCTCTATTGACAATAAAGCTATACAAGCAGAGATAGATAAAATTTTAAATATTCAGGAAGAAGCTTATGACCAAAACAGTGTAGTAAGCGACCAACTAGTAGTTCATAAAATATAAGATGTCAGGTAAATTAGGTAATTTGATCAAAAAAGCCATGGTCATTTATCGAATTACCCTCAGTGCTGAAGAAAGAAGGATCTTAAGTAGTTGGATAAATAAAGGCAGCCGAAAGGCCAAAGATATTCAAAAAGCCTATGTGCTGTTAGCCAGCGATGAAACAACAGGCAGGCAAAGTGAGACTGAGTTGGCAGAAACTTATAAATTATCTACCAGAAGTGTGGAGCGTATCCGTAAGTGTTTTTGTGAGCAGGGCATGGGCATGTTTGATAAGAAAACAAGAAAATTAAGAAGCGACAAAAAGATAGATGGGAAGGTAGAAGCGCATCTGCTGGCATTAGTCTGTAGTGAGCCGCCTCAAGGACAGGCAAAATGGAAACTGCAACTGCTGGCAGACAGATTAGTAGAACTCAAGGTGATTGACTCCATTTCCCATACGAGTGTGGCAAGCCTGTTAAAAAAAATGAGCTTAAGCCTTGGCTGAGGCCCATGTGGGTGATCCCCCCTAAACAAAATGCAGGGTTTGTTTATCAAATGGAAAAAGTGATTTCAGTCTATGAAAGGCCATATGATGAAAAGCAGCTGCTGGTCACTTTGGATGAATCACCCAAACAACTTATTGAAAGCAAACACTTCATAGGCAAAGATGGAAAACAGTATCAGGACAGTATCTATACAAGACATGGAGTGCGTGATATCTATATGGTCTTTGAGCCATTAGCCGGTAAACGATATTGTTTTGTGGAGCAAAACCACAACCGTTTCACCTGGGTAAAGATTCTAAGCCGGTTGTTGGATACTACTTACAAAGCATGCGAGAAAATCACTTTAGTAGAGGATAACTTGTCGGCTCACAAACCAAGTGCTTTTTATGAACTTTATCAACCTGAGAAAGCTAAAGCGTATTTAGACAGGATAGAGTTTATCTTTACCCCGGCTCATGGCAGTTGGCTCAATATGGCAGAAATAGAGCTATCAGTGTTACAAAGAGATTGCCTTGACAGGCACATTGCCACAGAGGATGAGTTAATAAAACAGCTAAGCGCCTGGCAGGAGAGCAGAAATAACAAAGCAGTAAAAGCTAATTGGCAGTTCACCAATCAAGATGCCAGGGTTAAACTCAAAAAACTATACCCGACTATTTAATGTTTATAGACTACTAGTAAAGTATATCGCATTTATGATCATACAGTGATAGTAACTGCTCTGCAACAAACTTTTAAAGTCTTCCATACAGACACCATCTATTTTAATAGCCGTTATACAAAAGTATTTGTTAAGAAGGAGAAAGAGTGGAAAATGGCTTTTGTCACGTATGCACCTCTGCCATTACAGTATATAAAACCTCAGAAAAGCAACCCTAATGTGTTTAAAGACTATGCAGGGCTTTACCAGTCAGGTCCATCAACGGCCGATACCATAACTGTAATTGATAGAAAGGTTTATCTGAATGCAGGTACTGACAAGTCTGAGCTAATTCCTATCAACGATTCAACATTTTATGGAGAAGGATACTTCGGAAAAACAGTTTTTATTAGAAATGATCAGGGAAGAGTAACCCATAATTATTTTGAGTTTACAGATGGGCAACGGATTATCTTTCCTAAGATCAAATAAACAGATACATGTGTTGAGCCTAGAAAACCCTCATAAGACTTAAAGGTTGTCAGGCTTCCTGTTTTTCGTAGAGTCTTTAAGGATAAAATCCTTTCGCTGAAAATCGTGAATCTTCAAAAGTAGCGGTAATATAAAAAGGGCGAATTGCATTACTTCTCTATAAATTTACGTATGTGTTTAGCTGCTATCTAGAACAGCTATTAACTTGGTGTCCACTCTTACGAGGGAATTCCATGCTAAAATTGTTTATGTCAAACAAAGGATGAAGAAATCTACACCTCCTGGGTCAGATCATAAATTTCCTGAATGGAAGAAAGTATTGTTGGGAAATCAATATTCAAATCAATGAGTCTGCCTGTAGAAATGTCAAACACCCAACCGTGAATCTCCGGATACTTATTCTTAAGATAGGCTTTTTGAAAGACAGCCATTTTAATTACATTTATACATTGTTCCTGCACATTCAGCTCTACCAGCCGCTTATAGCGTTCCTCCTCATTGGAAATGGCATTCAGTTCATTTTTATGCAACCGGTAAACGTCCCGAATATTACGAAGCCAGGGATTAAGTACACCAAGATCTTTACTTTGCATCGCTGCCTTTACTCCACCGCAATAATAATGGCCACAGACAACGATGTGTTTCACCTGCAGATGTTCTACTGCATAGACAACCACTGATAGGGAACTGTTATCATTGTTAGGAACAAGGTTGGCAATGTTTCGGTGCACAAACATTTGACCCGGCTCGGTTCCGGTTATTTCTTCTGCCGTTACCCGGCTATCACTGCAGCCGATATAGAGAATTTCCGGAGATTGTCCTCTAGAGAGATATTGAAAAAAATCAGCCTGAGTGGCTTTTTTCTCAGCCACCCACTTGCTGTTATTCTCAAATATTTGATTATACAAGTCCATGAATGAAAACTTTAAGTGTTAAATAAAAAAGCACCAGTGAATAAGGGATACGTTTGAAGGGCAAAAATAAATAGTAAAACCCAAAAACTAGCGCTTTTGTTGAAACTACTTAGGTAATCTTTATCAATCCGCCTGATTTTTGCACTTTAATTCTGTCCTAAATTTAGAAGGAGATCCATCTTCAAGATTTTCTTCTACATAAGGTTCCAAAAACAGGGAGTCTGACAACTGCATCTCGAGGAAGTTTAAGTAACTTATAAAAGTTAGATGCAACAAGCAGGAGAACATGTTTATATTGTCCAATCTTGCAATTCTGATAAGAAATTAAATTTTCACTTTTACCAAAAGATGATCAATACTGCTAAAATGTATGCACACAACATCTATGTCTTTCTTTTTGATGGGTTTTCAGACTGGGAGATTGCTTATCTGACACCTGAACTTTACAAAAGCGATAAAGCCAATGTATACACATTCACGGTCGATGGAATGGCTATCACTTCTGGTGGTGGCCTGAAAATCTCTCCGCATGTATCAATCGAACAAATCAATAGTCAGGAGGTTTCCATGCTTGTTCTTCCTGGTGGAACAGTATGGGAGGAAAAAAAACCGACAGGCATCGATCATTTGCTTGAAGAAATTCATGTCAATGGCAAAACCATCGCTGCTATTTGTGGAGCCACTACTTTTATGGCAGAAAAAGGCTACCTGGATGATATAAAGCACACCAGTAATGCCTTGCCATATCTAAAGCAATTTGCACCTGCCTACAAAGGCAGCAGAAATTATGTATCTGATCTGGCAGTAACCGACCGCAATATCATTACGGCCAACGGGGTTGCCCCCATAGAATTTGCCAGGGAGGTTTTCAAAAAAGTTGCCCTCATTAGCGAAGAAGGCATTGAGCAATGGTATCAATTATTTAAAAATGGAGTCTGGTCTGATTGATTGTTGATATGAAAAAATCCATTGATAAACAATCAGTATGGTTAGGAATGTGGTTCTTCTCTTGCCCAAGCAAACAAATTTCAAGAAAGGGGGAGTAAAATTAACTCACCTTGCCATTGCAAAACAAGTTTCTATAGCAAAGATCAATTTATTGTCATCAGCATCTGCTGCAATACTTCTAGCACTCCGTTTTCATCATTACTTTTTGCTCTAAAACGGGCTGCCTTTTTTATGTCAGGATGCGCATTTTCCATCGCATAACTAAAATAGGCCCGTTGCATCATCTCCAAATCATTTAAATAATCGCCAAAGGCCATGGTTTCTTCAATCGAGATGCTATACTTATTTTGTAGCAGGGCAATAGCCCTTCCTTTATCAGCCAGTTTGTGGGATAAGTCTAACCATATCTTGCCTGATACCTTTACTTGCAGCAAGTCTCTCTTTTGCTGAAAATGCCGGTAACTATTTGCTTCCGCTCCGGCTAAGTCACAGATGGCTATTTTTAGAAATTGATCATCTTCTACCTGCATGAGATCTTCTACTAGTTCAAACTCATCATAGTAAAGTTTTACCTTCGAAATAAAATAGGGATGAGAATTTTCAACATATGCTTTTTTCTTGCCACATAGCACAATATAGGTATCAGCAATAGTTCTGGCTTCCACAAGCAACTCTTTTGCGATCGATTGCTCTATAGCTTGTACCAAGATCTCTTCTCCCTGGTCTACTACATAGCTTCCATTTTCAGCAATAAAGATCAAGTCCTTTTTTATGGCCTCGAAACGGTTGGCTAGATTAAAAAACTGCCTGCCACTGGCTACTGCAAACAGGATACCTCTTGCTCGTAGTTTATCAAAAACAGTATAAAAGTCATTACTTAACTGATACGCAGAATTGACCAGGGTACCATCTATATCGGTTACCACTAACTTTATCTTCGACCAATCTTTTAGTATTTCACTCATTAAACATGGGGTTATCTGCTCTAAGGCTAGCAAAGCCTGGTAAGTAGGATGATCAAAGTTAGGGGGCAAATTAGCTAAAACTTTTCATCCAGTCACACATAGAATGAAGAGACAGATTTCTTCTCATTCATTTGAAGTAGTGGGTATCAAGAAAGGGGGTTAATTGAACTTCCGGTTTCTTGATACTACTATGTAAATCTTAATTAATGATTAGAGAATGTTTTGAAATATTATTCGGTTTTTCTTTTGAGCAGAGTATCAATAAAGGCTAATTGTAGCATGGCTTCCGAACTTTCTGTGCTTTTTTCAAAATCACGGCTCAACCTACGCTTAAAATTGAGCCATCCGTAGCTACGTTCCACTACCCAACGGCCCCCTGCCGGGACAAAGCCTTTCACGCTTTCAGGCTTTTGTACAATTTCTACACTCCATCCATATTGTTTTTTCACTTCTTCCACAAAAGTCTCTGTGTAGCCATTATCTGCTTTCAGGGTATGCAGGCGGGCGGACTTGCCCTTCAACTTAGCTGCTAACTCATATCCTGCTGTGGTGTCTGATATATTAGCAGCTGTAATATGCACCGCCCAGGGGATACCTAAACAGTCCACAGGCAGATGTCTTTTTCTGCCATTCACTTTTTTATTGCCATCTATGCCTTTATCCTGACTGGTAAATTGTATAATCTTAACACTTTGGCTATCAATGGCCAACACGCTTGGCAGGGCTTGTCTGCCTGCTTTTTTTCTTTCTCTGCCTGCTAAAAAAGCTAACAACTCTTCAATAATGCCCCGCTTTTTCCACTGCCTGAAATGATAGTAAATGGTTTGCCAGGGTGGGTACTTACTTTCCATATTGCGCCATTGGCTGCCCGTAGTTAGCAGCCAAAGCAGTGCATTGATTATCACCCGTTTTTCATGTTTAATCTTTCTTTGGTTATCAATTATTTCCTTGATAACTTCCCATTCAGGGTCAGTGAGCGCAGAGAATTTTTCTTGCATAAACTTGATGATTAGACACCTCAAGTTTACTCACTGATTCTTTCTTTTACCCTATTTTTATTCTTCCAAAACGTTCTCTTAATCCATTAATTTTTTCTTCCATACAGCTGTACGAAAAATAGGGAGCCTGACACCGGGATTTTCTAGGCGGCCGGGAGAAGCTGCAGGATATGCAGACCAGCTTTGCCGAGAAGGTAAAGCCCCAGGGCCTGGAGCGGGACATCGAAGGCAGCAAAGACGCAGCACCAGGAATTATAATATTTTTACGGGGAGATAAAGCAGTTCAGCCAAGAGCCGAGCTTGAATTTAAAATTCGAGCCGGTGGGCATCGAGGTGCAGGCGCCCGAGAAGGCGCAGTTGGGAATCGGCTACAAGCAGTATCCGGCGCAGTTTGCTATCCAGGAAACGCAACGGATTAACCAGGTACTGCGGTTCTGCGGGACCAGGTGCAGGAGAATGAGAGGAAGGCCAAAGAACGCCTTAAAACACTTCATGAGGCTGTGCAGGCGGGGAAGGTAGCCCAGCAGACGGAATGCGTACTAGAGGGTAAAATATCGGCCTTAAATGAGAAAGTAACAGGTTTGAAGGAAAGCAATGCCCTGGCCGGTAAACTTTTACAGGCCGTAACCCACGGAATCGTAAAACCCCAGGAGCTGAAACAGGCCATTGAGCAGGTACCGGGTGCCGAAGATAAACGACAGGCCAATATCCGGAGCATTCTGCAGGAAGCAGGGATTTCAGTTAAGCAGCCGGATATCAAACAAACCCGGGGACAGCAGCGGGGCATGGGTGGAATCAGTATGTAATTTTCCCCCCTACCGCCCTAACGAACATAGATTTTCGTCAAATCGTCTTTCGAACCGAGCATATGGCGATATTTTCTTTTTTCCCCTTAAGTTGGATGGCACCCAATGTTTCCGTTTCAAATTCATCTTCGGGCACGTTCAGTTTCTGCAGCAGGGGCTCAGATATCAGCAGCGTTTTGCCATAGTCATTACAAACACTTTGGATTCTTGCTGTTGTGTTGATCGTGTCCCCGTGGTAGGCGACCTCGAGTTTGATTTCTCCGATTTCCACAGCGGTGACTTTGCCTGCGTGAATTCCTGCTTTAAATTCTGGTATCCAACCGTACTGTTGCTGATAATATGGTGACCTTGCACGAAGCCGTTTTTCACAAGCAAAGAAAAAACGGATGCAACAAAAATTTCTTAGCCCTTCCCTTGTTTGCCAGGTAAGAACGATTTCGTCGCCCACATACTGGTAGATCTGTGCGTTGTATTGGGCGATGTCCCCATTGATATCACTGAATGCATCCCTGATGAATGCGCTGTACCGCAGGTGCCCCAATTGTTCAGCAATGGAAGTAGATGATTTTAGGTCCATGAAGAGGAAAATTCGCTCTTCTTCCCTTGGAGTTCTGTACCGGCCAAGCAACAAAGGAACTAGCACGCCCGGGCCGTATCTGCGGTTCATCTGGTTGATGAAACTGATCATCAGGGTCATAAAAAAATAATAAATGGCTGAGGCTAGGTAAAAAGAGTTCCAGGCAGCAGCGACAGGCATCCTGGCAGCACTTGAAAATATAATGTTGAAAAAATCATAAAAAACAAAATGAAGCAGCAGCACGATCAACGTCAGGATAAGAAATGAAATGAGGGTTTTTATAAACAGCAGGCTTGCAAAAGATTTCTTTCTAAACAACCCCTTTCTTAGGTAAAAGTCAGCTAAGCCAAGGCTCAGACCATAAAAAATAACCATGAGGAGGGAAACCATCAAGAGGGGCACGAAACTGACCACTGCTTTTATCTGGTAGGTTATGGAAATGGCTTGTGCATGGAAATACATCAGTAACGCAAGAAGGAGGTTCGCGAAAATCCAAAAGGTGATCTGAATCGACAAGAATGTCAACAAGGGAAAACGAGCCGTGATTCGTTGTGCTCGGCTGGTGTAATCAGATTGTGAACTCATTGTTGATGTCAGTAATCATGTTAGAGCACGTTGCTGTGCATTAATTGAAAGAACGCCTGAAATCCACAGGCGACACACTGGTTTTGAGCTTGAAGAGTTTACTAAAGGATTGGGGATGTTCGAATCCTAACTCATAAGCTATTTCGCTGATCGAAGCCTGGCTTGTAGACAATCGTTCCTTTGCTTTTTCGATCAGATGATGA
Organism: Rhodocytophaga rosea; assembly: GCF_010119975.1. Classification (GTDB taxonomy): domain Bacteria; phylum Bacteroidota; class Bacteroidia; order Cytophagales; family 172606-1; genus Rhodocytophaga; species Rhodocytophaga rosea. Next base: position 8,914,282 of record NZ_CP048222.1, read on the forward strand.
TGAATGTGCCCTTGTGCATTTTGCCCTGTGAGTGACCTGAGCATATCACTTAAATAATTGGCGCTGACATTTAACTCGCTGGCAAGATACTGGACAGTTGGGAGACCCTGTTTTTGCAGGACTTCTGAGTTGAAGTAGGCATGCAAAACCTGTTCTACCCTTTGTAATAAAGTACTGCTTACCGCCTTACGGGTAATGAATTGCCGGCTATAAAACCGGTTGGCGTAATTGAGCAGCAATTCAATCTGAGAAATAACAACGTCCTGGCTGAAAGCATCAATTCTGCTTTTCAATTCTTCTTCAATACTTTGAAAAACTGAAATGATGGTGGCTTTTTCGCTTTCAGACAAGTGCAACGCTTCATGGATTGAATAGGAAAAAAAACCATAGTCTTTGATTTTCCTAGAGAGTTCGTAACCCAATAAAAAATCCGGGTGGAAAAGTAAAGTATACCCAGATTGATCACTGAGTGGCGGGTGACCTCCGGTGATTTGATTGGGCGAAACAAAGAACATTCCGCCTTCATCAAAATCGTAGTAATGCTGCCCGTATTTGAACTGCCCCTGGAAGTTCATTTTATAAGAAATCTTGTAGAAGTTCAGAATATGCGGATTGGGTAGTTTTGCCAACGGAATAGCGCCGTCTGCATTGTTTATCAAACTTACCAAGGGGTGCATAGGTGCCGGTATGTCCAGCACCCTATGCAACCTTGATAAAGAATTGATTCTGTGGTTAGACATTTCGTCCTTCATAGTATCTGTTTATAATTTGCTGTCAATTCTACCTTTTGCACTTGCTACCCCGTTCAGCGCTTTCTTTGCTTCTTCCCAACTACCATCTTTCTGATTGAGTGCACTGTGAAGATACGCTAGAATGCTTTCGCAAACAAAGGTTACCCTCTCCGGATTTTCATCACTTGTCTCGCGGGCATCATAGCCTGATATACCGCCAAAAATGTGTTCAGCGCCAAACACTGTGAGCAGGTCCTTGGGACCGTGACTTTGGTAATATGCGTCCGCACGCCAGTTGTCCACATCAGAGAACATGAGGTTTTTATCTTTGTCCCCATTCACAATGAGTGCTGGCAAAGTCATGGTGCTGAAATTGCCGGCCGCCAACACAGGATAGTGCTGTCTGGCGGCTCCGTTAAATCCTTCGGGTCCACCAGACACGCCAATGAGCACCCGGGCCTTTAATCTTGGTTCTGCGGCATTCACGATTTTACCTATTGCCGGGTCAGTTACCTCCATGCCAGCTAGCATGGCTACCGTGTGGCCTCCCATGGAATGGCCAATGGCAGCAACCTTCGTTTTATCGACCCTTCCGCTTAACCCAGGTACTGTGGAAATAATCTGGTCCAAATGATCCAGGATGTATTTCATGTCCGTTGCCCGCGAATTCCAAAACAGGGGAGCTTCGGGAATGGATGGGTCAAGTGTCAGTGTTTTGGAATCTTGGTGTGTCGGTTGAATGACGACAAACCCGTACGAAGCAAAAAAATCAACAAGTGGGCCATAACCTCTGTAGGAAGAGAGAAAGTTGGAGGCGCCATGGCCGTGGGAAAGAAGAATGACGGGCAGGTTATTTCCGCTCGCGGGAGCAGAAACTTTCATTTGGAGGTCTACGTGACGGCCGGGAACTGGTAATATAACCGGACTGAAGCTGATGATGGGAGTTTGTGACTGTTTCATTTTAGTAGCGATTAAATTTTGATATAGGCAAAGGTCATCAACCTTTGCCTACCCGGCGTAGTGAAATCGGGGCATTACGTAGCCAAACTCCGGAAAGGTTTCAATAACTTGGTGGAATGTTATAAGGACAGGTATGGTGCTCTCCTGATCATGTCCAGAATTTGGGAGCGCCATATTCTACGCTTCGACAGCAAGGCAAACATCTGATCACCAAGCTTCGCTCAGATGCAGATCCATATGGTTTATGGCAAGGTGTCGGCCAACCCAAACAGCGAGGAGCGAGGCGTAAATATGCCGGCAAAGTCAACTTTGAGGACTTGGCAAGTTGGTCACATATGGGAGAAGGTACTATATATGCTTACCTGCAACTCTAGGCACAATGGCTATATTCTAAAAAGTATCACCGCAGTCTGTTAGTGGTTTTAGTGCGCAATACCAAAACCAACAAGTATGTCTTACTAGCCTCAACCGATCTCCAACAAGAGCCACAATAAGTAGTGCAATACTATCAACTGCGTTTTCAACTCTAATTTCGTTTTTCGCGATGCTAAGCAGTTCACGGGATTGACCCAATGTCAAGCACGAGAGGAGGCTAAGATGAATTTTCATTTGAACCTCTCTTTGAGTGCCGTCAATATTGCCCGAGTGGCCCTTCAAGAAGACCAATCCTATCTCAACTCTATGAATACCTTCCTACGCAGGCAAACAAACCGGCGAATAGCTGAATTGATTTATCAGCAACTCAGCACTTGTAGCTCAGTAGACTTTAAACACTATAAGCCGCTGGATTTTCAATTCTGGCCTAAAAAAGCCACGTAAACTTTTCTTAAACTGTATACACTATTGCATAATTTAATTCACCGGCCATCGAAAAGGCCTGGTTGTTAAATTCAAGCAGATAAAAAATAATGGGAATAAAGAAGTTTGTCAAGCCCCTGTTTTTCAGACAGAAACTGAGAAAAAAAATGACTCAAATTAAGATTAGCCCCTTTCTTTAGATTTAAAACAAAGGGGTAGTTAAATTAACTTCCCTACTGTTGAAACTGAATTTTGAAAGAATAGAGTTTGATGACTCAACTAGTTGTTTTGTTACTTCGTTATGTTACAAGTGTACTTAGTAGTCTCAATATCTTATGAAATATCTCAATATATTAATCCCTGCAGCTTTAGTCGGGTATCTTATTTATCTTATTTATCAAAATATACAATTGCAGCAAACAGATGATCTTCTGCTACAATCCTTTCTGTTACTTTTTGGTATCGGCATTATTATTTATAGATTCCTTAAGTTACGCAAGACGAATTCTTAATGGAACCTGATTTCATAAGTGAAGGATCTTTTCTTAGATACCTATTCATACATACTATAGTAGACAAGGGTTCTCTCTGAAAGTTGCTACAAGTAAATAATGTAACTACTCCTTATGATGAGCTTAAAAAGGGCTATATTCTAAATCTCTATAAGTAACACCAAAGGATTAGCTATAATAATTGCCCGTTTGTAATTACTTCATAAAAAAAACAGATTCTTTAAGAAGAGGAAAACAGTAAGCGTGATTTGATTAATAAATCTGCTCTCTTTGTACCCTCCATTTTTATGTGGGAACTTCACACTGCCTTCTTAAGGCAAAAACAGAGCAATAGATACGATGCTATTGCTCTGTTTTATTTATTATTGAAGCTGGAAAAGAATTAATATAGATGCTTAGGCAGAATTTCTCTCTGCATTAATAATCCCGAAAGAGCAGCGAATTACGAGGTTTTCATAATTTTTCTTGTTTGGTGTTTCTGCTGATTGCTCTTCCATTTTGCGAATTTTAGTAAGCGCAAATTGTTGTATGGTAAGCAATGGCAGCTCAATGCGTTGACGCATCTGGATAGAAAGTTGTTCTACTGGCTTATCATCCATCAGTTTGGCCGAGCCTGTCAGACGCAGTACATGCTTTTTGGTGCATTCAAACTCATCGAAAATCATATTCCAAACTTTGCCATACTTAGGATGATCGGATAAGAAAGCTGTCAATGGGAAAAAGCATTTACTCATGGCCATTTCACAATTACCTAATAAGGTACGGAAGAAAATAGAGTTTTTATACAACTGCTCAACATCTGCCCATCTACCTGATTTATCCATTTTATCCAACGCCATCCCTACACCATAGTAGCCGGGTAAATTTTGTTTTAACTGGCTCCAGGAACCTACATAGGGTACTGCCCGCAAATCATTCAAATTCAGCTTACCGGCTTTACGTTTGGCTGGCCGGCTGCCAATATTGGTTTCTGCATAATAACGTAATGGGCTGGCATAATTCAGGTAATCCAGAAAATCCGGACGGTTCTTTAATTGATTATACGCCTCATAACTTTCAAAAGCTAGGTCTTGTAAAAGCTGCTCTTCTGCTTGGGTAAGCGTTGTATCTGTTTTATGGAGGGCATTCGTAATACCTGCGTTGAGCAACTGCTCTATATTAAACTGGGCAGAATCTACCGTACCAAAGTTGGAACTGATCGTTTGGCCTTGTATAGTCAATTGTATTTCTTTATTTGCAATATTGCTGCCCATAGATGCATAAAACTGGTGTGTTTTACCACCACCTCTGGCCGGCGGGCCTCCCCTGCCATCAAAGAAGATTACATCCACATCGTATTGCCGGGAAATAGCACTTAGGGTTTCTTTGGTTTTATAAATACTATAATTTGCCATTAAATAGCCACCGTCTTTGGTGCCATCTGAAAATCCCAGCATGATGGTCTGCACATTTCTTCTGCGGGAAAGATGCTGCCGGTAAGCCGGATTTTCATAGAGATTTTTCATTACTTCTCCGGCATGCTGCAGATCATTAATGGTTTCAAACAGCGGCACAATGTCTACGGTTAATTCATCTGGCTTCCATCCGCTAAGTAAGAATAGGCCATATACTTCTAGTACATCCAGGGCGCTGGTACTATGGCTGATAATATACCGGTGGCAACCTTCTTCTCCATTTGTTTGCTGGATATTTTTTATAGCTGCCATAGATTCCAGGGTATCCTGCATTAATTCATCTTCCAATATAGCCGGGTCAGCAGGGGAAGTTACTTTCAGCAGAGCGGCTATTTTCTGTGATTCTGACAAATCTTTATAATTCTTTGGTAGCAAAGAACTTTTTTCGGCAATTGCTTCCATGGCTTGTGCATGAACCGAACTATCCTGCCTTATATCCAGAGAGGCAAAATGCAGCCCAAATAACTCTACTTTTCGCTGCAGATTTTCTACCAGGTTTACAAATAATCCATTATGGGTTTCCTGCAACGTCTGGCGCATTTGTTCCAGCATATTCATAATTTCATCTTTGGAAAGATCTGCTTTATGACCAGGAACAAATAAATTATTGAATAGCTTTTGTTCCAATGTGGCTAATACATTGGCAACTCCCTTAAACGTAAGCCGGCGTTTCAGCTTCCGCACATCTGCATAATAAGATCTGATAATAGCTCCCCGTAGCGCATCTGCCACTTTCAAGGTAGTTTCGGTTTTTACAAAAGGATTACCATCCCGGTCACCTCCAGGCCAGAAACCCATTCGAATGATGGCATGCTTGCCATATATATCGGAAGGGAATTGATTTTTCAGCGAAGTCAATATTTGCCCGGCTGATTGGTAAAAGACATTCTCCAGATACCAGATCAGGCTTACTGCTTCATCATATGGTGTGGGTTTTTCTTTTTTGAAGAAAGGTGTTTTACCCAGTTGCAGCAAATAACTATTTACCTGTGCCGTACTGTCATGGATAATAGCTTTAGATAAATCATTAATAATACCTAGAACTTCGCTAGGATAAAACTGGGTAGGATGTGCCGTTAATACCAACCGGACTGAAAATTCTTTCAGCTTATTTTCCAATATTTGCCTGGTTTTGCTACTAGGTACCTGCGATTGTAAATTTTTTAAAGTTCCCGGACCATTCATATCATGTATATCTCGGAAAGCAGCATCTTCCAGGGCATCGAACAAAACTACCTGCCGCTCAGCATATTGCACAAAGCGGAAAAGTAAATCTGTTTGTTCTTGTTCTGTGCGGTACGGGGTATACTGTTGAATAAAGGTATTGATAATATCCTCTGGGCTCTGTCTTTTATTGTATCCTTCTTCACAGTGCAATAAAAACAAAGAAAGCAAGATGCCAGTTTTTTCTACCCGGTGAAAGGGTAGCGCAGTAAAGAGGCTGTTATATAACTGAAATTTTAGACCTACTTGATGATTGTAAATTTGTAAGAGATTACCAGCAGAACCATCCATAAATTGTAAAATTGTAAAAAAGTTGATTAAGTATGTTGCCTGTCAGCAGGCAAAAGAAATAATATCTGGTTAAACTACGAAAAATTAGTTTGTCCACACATGAATAGAGAAAAAATTAACGATCGCATCATATATAGGTAAATGGTCATTGGTCCATAGCCATAGGTACTTTATATTAAAATGACCAAAAATGGCTATTGACCAATACTGATCTCCTCCCAATGTCAGGCCCCTGTTTTTCGGACAGAAGCCAAGTAGAAAATTCAGGTGTGAATTTCTCCTCCAATGTTGATGAGTTTCTCCAAAGAGGCGGTTAAATTAACTACCCCTTTGGAGAAACTGTATGAATGGAAAAAAGATAATAGTATCCATTAAATTCCCCTTTTCTCAATTTTAACGTTGATGGCACTAAAAAGGGGAGAGTTATTTTAACTCCTTCGTTATTTGAAACTTAAGAATCTAGATACTGGATACTAAATCCGCTCATTTTCCAGTTTCCACTATTTTAGGTGAAGTCCAGGTGGTCTTCCCCCAGAAAAGTGGACACCTAGAGAAGATCTGCTTTTAACTATGTAAAAAATTTAAACAAAAGTTTACTAAGGATTACATTCTTGGTAATTAGAAATGGTTAGTTAAAATGGCTCCCTTTCTTGATACTAATCTCTTGCTCATAGTTAAGAATGAATCCCGCTTTCTTGAAACTTAATGAAGGGGATAGAGGGGAAAGAATTGTATTGGCCAATTTTATTTCTTAATTTCTCCTTCCACTTGCGCCCTTTATCAAAACAAAAGCTAGAATGGTGCGAAAAGTACAGCGACTCTTCCACTGGGTGGATACATTTGGCCTATTTTTGATTAAAAATCAACACGTTAAGTCATGATAAAGAACAATCTGAAAATCGCTATACGGATACTCTGGAAAAACAAACTTTTTTCATTAGTCAATATACTGAGCTTGTCATTGAGTATGGCAGTTGGTGTTATTCTCTTTACAGGCCTAAAAGCCACTTTTGATAAAGACCATTTTCATCCAAAATTAAATCAACTCGTGCGGATACTCACGCAGGAAACAAAGGAGGGGGAACAAACCAAATGGGCAACAACTCCATTGCCGTTGGCAGCTCAACTGGAAAGCGTCTCTTTTGTTGAAAAAACGGTAAAAGTACGTCTGGCAGGAAAACATAACCTGCAAACCGACAAAGGTGATGTACCTATTGACATAAAATTTTCAGAGCCTTCTTTTTTTGATGTTTTTGGCTTTCAATTGCTCTCAGGTAAAGCACAAAGCCTTGCCAATAATCCCACCATCCTTTTTTTAACCCAAAAAACAGCAGAAAAGATATTTGGTAACGCAAATGCTTTAGGGCAAACGGTTCAATTTGAAAATTTAGGCTATTATACCGTTGGGGGAATTATCCAGGACCCGCCTTTAGAAACACATCTGCCTATTGAAGCAATGTTATCTATTAATGCTACCCAACTGCTTGAAAAAAAAGGAGCAATCCGTGATATTTCACAAAATTGGGAAGACTTCAAGAGTTGGGCAATTTATGCCCGTTTAAAATCAGAAGGTAATTTAGAGCAACTTAATGCAACGCTCCAGAACTATAACCGCAAACTGGATAAGAGCCATCTTCAGTTTTTGGCACAACCCATAGAAGACATTACCCCTGGAAAAATTGATCTTAAAAATAACCCCAATGCGGGCGTTAGTTGGGAAGATGTAAAAACGCAGCTATTCATCATTCTATCTTTAACCCTTTTAGCTGCTTTCAATTATATCAGTTTGGCATTGGCGCGTGCTTTCTCCCGGGCGCAGGAAGTAGGTATCCGCAAAACCATAGGCGCAACAAGAGGACAAGTTATCGGTCAATTTTTAATGGAATCGACCCTTGTTGCCCTGTTTGCTTTGTTGTTTACAGTGCCATGTGTTACTATTTTAGCCCACTATATACCCGATATGGATGATGTGACATTCTCCTGGGATACAGCCTTAATAGTAGGCTTGATAACCTACGCAGTCATCACAGGCGTAGTAGCAGGGGCATTTCCCTCATGGCTATTGTCAGCGTTTCAGCCTATACAGGTTTTGCGTAAAATGAAGAATATAAAGCTGTTCCGGGGTGTTGGTGTTTATAAAGCTTTGATTGTCGTTCAATTTTCTGTGACCATCATGCTGATGATATTGGTTGTCATAGTAGCCGATTATGATAGAAAAAACAATGCAATCATCAGATCAACTGTGCCATCCAATGTGCTGACACTGGATTTAAAAGGTGAAAAATATCAAAACCTGCAAAACGAAATAAGTGGGTTAAGTCAGGTGGAAACGATTTTGGCTACTAACTGGTACTATGAACCCATTAAAATGGGTAAAGATTCTGTAACGCTAAACGATAAAACTCTGGAAATAAATTACGTGAGTATTGACCCACGAACAATCGAAAGGGAAGGTATCAGCTTACTAGCTGGGCAAAATTTTCCTTCAACTATGCCCCAAAGTACGGAGCAATATGTGTTGGTGAATGAAGCTGCCGCAAAATTATTGGAATCTAAATCGGAGACCCTGGTGGGGCAAAATCTCTTGCTTGACTCTGCCTCTGTACAAGTGATTGGCATCATACCCAATGAGATTATTGGCCAACAACTCCCTTTAATCTATCGGTATTTGCCAAATGAAATAACCACCTTGACCATAAAAATAAAGCCAAATACAGAAATGGAAGCGACCAAGGCCATTCAATCGGTATGGAAAGACCATTTTCCTGAGAAAACAGCAAATCTTTATAACTTAAAAGAATATCGTTATTCAGGAGAAATCAGTGGAGAAATGGAAATCTTTGGAGGCTCTGCCCTGATTGTTATGATAATCGCTGCTTTGGGCATTTTAGGCATAGCCAGTTACTCAGTAGAAATACGCACCAAAGAACTGGGCATAAGAAAAGTATTGGGTGCAAGCAATCTAAAACTGGTGTGGACAGTTACCCAAAATTTTGGTATTCTTCTCCTGCTTGCCGGCCTTATTGGTGTTCCGGCGGGCTTGTTTTGCGGTAATTTATTAAGAGAAGAAATGGGCAGTCATCTTGATTTGGGTCTTATAAATATAAGCATAGGCTTTGGTTTGGTTGCCATCATTGGGTTACTGGTTGTCCTATCCCAAACCATTCGAGCGGGGCAAATTGAACCTGTAAAAGTTTTAAAAGCAGAGTAAAAAAGGTAAACATATTAGGGTTTCCGCACTAAATATTAAGTTTTAAGAATAGCTAACAGGAAATTAGTGTCTCTGTTAGCTTTTTTTCTTTTCCGTTTGACACTCACGCAAGAAGGCTCTTTTTTGAGCAGATGCAAAGACCACTTTCTAATCAGATGCAGATTGATGGGTCCTTTATCTTTCCTGACTTTAGCCTCATCTTCCCTAAAGGTAACATCTAGTTGCCAATGCAAGCCATTCTCTATCGCCCAATGGCCTCTTATGTAGCGGCTGTACAAGGCAGGGTCTGTATCTGTTAAACTGCTTATATAGAACAGGGTTTGTTCTTGCTTTTTGCCTGCTATAATGCGTTTTCTTTCTACCATGACTAAAGTATGTAAGTCCTGCCATTTTTCCTTTTCCTCTACCAAATCAATGCATTGAGCAATATATACCCTACGTTCTTCTCCTCTGCCATGGGCTTTATCTAGTTGCTGATTAAAAGCGAGAGCAGACTTATTGATTTGCATAAAATGGGCTACCTGCTCATAGAGTACACCTTGATTAGCCTTTAGGGCAATCACATAATGGGCTTGCTTATCCCTGATCTTTTCTACAATTGCCTGCTGACAAGCAATAGCATCTATAGTAATGATACTACCTTTGCAATCAAGGGTATCTAATAAAGCAGGAATAGTTGTAATCTCATTACTCTTGGCTTCTACGGCTACTTGTCCAAAGCTTAAGCTATGTTCCTCTACCCATACATTGACCATACGAACCAAAGCATGCTTTTTGCCTGCAGGTATAGTACCTCTCAATTCTTTGCCATCTATACATACCTGCTTGCCTGCTAAGGAGAAGCCAGCTACACACGCTTTGAAGCATTGCTCCAAACTATGGCTATCCAGGTGTCTGATCACCCGATTTAAAGTGTCAGCAGAAGGTATACCATTAACAAAACTTAATCCTAGTTCTTGCTGCAGAAACGCTGTATTATCTTTGCCATAATCTGCTATCTCGTCAAAGTCATCACAATCGGCTATTACCCCACATAAAACTAAGCCTAAAATATCTGCTAATAGATGTAAGCAGCGGCCTTGCACCCGAAAATCAGCTACTTTGTTTAGTATCTTTTTAAGTTCCATGCACAAAGTTAGCCCCTCTTTCCTTTTTCTCTATCTTTGGTGCGGAAACCCTATAAACATATGTATTAATCAATGGCTTTTGTATGTCTTCGTGTGCGGATGTGGCAGCCATTTTATCTTTTAACAAAAAAGCCATATGTATAGGACATCAAACCGGAGGAGGCTATCAGAGGAATCACAGCGGATTAATACCAGAAACTACCATGCCTCCTTTTAATTTCACGATCAGTGTACCCTTACAAAAATCTGTTTATCATGTTGACAGCTCAAAAAATATAGGTACAGGGACAATACCAGACTTTGAAGTCAACCAGACCATTAATGACATGTTGGAAGGGAAAGACATAGCGAAACAAACGGCTATTGAGCTGTAAAAAAATAACTCAAACTAGTTCAAAGGCTGGCAAGCCCTAGTTTTGGGTATACCGGCAAGAAGATAAATTATCACAATTCAGAGTTTCAAAAATGGAGTTGTTAAATGAACTACCCCTTACTTGAAACTTAAATAGCTTAAGTACAAAGTCTGATCGGTTTCTGCTTTCCATCCTGCTCTTTTCTGATGCCTACCTGCAGGCTAACCTACTGAATTGCTGTCTAGAATTTTACTTAGACTAACACAGAAGATTAAATTAAGATAGCCTCATCCTCTATAAAAGATAAAATAGGGGTTAAGCCATTTTGGTACATTTCTTGTAATAAATAAAACAAAATAAAGATAGCATTGAAGTTAACCGTACAGCTATGATACAGCCAAAAGAAGTGAATTTGGTTTCTACACTTGTTGCTCCTAGTAGAATTCCATCTTTAGAAAGATATTTAGCTATTACTCAAGTTCAACCCCTGACAGCTTTGATGGAAGAAATTATTGCCTTTCAACTGGAAGAACAAGCTTTATTTACCAATTTTGAATCTTCCACTAACTGCCTCAACTAATAGCCAAAAGGGTATTCTTGTCAGGCTCCCTGTTTTTCCAGACAGGTTCAGAAAAGAGTTGTATATCCTTTACGTGAAAGGCAATCTTATGATTAAAACAAATGGGTCTGAGTGTTGCACAACGAAAAAGAGGGCAAAATAAAGGACAGGCAGTTGCTGAAGAGGAAGTATTTGACTTTTAATTTTTGGTTGATGTATAAGAATAAGCAGTTTTTGCAAATTGTAAGCACAAGGCGTCCGAAGCTGATGCACATTCATAGCAGGTTCAGCATCATTTTATGAGCGGCTTGTTTACCTTTTGCATTGCTTCTGCTCATGCCAAAGTAATTGAGTACGCTGCCAAAAACAGGTTCTATGGTAGCCATTCTTTGGCCTTTCCTTCTCTTGCCTTCCCTGCTTTCCACCCGCTGCTGCATGCGTAATGGACCGATGATGCGGAGCATTAGGTCCAATGATAGCGGCGGTAAATGCTAAACATTAAGCTTTGTCGCCTTTTTTTACCACAACATTCTTTTTTTAGCGGACATACACTACAGTCTTTTACTTGAGCATGATAGTAATGGTTAGCAAAGCCTTTATCCATTCTAATACCATGGTAATAGAGCAACTTTTTGTTGCAGCATACATAGGCATTTTCCGCTATATCATAAGTGAATCCTTCCCTTGATTGACCCGATGGCGTAGTCAATTGGGATGGTAACTACCATGTAGAAGAATGAAGCCTTTGATGTGGCATGCCTCCAATGAAGCATGGAGCCGATGAGCGCTCGTAGCAGGTCTATTCTCCCCAGAACTAAAGCCTGCATCGGCTAATAAGTATTGAAAAGGTAATCCATACTGGTTAAGCTTTCTCGATAACTTGTCTACAATTGCCAATGAATAACCCCGGGGCAGCGCCCGCGATATCGAGGTTAAAACAAAGAGAGCTGTCCAGTATGTTTCTTCTGATAATGGATTTCTAGCGAAAAAAGGCACTTTGCAGGAGCATAGCCGGAGGCTATGAACCGAAAAGTAAAGAAGTTGCAGTCAAAAAGACATATTTGTAACTTAAAGAAACTAACTCAAACAGCTTCTGAATAATTTTGTTCCCACGTAGGAATAGATATGCACATTCATATCTCGAGTCATTCACTGATAGCAACCTAATTTTCCTAAAATTGTCTTTTGATGCTGGCATTCTACTTATAAAACATCTAGATTTTTTGCCACAACAAAAAACAGCAGGTTGAGCAGAAACTGGCATATATAGGCAGAAAACATCATGAATGCTGCACAAAGTACACCAGTCCATCGTTTGAAGCCGAAAAACTGCTTGTATACCCACACATTATACAACAGCGTAACCACAACATAGAAGTTAATCACATACCGGGGTGTAGTGGAATAGCATTCAAATAGGGGCACCATAGAGACAAACAGCAGCAATTGCTGGGAAGTGATGTAGGTGTTTAATACAATATTTTCGGCATAGTTGTAGGCTTTTCTGCGTAACAACCAGGAGAATATGGCAAAAACTGGTATGGTTATAATATTAATAAGGGTTGTATAGGTATCAGCATAAAGCCAGAAACCAGCTAGCCGTGAGTCTGACGCTATGCTCAAAATTCCTGAAGTCGGCTGTCCGGAGAAGAAGTGGTAACGGGTAGAAAAAAAAGCAGCGACCGCACCAATCAGTAATACATATTTATGGGGAGGATAATACTTTATGCGGCGGCCCTCGATATACTCCCGGATGGCTTCTCCAGGCTTGATACACAGGGATTTCAAGGTGAATATAAATCCCTGATTTACATCTACTACAGAAAAGAAAGCCTCCCAAAGCAATGGCTTTACTTCCAGCTGCCTAGTAGCGGTAGCCTGTCCGCAATGATAGCAGTAATTACCCTTGCAGGGAGTGTTACAATTTTTACAAACGGTTCTATTCTTTTGCCTGGAAACTTTTTTGGAAGTTACTTCCATAGTCTTACTGCTTAATCTTTTTTAGCTACTTCCGGCCAGTTGTTATCAGCCTTTTCGATAAATTCCTTTTGGCTTTTGTTCCAGGTTTGCTGTACCTCTTTGTTGTAGTTTAGGTACAACTTATCCGCTACAATGGTCCATGCCTCAGGGTCGGTGGGGGCTTTGTAGCTTTTAGACATACCATAGGCACAATAGCCGCCATACTGCGGAGCAAATTTTTCCGGGTTGGCTATAAAATCTTCCTTATTTTGCAGGCTGGAAAAATGCCAGTCAGCACCCTTCCAGGTATGGGTGAATTCTTTTTTACCCTCTACCGGTTTGCCTTCTTTGAAATAAGCTACCGGGTCGTAGCCTCTGATAGCTCCTTGTGCATTGGTGAATACTTCCCCTTTCTGGGCAAAAGCGGACAAGGCAATAAACAAAATAAAAAATAAACTACTGGCAATGATTTTCATAGTGATTTGATTTAATAACACCCAAAAGTATCCTGGCAAATTGTCACCAAGTGTCGGGTAGGCGACAAACAGCTTATTTTTTTCTTCTCACCTTTGTAACAGTAGGGCCAAACCGGTAAATCATTAAGCAGTTCATGAAGAAAGTACTGATTATCGAAGATGATATACATCTGGTAGAACTTCTGTATATCCATCTTACTGACCTGGGTTGCCAGCCTTCCATAGCACAACTCGGTAAAGAAGGCTTGCAGAAAATGATTCAAGATAGCTATGACCTGGTTGTATTGGATATTATGCTGCCCGACCTGAATGGCTTTGATATTTGTAAGCAGATACGCAGCCATGATATACGTATACCCATTCTGATGCTGAGTGCCAAATCTGAGGAGATAGACAAAGTACTGGGTCTGGAACTGGGTGCAGATGATTACCTGACCAAGCCTTTCTCTATCCGCGAATTTATAGCCAGGGTGAAAGCTATCTTCCGCCGCAGCGAATCCCAAACTCTCTCTCTTCAAGAGGTGCCTGCCGGAGCTTTTACCCTGGGCGATGTGTACATTGATCCCCATAAGCGGAAAGTACTGTTAAAAGGCAAAGTGGTAGAACTCACACCCAAAGAGTTTGACTTGCTCTGGTTACTGGCTTCTCATGCCGGCTACAGCTATTCCCGCAAAGACATTCTTCGGTTGGTGTGGGGTTACGAGTTTGACGGCTACGAGCATACAGTGACTGCACACATCAACAGGCTCCGAAGCAAAATAGAACCCTTACTTTCTGCACCAGCCTATATTCTTACATCCTGGGCAGTAGGGTACCGCTTCACAGATGCTTTTTCACCTCAACCATGAGCTACCAGCATACTCCTCCTGCCAGGTTTACAAACAGTTTGTACTGGAAGATATTCTACATTTTCCTGTTCTTGCTCAGCTTGTTATCTTTTGCCTATGTATACATGACGGTAATATCCGCCAGAAGGTATTTTGAGGCCTCTCATCAGCGGCTCAACCGCAATGTAGCCGCCCATATTGCCCGTTTCTCCTCCCCTTTTCTCCATGATACCCTGAGTAAAGCCCAGGCAGAAAAAGTGTTTTTTAATGCCATGGTCATGAACCCAAGTATTGAAGTATATCTGCTAAATCCGGAAGGCAAGGTCCTCTCCTATTATGCACCCGAGAAAAAACTACATTTGTCTGCCGTTTCGCTGGTGCCTATCCATGCATTTATTACAGCTGTAGGTAACGATTATATCCTAGGTGACGATCCGAGAAACAGGGATAAGCAAAAAATATTCTCGGCAGCCAGCATAGAGAAAGGCGAAAAGCTGGTGGGCTATATTTATGTGGTACTGGCAGGAGAAGCATACGATACTACTATGAAAACGCTGCTTAACAGGCATATCCTGGGCCTGGCCACTCAGATTATGGCCATTACCCTGGCCGCCACCCTGCTCATCGGCCTTTATGCTTTTAGGCTGATTACCCGCAACCTGAAAGCAGTTATCAGCACTGTAGAGAAGTTCCACAAAGGAGATTTGCAATCCAGAATAAAAATAGTATCCAGGGACGAATTTGCCTTGCTTGCCAGCACCTTTAACCAGATGGCCGATACACTGGCCGGAAACCTGAAAGTGTTAAAAACAGCAGAGGCCCTGCGGCGCGAACTGATAGCTAATGTTTCGCACGATTTACGGACACCCATTGCCGCCATACAAGGCTATGCTGAAACCATCATGATGAAAAGTAAGTCGCTGACGAATGCTGACCGGGAACGCTATACCGGCATTATTTTGCAGAGCAGCGAAAAACTGCGGAAACTGGTAGAGGAACTCTTTGAACTTTCCAAACTGGAAGCCAGTGAGAGTAAGCCGCATATGGAAGTATTCAATGTGGCCGAGCTGATGGGAGAAGTATTCGTGCAGTACCGGATACTTGCCCAGCCCAAGCACCTTTCTGTGAGCTATACCAGTTTACAGGCAGCTATACTCGTATGTGCCGATATTGGGATGATAGAAAGGGTCATGCAGAACCTGATAGACAATGCCATCAAATACACACCTGAAAAGGGCAGTATCTCTATACAGGTAGATGTTATAGGAACGCAGGTGCATATCTCAGTAACCAACACAGGTCCAGGTATTCCTTCCGGACAAATCCCTCACCTATTCAGCCGCTATGCCACCTCAACCCCCGATAAAAGCCCTCCTTCCGGTATGGGACTAGGACTGGTAATTGTGAAAAGAATACTCGATTTGCATTCATTTCCTATTTCTGTAGAAAACACAGCTTCCGGTGAAACACGATTCACTTTCCGGATGCCGGTATACCAGCCCTAAAGGTAACCTGAAGAAATACAGGCCACGAATTTTAACCAGTAACCGATACAAATAATACATTTTGTTGAGATTTCCGTGAGACTTTCCTCCAGTTAAAATTTTAGGTTTGTTTGCCAATAATTACCCTGCCCTGGCCAGGTTATAAAAAGTATAAGCAAAAAGGTCAATACGGCTTCAGCGTTGCATTCATGTAGTGCCAACGTTCTGCATAGCGGATTACCAAATTATGTATAGTTTTAGTAAATTTAGCAGACCCCTTGCTATTCCTATCAAACTGCCTCATCATGGAAACTGTAAAATACTGGTACCTGAAAAACCACAATCTCTTTTCACAAATGAAGGAAAGCGATATTCAAACACTTTGTGTGATTACTGGTTTCAAAAAAGCCTTGAAAAATGAAGTCATCTATTTCACCCACGAACCCATCAGGCGCATTTATATACTAAAAAAAGGCATCCTGAAAATCGCTCTCATGGATGAAGCTGGCAACGAGCAAACCAAAGAAATTATTCACCAGGGAGACATTTTCGGAGAGATTACCCTCAATAAACACGCCCACCAGGAAACTGAATACGCCAAAGTCCTTTCAGATGAAGTAGTGATATGTTCCTTTACATTGGATGATTTTGAACGTGTACTGGAGCAGAATCCCCTGATTTCTATTAAATTCTCCAAACAGGTAGGCGATAAACTCAAAATGCTCGAAAACCGTTATGCCAACCTTATTTTTAAAGATGTACGCACCCGCGTAGTAGAATATGTAAAGACCTTTGCCAAAGACAATGGCAAACTGGAAAATAACCACTGGGTAGTAAAAAACTACCTCACCCATCAGGACTTAGCCAGCCTTACCGGCTCTACCAGGCAAACCGTAACTTCTATTCTTAACCAGCTGGAGAAAGAAAACAAGCTGGTCTACTCCCGCAGCAAAATCACCATCCCCGATATAAATAACCTGCGGTAACAAAATAAATTTTCCCCCAACTGTCGTTTACCCGACATTGGCAGCCTTCAATGTTCTTTACCTTTGAATCAACAAAGCAAAGAACCATGAAAAATCTACTCGTTTTACTTACTACCCTGACCGCCGTTGCAGGTATATTTCACCAGGCTTGGGCACAGAATGAAGGATCAAGAAGACTCAAACATTACAACCTGGAGCAAACCCTCGCCATTGGCGGCTATGATCCGGTAGCCTATTTTACGCAGAATAAAGCCCTGGAAGGCAAAAAATCCAATACCTATACTTACCAGAATGTGACCTATTACTTTGCCAGCCCGACTAACCTGGAATCTTTCAAAAAAGAACCTGCCAGATATGAACCCCAATACGGCGGCTGGTGTGCCTATGCCATGGGTGAAACCGGAGAAAAAGTGGAAATAGACCCAGAAACATTTAAAATACTCGATGGCAAGCTGTATTTATTTTATAATAAGTTATTTACCAATACCTTGCCCAAATGGAACAAAGATGAGGCAAACCTGAAGAAAAAAGCCGATATCAGCTGGGCTAAACTCTACCAGTAAACCATATCCTCCATAGCCATGAGAAAAAAATATATATTTCTATTGCTGGCAGGAATACTGATGCTGGCAGCTTGTAAACAAGATGAACCCGCCCCTGTAGTGGAAATGCTGGACCTGGGCAATGATACTCTACAGCTTACCGGTATGTTTCAGCAGGAAGTGCATGCTACCAGCGGAACCGTAAAGATGTTGCGCCGTGAAAATGACCAGCTCCTGGTACTGGAAAACTTTAAAACAGATTATGGACCTTCTTTATATGTATATCTTTCCAAAGACAGAGGGTTTACACAAAGCCTTAACCTGGGTTTATTAAAATCCACCTCCGGCACCTTCAGCTATGAGGTAGCTGCCACAGTAGATACCAGAGAATACCCTTATGTGCTTATCTGGTGCCGGCAGTTTGCCGTTCTGTTTGGTTCTGCCAGGCTTGAAACACCTCAATAAATACTGCTTCTATACATATCCTTCCACCCTCTACCACCCAAAATCATGAAAAAAACAACCCTGTATCTTTCCTGGGCATTACAAATACTCTGTGCCATTATTCTGCTGCAAACACTGTTTTTTAAATTCAGTGGCGCTGAAGAATCGGTGTATATTTTCGATAAGGTAGGGCTGGGCGCAGTAGGCCGCATCGGCACCGGGATTGCAGAAATGTTTACATCCATTCTGCTTCTGATTCCTGCAACAGCCTGGCTGGGCGCTATCCTGGGTATTGGCCTGATGGCTGGAGCCATTATGTCTCACCTGACTATACTGGGCATTGAGGTCATGGGCGACGGCGGATACCTATTTGCTCTGGGCCTTATTGTGCTGCTTGGTTGTGTAACGGTGCTGTATACCCGTCGCAAACAAATACCTGTATTGGGTGCCCGGCTGAAATAAACAATTGCCCGGTTGATGTATCAATTAAGAGTTTAGCCATTCGTTTTTAGCGAGTAGCCTGTAGCTAGATATCTGGAAAGCAATAAAATAAGCCAGCAAAAACACCTCAATACTTCTGCTCAAAACTTAAAACAGCCGGCCTGCGACGCTTCCCAGTATGTTCCTCCCACAACCACCTCTTTATGAAAAACATAGTTAGTTGTATATTGTTCATTTTCCAGCTGCCCCTTGCAGTATATGCACAAAAAGACTTTGTTGCCTACCAGTGTTTCTCTCATCTGGAACTGGCTTTGTCTACAAGAGGCGGACAAGCGGCAGTGGCATTATCCGGGGCAAAACTCTATGGACTGGGGCAGAAAAAGCGTTTTAAAGCCGGCTTTGGTCTGCGGTTTACTTCCTACTTTGGCAACAATCAAGACTTTGTAACAGCTCCTGCCCGGCTTACCAGCGGCAAAACCGGACCTACGGTTATCTTTACTGAAGACATCCCGGCAAACTTCGACACTCTTTTTCTGTCCAATTCCCAGATTAACTTTCTGAATGCCGCTATCTTTCTGCAATATAGTATTTTGCCCCACCTGGACGTAGGGTTTAATATTGATGCCATTGGCTTTAGTATTGGCCAGGAACAAACCGGCACCTTTATGGCCTTGCAGAGTGACGAAGCCTCGCTGCATAACACCCGTCAAAGCGCCAGACCTACTTCTTTCAACCTGCTGCTCTCTTCAGATAACGACATTGGAAGCCTGAATTCAGAGTTTTTTCTGCGATACTGGATAAAACCTGCCTGGGGAATAAAGATAGGTTATACTTTCCTGTTTGCCGAATATACCACCAGCCGGGAACTGACGTATACCAATGACCGCTTCCGCAACAAAGCTGGCATGTTTATGCTTGGATTCACCTATGCACCTTTTAAAAAATAAGCCTTTTGACATATTCCCCTAACTATATCCGGTATTTGAGTATTGCAGCCATCCTGTTGGTGCTCACTGCCTTCATAAGGGTGAACTGGAAGTTGAAGCATTCGACTGTTACTTTTAAAATAAAACATGCCGGATTGCTGGTAAACGGCTCATTAGCTAGCACGCAAGCCAATATAAATTTTGATCCGGCTAATCTGGCACAAAGTACCATTGTTGCCTCTGTGGAGACAAACACTATTGAAACAGGTATTGCTTTGCGAAACAAGCACCTTCGAAAAGAACAATATTTACACGTAGACAAATTTCCCAGGATCACCATGCGTTCCACGAGGATGGAGAAAACGGGCTCACAGGATTATCTTGCCTATTTTGATCTGACCATTAAAGGAACAACAAAAAATATTCAGGTACCTTTTAGGTTTGTAGAAAATGCCTGTGGCGGAGATTTTAAAGCAGAATTCAGCCTTAACCGGCTGGATTATAAAGTACGCGAATCCAGCTGGCTGATGGACAACGAAGTACAAGTTTTTATTCAATTAAATGTAACCCGCTAATGCCCTCAACTTTACAGCAACACACCGTAAGTACCCTTCATCAATTGATTGATTTGCTTTTGCAGCTCGACTCTCTTACTTACGCACAGCCGCTGCCCATATTATCGGGCGGTTCTCTGAGCGGGCATGTGCGCCATATTGCAGAATTTTACCTCTGCCTGTTTCAGGGTCTGCAAAATGGACAGGTAGATTACGATGCCCGCAAGCGTAATCGTTTACTGGAAACCGATAACCTGTTTGCTATACAAACCCTGCAAGAAATTATAAGGAATGTAGAAGAAATAGAGGAAGATAAATTGCTGTACCTGAAAGCCGCTTATATGGCTGAAGGGTCCTTGCTGGTGCAAACCACACTCTACCGGGAGTTGATTTATAACCTGGAACATTGCATTCATCACCTAGCCACGATCCGCATTGGAGTAAGTGCCTTAACAGACCAGTATTCTATACCGCACAACTTCGGTGTAGCTCCCTCCACCATCCAACACCGGCAATCCACATGTGCACAGTAACTTTTATTCCAGAAGGCAAGCAGGGCTTTATTTTAACCTCTAACCGCGACGAAAAACTTACCAGGCCCCTGTCAGAGCCACCCCGCAGGTACCACCTGGATTCGGGCATTGTGGTGTTTCCCAAAGACCCGCAGGCAAACGGCACCTGGATAGCCATGGGCAGCAGGAAAATAAGTTTATGTTTGCTCAACGGGGCTTTCTCCAATCATGTAAGCAGGCCTCCTTACCGCCGTAGCCGTGGACTGGTGCTACTGGATTTTTTTGACTACACCTCAGCTACTGGGTTTATTTCTACTTACGATTTTGAAGGAATTGAGCCTTTCACATTGCTTGTACTGCAAACCCAGGAAAAGCTTTCGTTGGTAGAAATCCGGTGGGATGGCACACATATTCACCTGATGCCAAAAGATGCTGCAAAACCGCAAATATGGTCTTCGGCTACTTTGTATGCTCCCTCGGTGTGTGTGCAACGGGAGCTGTGGTTTACCCGGTTTCTGGCTATGCAGGACCAACAGGCAGAGGCAGATATTATGCACTTTCACCGCTTTGCCGGCATAGACGATAGCCACAATGCCTTATGTATGCAGCGCGGCAACGAAATACAAACCGTGAGTATTACGTCTATCCGGGCCAATGATGCCGGAGAGCAGGTAATGACCTATCATGATCTGGTGCGGGAAACCAGGCAGTCTTACCGCATTTTCTGAGAAACAGCCTCCTCTTTTATATACAATCTATTTTATTGCCCAATATGAATTCTGTAAAGTATTTGAACCTTTGGACCAGGCTGATCAACTGGGAATACTGGCCCTTTGAAGTAGTATATTTCCCGATCTTCTTCTACTGGTTATGGTTGTCTGTGAAAGCCCGGTCCTTTTTTTTCTTTTCTGCGGCCAATCCCTCTATAGAATCAGGTGGTATGCTGGGCGAGTCTAAATACGGAATATTAAAGAGCTTGCCGGAAGAGTTTATCCCTAAAACGCTCTTCATAAAAACACCTGCGGATATAGATGCTATTCTAAAAAAAATACAGGCCGCAGGCATCACCTTTCCGCTGATCGCCAAACCAGATGTAGGGGAGCGGGGCTGGAAAGTAGAAAAAATCCATAACCGGCAGGAACTGGAAGTCTATATACAGCAAATGCGGGTACCCTTTCTGATTCAGGAATATGTAGCCTATGAGATTGAACTAGGCGTGTTTTACTACCGCTTCCCTTCCCAGACAAAAGGCCGTATTTCTTCTGTTGTAGTGAAAGAATTTCTCACCCTTACAGGAAACGGAAAATCTTCACTGCAGAAGTTGATACTCAATCACCAGCGGGCAAGGCTCCAATATGAGGTATTGGCAGAAAAGTATCAGGTGTTGATGAAAGAAGTGTTGGCGGATGGCAACAAAATCACCTTGGTCTATATTGGGAACCATTGCCGCGGAACCAAGTTTGTGGATGGAAATTATCTAATTAACGAAAGCCTGGTTAGTGTATTCGACAACATCAGCTGTTCTGTGCCTGGCTTTTATTATGGCCGCTACGATATCCGCTGCCGGAGCCTGGAGGAACTATACCAAGGCAAAAGAATAAAAATCTTAGAACTGAATGGTGCAGGTGCTGAACCAGGGCATATTTACGACCCCAAGTTTCCGTTCCTTCAGGCATACAAAGTGCTGTTTGATCACTGGAACGTATTGTATCAGATCAGCAAGGCTAATTATGAGAAGGGCATCGCCTATATGAGTGCTCGGGAAGCCTGGCAAACGGTGAGCAAACTCCGAAACTACCGCAAACAGATGAAAGAAGCATGAAACAAGTTTTCCAATTATGAACCATTTAATACTTAATTTTATGGCCGGTGCTCTGGTGAGCTTTTTGGGTTCCCTGCCAGTAGGTATCCTTAACTTAACCATTATGCAGATATCCCTGCAAAAAGGGCTCAAAGGAGCTTTGCTTTTTGCTTTGGCCTGTGCCATCATAGAACTGGGATACAGCTACATAGCTGTACGCATGAGTGGGGCACTGGTGGACTTTGCCATGTACAAAAACCCAATTCGATTTTTTTCTATTGCCTTATTTCTGGTAGCAGGCATTGGCTACCTGCGTAAAAAACCTTCCGGACAAGTGGTGCAATATAGCCTGGGGCCTTTTTCTTTAGGAATTGTACTTAGTATCCTCAATGTAATGGCTATTCCTTTCTGGCTGGTATATACGGCTGTATTATCGGCTTCCCAATGGATTGCTGTTGACGCTGCAATAGAGATAGCCTGGTTTGTAACAGGCATCTCCCTAGGAACCCTACTGGGTTTAATGACTTTTGCCCTGTTAAGCCGGCGCATACATAAGCAGTTTTCGCTGCAAAGCAGCCTGGTTAACAAAGTGGTAGGCTTAATACTGATTGGCTCCTCCCTGCTGGAACTAATACACCTAGTAAACTAACCTAACAAATTCAATTCATCACTATGCATCATCCTAAGCCTGCTTACATCAAATGGTTTTCAGGCACCGGTATCCTGCTGCTTCTGGCGCTGTTGCCCAGGTGTATGAGCCTGCATATGTCTGATAAGAAGGTAGCAGAATACTTTAAGGATGCACCCGCTAAACCTTCCTTTTACGAATATACGCTCAATAACCACCGCATACATTACGCAGCTATGGGTGCTGATACACTGCCTATGGTGGTGTTTGTTCATGGTTCACCTGGTTCCTGGGATGCTTTTATCTCCTTTTTTAAAGATACCACTCTTTACAAAACAGCAAGAATAGTATCGGTAGACAGGCCTGGATTTGGAAAATCGGGGTATGGCAAGGTAGAAAAATCCCTGCAAGCGCAAGCGGCCTTACTCATGCCTATTTTACAAACTAGCAGATCTACCACTCAACCTCTGTTGGTGGGCCATTCTCTGGGAGGCCCGGTAGTCAGCCGCATGGCGATGGATTATCCCCATCTGGTAGGTGGCTTAATACTGGTGGCTCCTTCCATTGACCCGGAACTGGAAAGATGGGAATGGTACAGGCATTTGGGCAAATTTTTCTTGTTCAGGGCCATTATTCCCAAAGAACTTGACGTAAGCAACCAGGAAATTTTACCTTTAAAAAAGGAACTCGCCAGCATGCTGCCGATGTGGGCAACAATCCAGGTTCCGGTAACTGTTATTCAAGGGGAAGAAGATAAGCTGGTGCCTCCTGGCAATGCCACATTTGCCAGAAAAATGCTTGTAAATGCTCCTACACAGGTGTGGATGATACTTGATATGAACCATTTTATCCCCTGGAGCCGCCCAGACCTGATTACTCAGGCCATACTTGAATGGATGCATAGCCATGATAAATGATGAAACTATTGATGAGGAAAGTATATTTTAATTTACTCTTAGTTGATGTACTTGCATCATCTACTAGAGGGTCTTGGCCTGATATAGCTTATCAAAGTTGCATATATTTTAATCCCCTCTAAAAAAAGTACAAGAGGGGATAATTGGTATACCCTAATTTTACTTCAAAAATTTTCTTTCCCTTCTTGTCTAAATATGAAGTTTCGAGAAAGGGGAAGTTAATGAAACTATATATTTATACTATTGGATGTTTGTCCACTTATATTATATCTGACAAGGTACAGGATAACTACAGGAAAACTTTTGCTACAGGAAAGCTGTGATGGTTTATCTACTTTTGTTACTTTTATCAAAAGTAACAACCATTAACTTACTAAGCTGTAGGAATGAGAAAAATAGAGCCTATTGCTTAACATAAAATAGAACATTCATAAATTAAAAAGAATTTTATAAAATGCCTTCTCCAATCACCGCCCATATTACTTCTCTCTTCACTCAATCTCCGTTTAACTGGCAACAATGCCTCTCCGATATTATTGCCGCCTTTGATTGCACAACCGGAACCATTCACATTCTGGATGCAGAAACAAATCTATTAAAGTTGCAGGCTCAACAGGGATTACCTAATTTTTTACTTCCTAAAATGACAGAGATTCCTATAGGAAAAGGAATGGCCGGTATTGCCGCCCAACGCCTCAAGCCTGTAGAGATGTGTAACCTGCAGACGGATGATTCGGGAGTGGCACGACCTGCCGCTAAAGAAACCAAGGTAGAGGGTTCAATTGCTGTTCCCATGTTGCTGGATGGGGAGTTGTATGGTACACTTGGGATTGCAAAGCCTGTTCCTTATAATTTTACAGAAGAGCAAGTGAGCGACCTGATGGAAATTGGGGCAGAGATGAGTCGTTTTATTCGCTCCCATTCCCTCCAACCTTGATAATATTCACAGGATAAGTAAATAGTTCTTGTTGGTATATAGCTTACCTATATGTATTATAACTAAGTCTGACTCTGTTATTATTGCGGTGTAAACACATAGGTTCTTTCAATCATGTCTCTGGATTTGACAAAGATGGACTTATTAGCAACATCCGTCCAGGCAGTAGCACTGACCAGTTTGTTAGCTTCTTCTTGGGAGAGGGTGCTTACTTGATTTTTTTCAACAAGTTTAGCTTGGTAGAAAGCATTGGTTCTGGACCAATATTTAATGATTAATTGTTTTTCTGATGGCATTAAGTAAAATGATTATGTTAAATAAATCTACGTAAATGTGTTACAAAAGATAATCCATTCTTAAAATAATTATTTATGCTTGTTATATCATAAAGCTTTTTGAAGGATAATTAACAAGGAGTTAATTTAACTTCCCCTTTTGAGTGACTTAATTTTAATAATTTCTTAAACTTCTGTACGAAAAACAATAAGCCTGACATAGGGGCTGCCTATTGGATTAGCGGTTTGTTGTTATTTGATGGTTTATATAAACCTTAATTTTATGCTGTTTTTTGATTGAATGTCTTGGTCACTAGATCGGTATCCATATATTCTCTTAACTCGTGTATTTTCCCCGCCCAAATACGACATACCCAACAATACTTGTTATTGTATGTTTTACCATCAGGGGTGGTATTCTGTCCGCTAGCTTCCACTACTACGTAATCCTCATCTGCAATAAAACGGTGTGCAATTGCTTTGTAGGGTGGAACTAACGTGGTTCTTACCGCACTCCAAAGTTGATCAACAATCACTTTCTTCCCATCAAATACTTTAGACCATTGACCCGAACCCATCCAGATCCATTGCATATCTTCCGCCATTGCTTCGATAAATGGTTGGTCATTGCCTCTAGACAGCTCAGAAAATATCTCTTGCATCAGGTGTTTGTTCTCTATAACACTCATTGTTTATTAGTTTTATTTGTTGGTTTATTGTAATCTTATAATGTAATGACAACTAAAGAATTAGATATTTGTCCTGTAGCGGCAATAGTAATCTGTTAGCTAATTAGTATAGTAGAAACTTTATTGTAAAGCTGCTCTATTGACAATACATGTTAACTGTGCGTGCTTCTCGTCATGAAGGCATGGTCTATTTTCCTTAAGATCCCATGCTACCTGTCTTGACTTTTCCTGCTCTCCGGTAGTTGGCTATAATCACTCCACTTGCTGTGATTGCACTTTCAATTAATGTAAATGCTGCCGGAATCGGGCCATTGTCAAATAACTTTTTTCCTTAGCCAAGCGTCAAAGGGTGAATCATCAGCCAGAACTCGTCCACCAGATCATTTTGAAGCAAGAGTTGAACAAGTTCGCCACTGCCCCAAACTTTGATATCCGAACCCTTTGATTTTTTGAGCTTTTCGATATCTGAGAGGCTAGTATAGAAAATAGGATTGTTCCAATCTGACTTTTTTAGGGTATTAGACAAGACGTATGTGGTGACTTCATTGATAGCAGGCCAATTGTCTGCATGCTTGGGCCAATAGAACTCCCATATCTGGAATGTTTTCCTGCCCAACAAAAGAATCTGCCGGTTGCATCAGTTTTTCCATTATCTTAGCTGAACCCTCATCTCCATAAGGGGCAACCCAGTCGCCATAGTTGAAACCGCCTGATGTATCTTCTTCAGGTCCATCAGGTGCTTACGATAATAAAAAGCCATTACATGGAAGGAACCTCAACAGAGTAGGGTTAAAAAGCGGAATTAGCTTTGCTGCCCTGTAAGATGTAGGCCACCGGACGCTTACGATAGAAATGAGAGTGATTCGAAAGGGACATTTCCAATCAGTTTATTTTATATATAATTATCTTATTGTAAACTCCACTCTACGGTTATTAGCTATACCTGCCTCGCTTTTATTGGTGTCAATCGGCTTATTTTCGCCATACCCCTTTAAAAAGAGCCGATTTTGAGAAATACCTTTAGAAATTAAATAATTCACTACACTTTTTGCTCTCTTCTCCAATAATGGCTTACTTATAAAGAATTAGGCTATGGCATAAAGTGATAATTTTGATTTTCGACTTCAAATATACCTTATGCATACTCCCTATTGCTCAAACTAACACTATTTATTCATTGCTTCAAACAGCGAATTAGATTTGCAGGACAATTATCTGTCGGTTATTTATATTATCAACTTAAAATAACAATAATTATTCAAGCGTGGGGTCTATTATTCCATCGATAGTTTCAATATTATTTCTAAAAGCAATAATTTCTTTTGGTAGATTGTCTGCAGAAAGTTCCGGATTGAAGTGTACAAGAATTTTCAAATCATTACAAACTGTCAAGGCTGAAAAAGTCTTTTGTCAGATTAGCGAAATTGCCACCAAGTTTCTCATTTGCTCACAACCTTGCTTAAGAGACTCCCTTCACATGCCTATACTAGATGAAGTTTTTGTATGTTGTCTAGTTACTTAAAACTCGATCAAATTCCTGAAGCTCCCAGTAATGACGTTTTCTTTGTGCGAGGATGGTTATATTGCACAAAGGAATAAAATGGCAAAATAGAATTTCTTGAGATAGATCAAGAAATAAGAATTAATGTTGTCGTAATTTGCTATTTACAGCGCTTCCTGAAGCAATAAAACTCCCATTTAAAGAAATATGAAATGATTGAAAACTTTAAATCTTTTTGCTCAGCTATAGTAAAATTTAATGAGGAGGAGTGGGCAGCCATGGAAAAATGCCTTGGTGTAAAAACCTTAAAAAAGAATCAGCATTTTCTTAGGAGTGGAGAAGTGTGTACCAAAATGGGTTTTATTACTCACGGCTCTACACGGCTATATTTTTTGATTGATGGAATCGAGGTCACCAAAGATTTTTGCTTTGAAAATACGTTTACCGGGTCTGTTGCAAGCTTTCAGGCGAGGAAACCTGCCCGGTTTAACGTGGTTGCCATGGAAGACACCCAGTTAGTAACACTGGAATTCGCCTTACTGGAAGGACTTTTTGCCAGATACCATTGCTGGAGCAATTTAATAAGAATTGTACTTGTACATTTTGCTATCCGAAAAGAAAACAGGGAGATCTCTTTTCTGCTGAATACAGCCGAAGAGCGATACATGGATCTGATTGATACTAACCCGGGAATTCTTCAGCGGGTATCTTTAAAATATATTGCGTCCTACTTAGGAATAACGCCTGAAACGGTGAGCAGAATACGAAACAAAATGGCCGGTAATTGATATAAAAAAAGCTTGTACTAGCAAATTGATCAACATCAAGAATTTTCATTGTCTTTAGTTTCAACTTTGTTCCATCACAAATAAAACTACAGAAATTATGAAGATTTACACGCTACGAACAGTATATCTGTTCCTTTATTTATTCATCGCCTCCCAGGGAATGTTTTATCTTATCGGAATCAAGAATGTTTTATCTTATCGGAATCAATAAAGCACTGCATAATATATCCATTGCCTCATTTATAGAACAAAGAAAATCAATAGATGCAGTAATAGGTGATCCTCTCCGTTTTCTCTACTTTTCTTCCATTGGAATTGCTGTCCTGCTTCTGGTTTTCACTTTTAGAAACCCAAGGTCGGTTGTTTTTATTACTGTACTGCTGTCTTTTGCCTGTATTCTGGGAGATATGACGCTTGCTATTACAAAGTCGATTCCGTTAAACGAAATCATTAACAACTATCCTGCAAATAATTACATGGATATGCAGACGCTCAGAAGCGAGTGGCTATCCTATATCAGTCTCCGGGGAGCTATAGCCATAACAGGTTTACTTATATTATTGTCTGGGTTTCTGATAGAATCATTTCAAAATGCAGCGTCCGGTGAAAGAAGTTAAAATCAATATCGCTCATATCCCTAGAACAATAATCAAGCTTTTTTTCAGCACATTCATTTCTTGATCTACCTCAAGAATCCACAATTGATCATCTCTTTACTTTACAATAATTAAACTAACTCATCATGATCCTTAGATCCAATAAAAATTTAATACCATTTCTTTATGTATTTATCGCCCTGTTTTTTTCCTGTAAAGCAGACGACAATGACGCAAACCAGCATCCTAAGCCAATAGAAAATGAAGAGGGATATGCCACTGGAATAATAACTGATACCAATGGCAATCCGATTTCGGGTGCTAATGTGAGGATTGACAATACCATGTTTTACAATTCTAATACGCTTGCTATAACAGATAATGCCGGAAAGTATAAAGCCAAGCTTGCTACTGTTGGAACTTATAATGTAACAGCTGTTTTAGTAAAAGAGCTAAATGGCAAATCCTATACAATTGATCTTCATCCTGAGAAATATGAAGTAATGAGCAATGCTGGCGGGGTGAGGAATTTTCAACTGAAACTAACTGGAGAAAAGGCAGATGGCCTGGGATACTATGGAGCAACCGTTGGTATTAATTCGGCTGTAGGCAGTTATATTTATGACTCAGAAAATATAGAATTTACGCTTGTACCAGTAGGAAAATTAATTGATGGTTCAACCGGAAAAACACTAATTGTAAAAGAAGGGGCTGCTTATACCCAGGATTATGGCTATCTGGTGGATATACCATTGGGACGATATCAAATAAAGGCAATGTATTCCACGGAAAATGGGAAAGTTCCTCTGAAAATTCGCAAGAAGTTCGATGAGGCATCTGTTTATTCCACAACTTTTACACTTGATTTTGATCCGGAAACCAGCTTTGGGAAAAACATAGCCATTATAGAGTATGATTATTCCAAATAGCATAATGGCAGTTTCAAAGCTTGTTTTCTTCACAAACTACAGTCTACTAAAATGGTTAAATCAAAACTCACGGCTACCATATGGCATCCGTCAAAAAAACAAATTGTAACAAATCTATCCGGAGATATTGATCACACGGATTCTTATTAACTTATTAAATGGATAAACTCCTTAGAAAGGAACTTAAGTTTTTTACCCGACAATCAGCCCTTTAAAATTCTGGTAAATCTCCACGGATTTGAGGCTGTTGATCTCGATCTGCATAAGAAGTTCAGGGGTTAATTCCGGAAACTCTGGCCAGGTATGGCTGGAAAACAGGTTATATAAGTTTGTTTGAAGAAGCTGAAAGGATGAGCATTAGTATAACACGTGGAATTACTTGTGTGACTGCAGCCCATGTGGATCATGACAAGTCAAAAATTGAAAAACATGATACAATGTTCGGTAAAATAAATGAGCGTTTTTTTACTGATAGTAAACAAGCAGAAATCTGGCTAGAACAAAAAGAGGTGTAAAGTTTTAATCTTACTCCTGGGATTGCGTTGCCTTACCAACATGGGAACAGATAGTTAAAAATGCAAAAGGAGTGTAATAATTTCAATGAAAGGCCCTCATGAAGCAAAATAATGACATCTCAAACAAATGTTAACATCGTTATTGATTTTTTTTTGTGGCAATGACCTTTCTGGAAATAAGTACTTCTGGCTTTTTTCCTTTCCTATCATTTATATTTTCCTGCTGTTTTATGCTAAACGGGTGCAGAAGTACTATTAAAAACCCTACAACAGGCTGAGGAATTGTTAGACAAGCTTTCCATCTAACACGAACTTCTGCATGAAGCCAAAGTAAAGGCAGTTAAATAATTTGCCACTTTCTTGATACTCTGATTACCAACTCCAGTATGGCCAGTCAGTTATTAACTTAGTGTCCATTTTTTGCAGGAAGACCAATTAACAAGATGTAGAAGAAGAGTACTTACAGTATTGTATTAGCTTAAATCGCACTTATTCCTGTAAATCTCTCATATCTAAGTGTATATCTACAGTATATAGTAAAAAAATTAACAAGTAAGTTTTAAAGCTAACTTTAAAATATTGCTACAAGTAAGTATGTTACTTTCGCTATAGTAATATATTTATTTTTAGTAAATGACTATCTTTTTAGTTACTCATGATATAGCGAATGCGATAAATCAACTCATTGCAAAAGCAGAAAAGAGTATCATTCTGATTTCTTCTTATATCAGTTTTCCTCCTATGCTTTTCCAGCGCGTACAATTTGTTGATAGTCGTGGTATATGGATGGCTATCGTTTTGGAGTTAGTCAAAATTTGCCATTCAAACACTACCCAATAAATATTAGACTAGTTACTTACTCTTATAAAACTTCAATTTAAAAAAATCTAACCTTTAATAAACAATGGAATCTCTTCAGCCCAACGTAAAAAGAAAATTGTTTTTTCTCATTGTAGCCCTTTTAGTAGGAATTTCTACATTGGGTATTTTATCCAATAATAAACCAGTAGGTGCAACTATGGTTAAATCATCTGAAAACATTAAACAATCCCAAGCTGGGCAACATCCCTAAATAAATGTCCTTATAAGGATACATTCTGTGTGGTTAGTGAACCTTCTAGAGAGGAACTGCAAAGATGGATAAGCTACTTACTATCGTATGTAGTCAGATAAAAGGGGACAAATACCTAAGAGAATAAATAGCTTTCATTAACTACCCCTTTGGCTTTACTTTGTACTTTAATAATTAATAAGCTACAGAATTTTCTAATTTGAGTCTATTTAAAAAGTGGGAGCCCTACAGGGCTTAATTTGGCATTCTTTGGAAGTTATATAAATGCCATTTTCTAAAATTGGGGTTGATTCAGGTTAGCACATAATCTGATTTAAAATCTGCCTACCTGCCATCCTTTGCGGTAACTACGATTGAGGTATTGATTAGCTTGGGCATCATTTGGAAATTTCATTTTATCACTATCCCATTCTAAAACTTTGCCCGGTACTCTGAGCGCCACTGTTCCTAACAGAATAGCTTCTGTCATCGGTCCGGATTGGGCAAAGTGTGATTCGGTTTTCTCCCCGCCCAAACAGGCCTCTACAAAGTGATGATAATGATTGCGCTCTGAAAGCTCCGCAAGTTTGTAATCCTTGAATTTATTCTCCGGTAACAGTACCGGCATACCTCCATGTGGGATGAGCAGGGCTCCTTCTGTGCCTATCAGCATGGCAGATTCGGCCGGGTATTCTTTGCCTGAAAAGAGCTCTTGTATCTGTTGGGGCGGGTAAAACGCCCCATCAAACCATTCCAGAGTCAATTCGGTGGCTTCTGTAAGTTCATTCCCTGGAAACACCCAAGTGATATGGTCTCCTTGCGGCCAGGTATCCCCTCTGCGTTCTGGG
The DNA here is from genome assembly GCF_010119975.1 of Rhodocytophaga rosea. Lineage (GTDB taxonomy): Bacteria > Bacteroidota > Bacteroidia > Cytophagales > 172606-1 > Rhodocytophaga > Rhodocytophaga rosea. The sequence goes on from NZ_CP048222.1 coordinate 8,946,128, forward strand.
GAATCCTGCCAGGCTTGCTGCACCTGGGCTACCACTGTTTTAGGTGCTTTCAAGCCAAGGCCTTTCCAGACAGCATCAAATATATGACAGCCAATATCGCCAGACCATCCTGTTCCAAAGTCTTGCCATGCCCGCCACTTGACCGGATGATAAATCTCAGGGCTATAGGGGCGCATGGGAGCTGTGCCAATCCATAGATCCCAGTTCAGATGAGCAGGTGGGGTTTGTCCCCCAGCCGGACGAGGTCCTACCAGCCGATAGTTCTCGATAGCAGCCGGACGGTTGGAGCAAAGATAGGCATGCTTGACTTTCCCTATGGCTCCCCCTTTAATCCATTGAACGGCGGTTCGGTCCCCCTTGCCTGAGGCAATCTGTGTTCCTAGTTGAGTAATCACTCCGGCCTTGACGGCTGCCTGAGTCAGGGCTCGAACTTCAGCCACATCATGACACATAGGCTTTTGGCAATACACGTGCTTTCCCTCTCCAATGGCCCGGTAAGCGATGGCAAAGTGATTATGATCCGGTACAGTTACGTTTACAGAGTCAATTCTTTTTCCTTCTTTTTGAAGCAATTCACGCCAATCCGTATAGGTACGTGCATTAGGAAGAACCTCGGCCGCCTTTTTTAAGTGGGTAGCATCCACATCACAAATGGCTACAATCTCCACATTGGAATGCTGCTTGAATTGTTGTAGGTCGTGCCAACCCATTCCTCCCACGCCGATGCAGGCATGATTGAGTTTTCTGTTTTGTGCGGCAACACTTGCCGTAGAATCAAGAAGCAGAGGAGAGGTAATGGCAGCCGTGGTGAGGGTAGATAAAAATTTCCTGCGGGATAGAGTGTAAGTTTGTGCTTTCATCAAGGGAGTCATATCAGGTGATTAGATCATACTTTGCAGAGAGACTCTTCCCTATACAAAGTGGATGATCAATGAAATACTTAATGATAGTAAATTTGTAGGTAAATGAAAAGTTATGAATAGGTTTTAGATCATATTTCAAAGTTAAAAATCATCCCATTTCGAGTAACCGAGTGTTTAGATTAAGGTGCATCTATTCAGATCTGTGTTTGCTCTCACCAATGTCAACTCCTACTTTAAAACCTAAGTGGTTATTTCTGCTTCTAATTCTACTACTCCCAAATTAGCTACTGAAGCAGGAACCACATTGTACTCTACAGTAATCAAGAAGTGTAATTAATTTAACCACCCCATTTTGAGAATGGTGCGATTGCTTCATGCTTTTAAGTTTGAGTGGTCCGATCGATTACTGATTCCATCCGATCAGACTGCCGAAGTTCATCGCTGTAGCAAAAGCTTAACCTGACTTACCCCCTTATTCGTCTTTAGTCGAGCTACGTACAAACCCGTCGGCAATTGAGCGGCCACCAGTTGAAAAACGTACTCCTCCTCTGCCACGGCTTCGCCTTCGTAGAGGGTGGCAACCACTCCTCCCTGCAGGTCATATAGTTGCAAGCTAACCGACTGACTTTCTTGAAGGCGAAAACGCAGGGTGACACCTTCGGTAAAGGGATTGGGAGATGCTTGCAGGGAAAGCGAGGGATCTTCCTGGGAGATAAGGTCGGCATTTTCCTGGATGCGGGCCGTATTTTCCATTACCACTGGGCCGGGTTCGGCCACCGACTTGAGCACCCAGTAATCGGCAATACCCCGGTTTGTTTCGCTTTTATCTCCCCCAATTCCAGATAAAGATAAGCCAGCCAGTAGGTAACCCCCATCATTGGTAGGTACTACTGTTCTTAAGTAATCATCTGCACTACCCCCAAATCGCTTGTCGCTCACGCTCATAAAATTTCCCGGCAGATGTATCGTGAATCTGACCATCCAATAATCCTTCCCGCCCCGGCTGGGACGAGTCCGGTTGCCGCTCACCCCGGAGTTTGAAATACCGCCCAACGCATAGTCCCCATTTCTAAGAATAGCTACTGAGGTAGCCTGATCATCGCCACTTCCCCCGAAACGTTTGTCCCATTGCTTAGTGCCATTGTTGCTGATTCTCACTACCCAGTAATCCTGTCCGCCCTGACTAGCCTGGCTCTTGTCGCCACCGATGCCGGAAGCAGAACTACCGGCCAATAGGTATTCACCATTACCTGTTGCAAGTGCACTGAACAACTGTTCTGAACCACTGCCCCCAAAACGTTTGTCCCACTGCTTGGTGCCACTGCTATTGATTTTCACTACCCAGAAATCATTTCCTCCCCGGCTGTCTTGCGTCTTATCGCCACTGATCCCGGAACTGGATGAACCGGCCAGCAAGTAGCCGCCATCTGCACTTTGAAGGACGGCGTAAGCAGTTTCTAAGCCACTGCCCCCAAAACGTTTGTCCCACTGCTTTGCTCCACTGCTACTGATTTTCACCAACCAATAGTCACTTCCTCCCCGACTGTCCTGCGTCTTATCGCCACTGACCCCGGAACTGGATGAACCGGCCAGCAAATATCCCCCGTCCGTGGTTTGAATAGCAGAGTTAAGGACCTCTCTGCCACTGCCCCCAAAGCGTTTATCCCATTGCTTGGTGCCACTGCTGTTTATTTTCACTACCCAGTAATCACTGTCGCCCCGGCTGGCTTCGCTCTTATCACTGCTAACCTCTAAACCGGAGTAAGAATAACCAGCCAGCAGGTAGCCCCCGTCTGTGGTCTGGATAGCTGATTCCAGGTATTCATATCCGCTGCCTCCAAAACGTTTGTCCCATTGCTTAATACCGCTGCTGTTGATCTTTACCACCCAGTAATCCGCATTGCCCCGGCTGTCTTGCGTGCGGTCACCGCTGAGACCTGATTCGGATTGACCAGCCAGCAGGTAGCCTCCGTCGGTGGTTTGAAGGGCCTCTCTCAATGCATCGTCCCTATCACCACCAAAACGTTTGTTCCACACGATGCTGGCATCCGGCGGATAGGTTTTCATTAACCAATAGTCAAAGTTGCCCCGGCTGCTTTGTGTCTTTTCGCCGCTTACCGGGGAATCGGAATAACCCGCCAGCAGATAGCCTCCATCCGTGGCCTGTGTTACCGAGCTGGCAACGTCTGATCCGCTTCCACCAAAACCTTTATCCCACTGTTTGGCGCCACTCTCGTTGATCTTCACCATCCAGTAATCGAATCCACCCCGGCTGGCTTCTGTTTTGTCACCACCGATTCCGGAGGAGGAATAACCAGCCAGCAGATAGCCGCCATCTGTTGTTTGGATTATCTTCATAAGCACATCCGGGAGATTGCCGCCATAGCGTTTATCCCACTGTTTGCTGCCTGAACTGTTTATTTTTACCAGCCAGAAGTCGTTGGCACCCAGATTGGATGTACTTTTATCTCCACTCATTCCAGAGGAGGAATAACCAGCCAGCAGATAGCCGCCATCCCCCGTCCGGACTACCGAAGTAAGAAAATCAAGCTGATCTCCTCCAAAACTTCGGTCCCACTGCTTAGTGCCGCTGCTATTGATTTTCACTACCCAATAATCCCCATTACCCCGGTTATTTTGACTCTTATCGCTGCTCATATCAGACCTGGAGAATCCAGCCAGCAGATACCCGCCATCGCTGGCCGGCACCAAGGCTTTAAGTTCATCACTGTCGCTGCCTCCAAAAGAGGTTGTCCACTGCTGCTGCCCGCTGGATGTAATTTTGATGATGGAGTAATCATATTGCCGACCAGTACCCCTGTCTGCAGTGCCCCCAAGCACGTAGCCCAGGTCACTGGTCGGGATGATGGAAGTAAGCAAATCTGATCGGCTGCTGCCATAGGTTCGGTCCCATAGTTTGGCACCATTCGCATCAATCTTCACAATCCAGAAGTCTTCAGAACCGATGTTGGCACTGGACTTATCCCCACCACTACCGGAACTGGAAATACCGCCGAGGAGGTAACCCCCATCACTGGCAGCAATGACAACTGAGAGATATTCATTATTGCTCCCTCCAAAACGTTTGTCCCACTGCTTGGTACCGTTGCCGGATATTTTCACTACCCAGTAATCGCTGCCACCCCGGCTGCCATCGGTCTTGTCCCCTCCACTGCCTGAATCAGAAGTACCAGCCAGAAGATAACCGCCATCAGCCGTTTTTATTGAAATAGGCGATGCTTCTCTGAGGGTACCCCCAAAACGATAGTCCCATTCCCGGTCAGGTGATGCCTGCGCGAATACCGAGACGGCGAATAGGCACAGCATGAAGGCAACCAGCACCCATTGCCGGACAATAGAGAAGGGATTCGTGAAACATGGGCTAGAAGTATGCCGGGAATCCAGCACGGGTGGATTGTCAAGGGAGGTAGAGGTGGTTGTCATGGCTAAAAGTGAGTTAAGGGTGAAAAGAAATCGAACCTGTACAGTCGGTATTGCATTCCGAATGGCAGCTGGCAGCGTCAGTAAAGATAAGTGAGCGGCTTTGAGGGACTGAACGCTGTTGTTTCAAAGACAAACGTTCTTGTTGCAAGCCTGCATTTTCTTCAGAATACTGGAGAGCCAACCGAGCATCACTTGGCTGCAAACCCATTAAGGAGGTGCAAGGGCAATATCGATGCCGTTGAGCCAAACGCTTCCCCAACTCCAGGTTAAGTGTTGTCTGGGATAGGATGATTCCAGGCATCATGGAGATTTTCTTTCGGAAAATGCTCCTTTGGCGAGCGGGAAGTAACAATGGGTTGGTAAACGATCGGGTTGAGGACAGTAAGCATTGAGGAGGGAAGCCGGTATTTCCTGCCCCAATCAACTTATCGGTTCGCTGCGGTGGCTGGCGGTGTGCTGAATGCCGATAGCTGCTGCCCTTCGACTGGTTTGAGAGACGGTCTTGATTGAGCCTTTCCGATAGTTTTGGGAAGGGGCTTAACAAGCTGTCTGGGCTTGTTATACGGTAGTACTGGTACTAATTCACACTTGCCAGTTGCGTCGCAATAATAATCCTTACAATTTAGGGTCATCTCCTTATCCTCGCACTCTTTACAGCTAGTAAAACCTGCCACAACAAGTTCACATTCTCGGTACAATTTTTTGTCAGGATCATAATTGGGAGCTTGTGCGTAAGCAGAACATCCAGTTAACAGAATTGTAGATAGACTCATTAATAAAGCGAATGCACTGATGAAAAAGATACCTTGCATAGCTTTACTTTTTGTAGTCTCTTGTTGATTAGAAATCAAAGGGCTTTTTTTAACTTTTACAAAATAGTACATAAAATTAAGTATTATAAAGATAATGGCCTACTCTGTTAAGGGTTTTCGGCATGGCCCGTGAATGGCTTGCAGATGCTTACTGGTCACAGGATAAAAGTAGGGGAATGCTTTGTAGGAAATGAATGCTGTTGTTTCAAAAGCAAACGTTCTTGTTGCAAGCCGGCATTTCTTCAGAAGATGGGAGAGTCAACCGGGTATTCCCTGGGTTGCAAGCCCATCAGAGCGTAGTAAAGGCTGTGTTTCCCAACCGCCGATAGTGAGAAAGGGGGAGTCAATAAGCATCGGCATTGGCCAATTCCTGCGGCCAAAAAGCGTATTATGTTCGACCAAGGAGAGAGGCAGGGTACTCACTTGGATTGACGCCATACATCTTGCGAAAAATGCCGGCAAAATACGATACATTGGTAAAGCCTACCTGATACATTACTTCCGAGACATTGCCGTAGCCCTGCTCCAGCAGAGAGGCCGCCCGCTTGAGACGAATGGTGCGGATAAACTCGTTGGCTGACTGGTCGGTGAGGGCTTTCAACTTGCGGTGCAGTTGTACCCGGCTCAAGGCAATTTTCTCCGCCAGGATCTCTACCGTAAAGGCATCGTCGGAGAGATGTTTTTCAATGATGGATAGGGCCTTGATGAGAAACGTTTCGTCGGCGGAGGTGATGGCAATGTCTCGGGGTTGTAATTGCATTTGACGGCTGAACCGCTGTCGCAACTGTTTTCGCTGCTTAAGCAGGTTGTTCACGCGTACCTTCAACTCTCGCAGGCTAAAGGGCTTGGCCAGGTAATCGTCGGCTCCGGTTTCCAGACCGGCCAGTTTACTCTCTTCAGAAGCCTTTGCCGTGAGCATAATCACCGGAATGTGACTGGTACGTTCGTCGGTTTTCAGTTGCAGGCAAAGTTCAATCCCATCCATGTGGGGCATCATCCGATCGGTAATGATTAGGTCAGGAATGTGTTCTCTGCCCAGGTCCAATCCCTCTACACCGTTTGACGCCTCCAGCACCCGAAAGCCTTCCTGGAAGCTCTCCCTCAGAAATTCTCTTACTTCCATATTGTCTTCCACCAGCAAAAGCAGGGGTAAGGACTTTTTCTGTATAGATTGGTATGTGGCCGGTAACTTACCATCCCTCATTGGTTTCGGGTGATTAATGTGTAAGGGTTCATCCCCCCTTTCTGCCGGGCTACTGACTTCAGCATGGCAATCGGTCAAGGGTAAACGTACGGTAAATTGAGTACCCACACCAATTTCACTCTTCACTTGGATGTGTCCTTGGTGCAATTCCACCAATTCCTTCACCAAGGCCAGCCCAATGCCAGTTCCTACTCCCCACTCTTGCAGGGTATCTACCTGGAAAAACCGATCAAAAATGTATGGGAGCTGGTCGGTGGCTATTCCGATGCCTGTATCTTCCACTCTGATTGTGAGTACTGGATTAGCTTCCAGGCTATCCGCTTCACCTGCCAACGTCAACGATACGCTCACCTGGCCATTTTCCGGGGTGAATTTGAAGGCATTAGAAAGCAGGTTGCTCAGGATTTTATCCAGTACGTCCGGATCGAAACGGGCAAGAATACGCCCATAGGCTGAGCGGAAAAGCACCTCGATATTTTTACTTTCGGCCAGTGATGAAAAAGAAAAGGTGATAAATTTGATCTGCTTTTGAATGTCTCCCACCACCGGATGAAAGGTCATCGAACCGGCTTCCAGTTTAGAAAAGTCCAGCAATTGGTTGATCAGTTGTAGCAAGCGCCGGGCATTTGATTGCATCAGATGGAGATCTTTGAAATCGGGGTGATCACCCTTAAGACCTGCTAGTTTCTTTTCCAAGGGACCTAAAATCAGTGTTAGCGGCGTGCGAAGTTCATGGGAGATGTTGGTGAAGAAACGGGTTTTCAGCCGGTCCGCCTTTTCGGCCTCATTTTTCACCTGCTGTACCCGATGGCTGATTTGCAAATGATGGATTTGCTGGCTTACTTCCTCATTGTTCACCTCTTTTAGCAGGATATTGTACTGCTCCAGGTGAAAGAAGGCTTCCTGATAATTGCCTTCCTTCTTTAGAGCTTTAGAGAGGGCCAGGTGGATTTTGTACATCAGGTCTTTTGCCTGAACTGCTTCGCCCAACCGGAGGGCCTGGTGCAGAAAAGGCAATCCATGTGCTGCCTCCTCATAGCCATCAGCCAGAAACAACAATACTTCTGCCTGTCCTTTCTTATCGCCGATCCCTGCCCGGATTCGAAGGCTTTGGTTGCAGTAATCCAGCGAATTAGTATTATCACTCAATTTAAGATAAGTCTTCCCCAGATTGAACAGGGTGTTGCCTTGTCCTTTTTGATCGCCGATGGTTTTGGAAAGTTGTAATCCCTGGAAACTAAACTGTAATGCCTGCCCATAATCGCCCAACCGGTAATAGATGGTTCCGATGTTGTCCAGGCAGCCGGCCTGTCCCCACTGATCGCCGATGATTTGCCAGATGGATAGACCCTGGTGGTAGTACTGAAGGGCTTCCCGATAATCTCCTGTTTCAAAATAGACGATACCAATGTTGTTGAGTAAGTAAGCTTTTGGCATCAGGGCGCCAATTTCCCTGGCAATAGATAAGCCGAACAGGAAATACTTGAGGGCATTGTTATAATCTCCCAGGTAGCGGTAGGTTACCCCCATATGGTAGTAAGCAAGTGATTCTCCTTCCCGGTAAGGGATGCTTTGCCTTAAATCTAAACTTTTGAACAGGAAATTCAATGAAGCCGCATACTCTCCCAGGCTCCGTTGAATAATGCCGAAGTATTCATATATGTCCGACTGGCCGGCAAGGTGATGGAGTTGAATAAATAGTTGGAGCGCCTCCTGCAAGATAACCAGGGCTTGCTGGTAGTTTGCCCGCCGAATATGGCAGAATCCCAGCGTACGCAGTCCTTCTGCCAGGCCTTGTTGATAGTGGATGTCTGTTGCCAGGTCAACCGCCTGCTGGCTGAGAAAGAAAGACTGGTTGCTGTCGGTTACTCGAATGTCCCAGGCTGCCTGGTTCAAGGCATCAATTTTTTCCTTTTTTCCTTGGCCTGCATGACCGGCGGTAGTTGAATAGGGCATGAATAAAATTCCTCAATAACAAGCCTTCAGTGGAAGGGAGAATCAATTCGGCAATCATCTATTATACTTGGAATGAGAATCAAACGATTCCTGAAAGATATCCCAGGCTGATATAGAAGCGAACTCAATGTGGTATGGTAAACCAATTCAATATAAAGAAAATGGAGGGATTCATGTGAGTTCTTATGATAAAACTTTAAGATTCTTCAGAGAGGGGGTGACTATCTAATCAAGATTCTTTTGGATGGGAGTTTCAGCATGAGGTCCTACCAATATATTAGATAGGCATAAGTAAAGCCAAAGCGGTCTGGCTGTTGCACAACTATTGCTTTTGATTTTGGCTTATGAATAGTAAATTCAGGGATGGTAGGCAAACGAAAAATTACCCAAAGTTGCCTTTCACAGGCAGTAGAAGACTATATTCCAAAGGATAATCTGTACCGGCGCTTAAAGCCGTTGTTAGATTTAAACTTTCTTTATGATATAGTCAAACCTTATTATGGTAAGTGTGGGCAGAAATCAGCAGATCCGGTGGTATTTTTCAAACTATAACTGATCGCCCATTTTGAAAACCTGTGTTCCGAGCGGGCTCTTATCAAAAAGAGTCAGTTGAGGCTAGACATCCTGTACTTTCTGGATTATAATCTAAGTACAAGCAATTATATTATGACGGCTGAGCGCCAATAATAGATAAAACTTTATCCGGCATAGCATTATAGCGTTCAAAGAAGTTAATCGTTGCTTTCATTAATTCCGTTACCGAAACAAACCACTCACAGTGCGTGACTTCCCGCCGGAAATGACGCCAGAGCATTTCAATCGGATTCAGCCAGGGACTGTAGGTAGAGTAACACTAACCGACCGGCAGCAGCCCGCAGAACTTCTTCTACTTTACCCCCACTATGTGTGTCGGTATTGTCCCAAGCTATATACACCCTTTGTCGGGGATGCTTCTCCAATAAGTCTTCCAAAAGCTTGGCTATTTGTTCACGTTTCTTTCGTTTTTCCACTCTTAGCACTGTTTGACCACTATGATAATTTACTGCGCCAAGGCCATAATGCTTCTTAGGTTGACCGGGCGTGGGAATCATCACTTGCTGGCCTACCGGACTCCACATCGCTTTGAGTGTAGGATGCCAGGTAACATTAAATTCATCGGCATAGTAAAATACAGCCGCCATTTCTAAATTTTCTCTCTTGTACGCAATCTCCTTTTTTTTCTTCATAGTCTACTTCCGGACTGCTAATCTTATGTTGGGGTCTGGATAAGACGATACCGCCAGCCTTCAAATGTTGGCGTAGGGCTTCACCACTGATACGAATGCCGGTTTTTTCTGCCATATAATCCACTAATCTGTCCAGTGTCCACAGAGAAAAAGACAAATCTAATGTCCTTGGTCTGCGTCGCACACTGCTAAGGAGTGCTATTTTGTAAGCTTCTGTCACTTTGCCAGGACTATCACTTTTAGGAGCATCATAAAGTTCCCCAATACCTTCTGCCTGATACCGCTTCAGCCATCGCTGTACGGTTCGCTCACCTTCCCGTACAATCTGAGCTATTTGAGGGGCTGTCAAACCTTGTTCGGCTGAAAGTAAAATCATCTGTGCCCGTGTGCGCATATGCGGTAGTTTTGTACTACTATATAGTTCGTCTAACTCTTTCAGGGCTACTTCCAGTAATTTCTCTATCTTTATCGCTTGCATTCTAGAAACATAGAGAAATATTGCTATCCGTCAAATCTTCCTTGCTTGTACTTAGAGAAATTGAAAACTTCTATTTTGTAAACGTTTTGATTCTCTAATTTATAGATTTATCTCTCAATGGTTAGTAATAGCTTGTTAGGTTCGCAACTGTTACAGGCAGAGTGAGGCTGATTAAGTACTGTTCTCCTTTGCCTTCAACCTATCCATGTTTTTAGTAATGATTGCTTTGTCTGCGTTTGAATGTGCTAGCTGGTAAGCACTTTCAAAACGCTCTAATGCTTTGGTATCATCAATGCCTGTATAAAGATTACCCAGTAAAGAATAGTAAAAATGGTTGCCATACAGGTTTAGTTTCTCCGCTTCCAGGATGGCTTGCTGTTTTCCACCCGTTTTGGCTAGGGCAAAAGTACGGTTTAAGGCCGCAATGGGCGAATATTCCAGAATCAACAGCTGATTATAAAGTTGCAAAATACTATCCCACTTTTCAAGGCTGTCTTCCTTTTGTGTATGCCAATAGGCAATACCTGCTTCCAGATGGTATTTTGACAGTATATTCCCTGTGGCAGCACACCTTAAAAAGTAGGTTCCTTGCTCAATCAGTTCTTGACTCCAAAGCGTTTCATCCTGCTCCTCATATAAGATGATTTCACCATTCTGGTCTGTTCTGGCTTCAAAGCGTGAGGAATGAAAACACATTAAGGCCAATAAAGCGTTTACAGCCGGAGTATTTGTGGTTGGGTTATCTCTCAACAGATAAGTCAGCCGTATAGCTTCTGCACAAAGGTCTTTGCGAAGTACCGTATTTTGAGACGTAGAATAATAGCCTTCAGAAAATAATAAGTATAACGTTGTTAAAACAATCTCTAAGCGGTTGTTGATCTGAGAGAGAGTAGGCTGTTCAATTTTTATGTTTTCTTCTTTAAGTTTATCTTTAGCCCGCTTTAGCCTTTTGTAAATCACTTCTTTATTGGTTAAAAAAGCGTCTGCAATTTCCTGTATGCCAAACCCACAAAGCAAATTCAAGGCAAGGGCAATTTGAGATTCATTCGATAGACACGGATCACAAACTGTAAAAATCATAGCCAGCTGGCTGTCAGCAATATTTTTGGTAGACAGATCTATTTCAAGTTCAGCTGCTTTGGGCGAACTATATTTTATGTCTGCTGACAGCTTTTGTTCAAAAAATGCATGTCGCTTTAAATGGTTTTTAGTTTTATTCTTAGCCACTGTGTAAAGCCAGGCGGTCGGATTTTCGGGTACGCCCTTTATGCTCCACAACTCGGTGGCAGCCAGAAAAGTATCACTTACAATATCTTCGGCAATTTCAATATGTTCAATGCCAAATAAATAACAAAGTACCGACACTATTTTCCGGTGCTCTGTTCTGAATAAATGTGGCAACAATTCTCTTTCTTCCATATTTTCAATAAAAATGCCTTTGTATGTTTACAAAGGCATTTTTTTACTTCTCAGGGATGATCCTCAACTGAAACTGCTTTTCTTACTTCTACATTTCCACCCAATTTTAATATAGGGCAGCCCTGGGCAATTTCTACAGCTTCATCATAATCAGCCGCTTTTATGATAATGAGCCCTCCGATTGATTCCTTGATTTCAGCATAAGGCCCGTTGATCACATGTTTATCTGATTTTACCACCTTGCCATCAATGTCCCAGCGTTGCAGAGGCCTGGCCAGTTTGTTTTGAGCGGCAATTCCGCCAAACCAGTTTTGCCACTCTTTAATAGAATCCTGCATTTGTTGGGGAGAAAGCTGTGCTTCTTTACCCTTAAAATCCCTACGGAAAATTAATAAGAAATCGTTCATGTAGCTTTTGATTTAAATTGATCGATGTTAACCGAATTGACCGACCCTATATGTTCCCGGCGTGTTAGCAAAGGCGAGGTTCATGCGGTTCCATGTGTTTATAGTAGTAATAGCTAGGGTCAGATCAATTAATTCCTCATCGGAAAATTGTTTTTTGGTTTGATTGTATACCGCATCTGGTACCTCGCAATGAGTCAAGGCTTCTGCCCAGGCTAGTGCCGCTCTTTCACGGTCAGTATAATAAGGAGCTTCCTGCCAGGCACTCAAACCATACAACCGTTGTTCAGTTTCGCCTTTGGCACGTAAATCTTTTGAGTGCATATCCAGGCAATAGGCACAACCATTGATTTGAGATACCCTGAAATAAACCAACTCCAGAAGGTTTACTTCAACTGGTGACTTTTTCAAATAGCCACCAATGCCATACAGGGTTTTTAACGCGTTTTGTCCTTTGTCGTGGATGCTAATTCTTTGTTCCATTGTGTAAAATTTTAATTGTTACACCCTAGTGACAATTCAATTCTCAATATTGGACAAATTGGTAAAAATATTTTATCAATTTATTCCCTCCATGCCAACTACCTAATATGACTCATGTAAAAGATAAACAAGGTTCAAGTTTTTCGTACAGCATCCAATAGGTTTAATGAATGAGTAAATAAGCAAATGAGCAAAAAGAATAAAATGTAACATACGCCCTGTTAACAAATGGCTTATTGAGGTGTACCCTGATGTTCGGACAGCAATCGGTGAGAAATAAGATGGATAAGTTTCTCACTATATTTGCACTTTTCCTGTGTTGGTCTGAAAATATACCTGAGCAGGAGTAAGGTAATCTAACGACTGATGTGGCCGCTGATAGTTATAGCGGGTAAAGTATTGATCGATACCCGACCAAAGTTCCTTTCCATTAATGGGAGCACATAAATATACGTATTCATATTTAACATTGCGCCACAATCGTTCAATAAAAACATTATCTAAAGCTCTACCTCTGCCATCCATAGAAATACGAATGTCTCTAGTTGATAACTTATCAGTAAAAGCCGTAGCTGTAAACTGCGATCCCTGATCTGAGTTGAAAATCTGTGGCTTTCCGTATTGAAAAGAGCTTTCTAATGCATCCAGACAAAAATCTACTTCTAATGAGTTGCTTAACTGCCAGGCTAATACAAACCTAGAGTACCAATCCATGACGGCTACTAAATACATGAATCCTTTGGCCATTGGGATATAAGTGATATCTGTACTCCATACCTGATTGACTTGCTTTATTTTTACTCCTCTCAACAGGTAGGGATAAATTTTATGTGTCGGATTTGCTTTACTCAAGTTTGGCTTAGGATAAACTGCTTCTAACCCCATTGTCCTAAGCAATCTGGAAACTCTCTTATGATTTACCTGATAACCTTTCTGTCCTAGAAACCACTGCATTCGCCGAATGCCATAATAGGGAGTGTCCATGTACTGTTCGTCTAACAGACGCATTAGCAATAGGTTTTCCTCACTTTCTTCGCAAGGTCGGTAATAATATCCCGAACGATGTAAGCCCAGCAGTTCACACTGCCTTGCGATACTGAGACCGGAATGGGTCGGATCTATTAGCAATCGTTTCTGAGAATTATCCCACACCTGATTTTTTTTTAAGCCAGTCAAGTTCTACCTGTAACTGGCCAATCTGCTGGTATAGTCGGTCTAACAATGATTGCTGATTTTCTTTTTTCCCTTTGGTTTCTTCTTTAAAGACTTCCATCCCCTCTTGCAAAAGTTGCTTTTTCCAAAGACCTATTTGGGTAGAATGTACTCCGAACTTTGCTGTCAGCTCACTTATCGTTTGTCTTTCTTTAACAGCCTCTAAAGCTACTTTGAACTTAAACTCGGCTGAGTAGCGCTTGCGTTTGTTTTCCATTAGTTGTATTTTTCAAATAGTTAAGTTATTAGTTTCCATCTTAACTATCTGTCCCATTTTTGGGGTACACTATATATTATCAGGCCCCTACTTTTTACACAATTATATGGAAGAAAATATTAACAATTCAGAGTTTCAAGATAGGTTAAGTTAATTTCCCCTTTTCATTAACTGTCAAATCGATCCTACTTCACTATCAACTCTACTATTATTTTTTCTATGTAGCTGTCCGAAAAATAGAAAACCTGAGATAAAGAGGTAAATCTAAAGATGCAGATTTATATAATCCTACATAGAAGACTATTGATCATGATTTGGGTTTTGGGTAGAGCACACTTATTAACATATTTCGACTGAATAGCTAGCTTTCTAAGATAGTACCTCGATTAGCAGCTTTGCAATTTTAAACTAGTGTTCTAGCAATTTAATTTCATGTATTAATTTTGCTAATTTCTATGTATCTGTTTTTTAGTTTTACACGAGCTTTCTCAGTTGTAAACGACCAGTTGACTTTTACCGCTTTTAGATTTCGATTCTTTTGCCAAATAAGAGCCTCGGATTCAAGTATTTCCTGATTTGCGATTCGTCTGTCTAAGCACTGGCGTGCAAGGGATGAAAATTCCATTTCTGCCATGTTTAACCACGAGCCGTGTTTAGGTGTAAAATGGAATTCCAGCTTATTTTTGAGTTGCCGGGCCTCTTCGAAGGGTAAATTTTCATAAAATGCCCCATAGGAATGGGTTTGATAATTATCCTGAACAAGTTTGATTTTAGTTTCAGTTGGATAATGTTCTTTGACCACCCACTGCATAAAGTGGCTATAATCAGCTTTAGTTTTTGTGGTGGTAACCTTTATATGCCGTTGCCCGGTATCCATATTGTAAGCCAGTAGCACATTACAAACGCCATTTCTTAGGTATTCCTGATGTTGTTTTTGTGTGCAATTAGCTTTAGCCGGAATGGGTGTCAACACATGGTCAATAAGTTGACAAGGACGTTCATCAAAGCATAAACGGACAATCCCTTCCTCTTGAGGTTGAGCGTACAAATCTAAAACATCTTCCATAGTGGCAACATATTCGCCATTGATGATACCAATGCACCACATTTGCTTTAACCAAGGCTTAAGCCTGCTTTTTTTAAAACTTGCCGGATGGATTCATTGGATATAGTTTCAACATAGTTAAGTTCAACCATTTTTTGGTTCAATAAGGATAAAGTCCAACGGGCAGAGCCGGCAGGCGACTCACTACAAGCCATACTGGTAATCTGTGCTTCCAAGCGTTGTGTAACGATAGGGGGTTGACCACTTCTGGGGCGTTCTTCCAAAGCATTAGATAGCCCTCCGGCAAAGTATCGCTTTTTAATGCGATAATAATGGTTACTGTCGATGCCTAATTCTGATTGAACTTCAATCCTTGATTTACCTGAATTCATTAATAATAAGGCTCTTGCACGAGTTATTTTGCGACTCTTGTGCGTTCCTTTTTTTATAATTGAGCTCAGTTCGGTTTTTTCTGATTCTGACAAACTTACTTTAGTAGCGATCCGTGCCATGAGAATAAAAAGTTTATCCTCAAAATTAATAACTAAAATTAAATTGCTAAAACACTAGTTGTATGCTTTATCACCTGATTAATAGGTAATATCTTTACTCACGTTTCTGGGTAAAGAGCCAATCCAGCACCCCTGGTGTATCTTCTGCTATTTTCCAGCCATGCCCTCCATCCGGGGATTCCGTATAGCGGGGATCTGCTCCTGCCTTTCGGAGAGATTCGATCACCTGCCTAGAACCGCTTACCGGAACATGTATGTCGTTTGCTCCATGGAAAGCCCATATAGCCACATCCTGCATGTTTTCTGCAAGAGCAGCATCCCCTGCGCCGGCCACAGGTATGGCGGCAGCAAACGTATGGGGATGTCTCCCAATGAAGGACCAGGTTCCATATCCGCCCAATGAATGGCCTGCTACATAAAGTCTGTTTTCATCAATGGAAAACTCCTTCTTGAGGGTAGTGATTGTCTCAAAAACCAAGGTATCTACGGTAGGTAAATTGGAAAACCCTCCCCATGAATAGTTAGGTGGACATTGAGGAACAAAAAGAAAGGCAGGATATTTCTCTCTGTTTTCCGGTTTGGATAGCATCCTAGCAAACAGATCTCCTTCAATATTCCTGTAATTGTCCCTACCCCAGCCTCCCGCTCCGTGCAGGCATACGACCATTGGATATTGCTTATCGGGAATATAATTGAGTGGTTTAAGCAGACGATACCGTAAGGTATCGCCTTGACTATTTATGAAGCTTCTATTTTCAAAGGGTTGGGCCAATGCTTTGGTACTCCCAGATATATGCGTCCTCCAATAACTTTGGGTTTCTAACTTGATGCCAAATACTATCAGCATCAGAAAGGCTATTAGTCCAAGCCCGCTTAGAAGCCCCGAAAATTTATAGGGACTTGATGAGTCAGCAGTTGATTGTGATTCCCTAAGTTGGGTATAAAAAAGCAAGATAAGGGGAGCAACCTCCAGGCTACTAGCGAGGGTAAGCCATTGACTTAATCGGATGATGGTACTACCGGGCAGTTGTGATTGAGAATACAAGCTCAGGATCATCAGATAGAGGGAGAATCCCACATTGATTAATTTGAAAATCCCCATTGTTTTTAAGTAGGGATTTTTTCCTGCTTTGGAAACTACAAGGCTGATGGCAAACAATAAACCAGCACCCAATTAAAAAATACCTGCAGGGACATAATAGGGCTGTATTCGTTTTAGCATTAACAGTAAGTGCACCCATGGATTTTGACAAAAACCTGCGAAAACAGTTATGGCTCCTGTTATAAATGCAAATTTATAAGCTTGATGGTAAAAATATCTTAGCATCAATAGGGAACCAATCAATGCCGTACCTATCAACACAAGTGACCAGTAGGCAAAAGAATGCAGGTAGGGCATTTCGAATCCAATCTGAAAAAAAATAATGCTCTGGAATAAAGCAGCGATGAGGTAGAGTGCGAGAAAAAAGAGGCCAAAGTAATAAAAGTCTCGATTCATATAGTAGTCTTTTTATTGCCGGCAAGATCACGTATATGCCAATATAGGAAGATATAGACTACCAATACTATATGTAGCCTATTTAGAAAGGTTTGCCACACTGGTCATCTCCTACTATTAAGTTGACAAAAAATAATAAAAAATTAGTTTCTCTTTTAACCCTGTAATGAAGTTTCAGCAAATGGGTGTGGCTGTTGCACATCCTTAACTTTTAATTTTGGCTTATGAAGTGTAAATTCATGAATGGTAGGCAAAAGAAAATTTATCAAGGATTGCCTTTCACAGGCCATAGAGGACTATGTTCCAAAAAATAATTTCTACCGACGTTTAAAGCCGTTGTTAGACTTGACCTTCTTACACAAAGCGGTAGCCCCTTATTATGGCAAGTGTGGGCAAAAGTCAATAGATCCAGTCGTATTTTTCAAGTTACAATTGGTGGCCCATTTTGAAAACTTGTGTTCCGAGCGGGCTCTTATCAAAAAGAGTCAAATGCGACTAGATATTCTTTATTTCCTAGATTATCGGCTTGGGGAGCGTTTACCTGGACCTGAAATAAGATTTCATCTTAGGTCCGTCACAGTACTTTATCCCGTACACGGAAGCGATTACCAAGTAGTGTGTTTGAAGCTTGTTTTCAGAGGATACTCTCTAAGTGTGTAGAAGCAGGGATAGTTAGTGGGCATACACAGGTAGTAGACGCTGCTTTTGTTGAGGCAAATGCCTCATTAGATACCTTTAAGCGAAAAGCTATACTAGCATGGCAGTTACTCAAGGGAGAGGCTAAACAAATTGACACTGCTGATCTTTCAGAGTTAAAACCTCCCTTCACTGCTATGGAGAAAATAGCAAAGCCTACAAAGAAAGGAAGAAACAACACGACTCATCAAAGTCTGACAGACAATGATGCACGTATCAATCAAAAGCCTGGTAAGCCCTCTCGCCTATATTATCTGTCTAGCATGGCTGTAGATTCCTATAAACATGTAATTACGCATATAGAGGCAAATTTGGCCGATGAACGTGATTCTAAACATCTACTACCTATTGTAGACAAGCTATCATATACACTAAATCACTACGGGCTACCGATCCAATATTTACTAGCCGATGGAGGCTTTGGCTCAGGCCAGAATGGACCTGCTACGTGCCTGAGCATCGGCTCCATGCTTCTTTAGAGGCACGCCATATTAAAGGCTTCATTTCTTTACCTGGTAGTTATCATCCCAATTGACCACGGAATCGGGTCAATGAAGAGAAGGATTTAGGTATGATGCTATAAAGAATGCCTATGTATGCCGCAATGAAAAACTGCTCTACTATCATGGTATTAGAATGGAAAATGGCTTTGCCACTCATTACTACCATGCCAGAGTAAAAGAATGTGGAGTGTGTGCTTTTAAAAAGCAATGTTGTGGCAATAAAAGGCGACAAAGCCTCACTTTCAGTGTCTATCGTCACTATCATCAGCGTATGCAGCAGCGCATAGAAAGCAAAGAAGGCAAGAGAATGAAAAGACGCAGAATGGCCACGGTAGAACCTGTTTTTGGCAGTTTACTTAACTATTATGGCATGAAAAGAAGCAATGCAAAAGGCAAACAAGCCGCTCACAAAATGATGCTTATGGCCGCTTGTGCCTATAATCTGCAAAAGCTAATTACTTGCTTTAACCATCCAAGAGCCAAAGCTCAAGTCCTCCCTCTTGGGCAAGAACTTGCCCTTTATTTTATCCTTCTGTACGTTGTGCAACAGCCACGGGTGTATTTTTAACTACAGATGTCTATGACAGGGAGTTGCCACTGTTTATATAAGGTCCCTGCGATTAGAGTTGGTTTTTCTTAACTTTCTCTGATAAGGCTTTTCTTCTGTCTCAGTGCCATAAGCAACAATACTGAAGTTTAGAAAGCCTATAGTATACCCTACTTGTAAAGAATCGAGCCTTCTAAAATAATCTTGCACCAATCCTTTATATTTGAGTATAGCAAGAATTATCTCTATACTAGTAGGCATACTACCACCAGCCATTGTGCAAACTTCCCTATTGGGCAACAAATGAACGACAATGACACAAATCGACTTTCCAGACTGACTGCAATTTTAACTCAATTGCAAACTAAACGCCTGATCACTGCCTCAACACTTGCAGACAAATTTAATGTTAGTGTAAGGACCATTTACCGAGATATAAGAGCATTAGAGCAATCAGGTGTTCCCATTATTACAGAAGAAGGAAAAGGCTATACATTAATAGAAGGTTACCATATTCCACCTGTTATGTTTTCGCAAAGTCAGGCAAATGCTTTAATCCTTGCCCAGCAGTTGGTATTAAAAAACAAAGACATTTCGTTTATAAAAGATTATAGCGAGGCAATCGACAAAATAAAAGCAGTGCTAAGACAATCGCAAAAGGACCAAGTCAATTTACTTGCCGACCGAACCCAATTTGAGCAGAATCTTAGCAGAGAAAGAAACAGCAATACTATTTCGCAATTTCAATATGCGTTGACCAACTTCTTTTTGACAAAAATTAATTACATAAACCAACAAAATGAAATATCATGCCGAACTATTGAGCCATTTGCAATCATTAGCACAACAGAAAATTGGCTACTGATTGCCTGGTGTCGAACACGTAGCGAGTTTAGATTTTTCCGCTTAGATAGAATTACAAAAATGGAAATACTTCCAGACAAGTTTGAACAACATAAAATGACCTTACAAGAACATTTTGATAAATATCATTAATTGATTTTGACCCCTGACATAAGGCTGTCACCATCTTGCTCCATCTTTGTATTGTTAATTTTAAATCAATAAAAAATGAAAAAGCAAACATTTGACCCTTGGGCCTGGGGTAAAAATACAAATTCGGTACAAGCAGTTGAAGTAAAAAACGTAAGTGGCACACTCTACTGTTCGGGGCAAGTAGCCTTGGATGCTAATGGAATCCCGAGTAATGACACGATGCGTTCGCAACTCATTTTAACTATCCAAAACTTAGAACACCTGATAAGCGTATCAGGCTATGCGTGTAAAAACATTGTAAGATTGAATGTATTCACCACCTCTACACAAGAATTTTTCACTACCTGTATGGATGTTTATCTACCTTTCATTCAACAGCACGGAATTAAGCAAGCAACTACCTTACTTGAAGTAAAAGGACTTTTTGCAACTTTAACCGTGGAGCTTGAAGCTACTGTTGTCAAATAACATGCAGAAAAAAGGAGTAGAAATATTTTATCCCTCAAGCCATACAGCTTGGCTGGATGCATGGTTAGAGACAAACCATGCATCCAGCCAAGCTGTATGGCTTGTTTATTATAATAAAAGGTCAGCTAAAAAATCTATCACTTGGAGCCAGGCCGTAGATGTAGCTCTATGCTTTGGGTGGATAGATAGCAAAAAAATAAAGATAGATCAGGAAACATCGCAGCAGTTTTTCAGCAAAAGAAAACCAAACAGCACCTGGTCAAAAATCAACAAAGGAAAAGTTGGACAACTCATTGAAAGAGGCCTGATGAGCGAAGCAGGTTACAAAAGCATTGAAATAGCCAAACTCAATGGTTCTTGGACTATTTTAGATGAAGTTGAGGACCTAGTAATACCCAAAGACCTTGATGCGAAATTTAAAGCTAAACCAAATTCAAAAGATTTTTTCCTGAGCCTGAGTAAATCAGTTAGAAAATCAATTTTGCAGTGGCTTAAATTTGCCAAACGAGAAGAGACCAGAGAGAAACGGGTCACCCAAATTGTAGAACTTGCGTTCCAAAAGCAAAAACCGAATCATTTGCAATAAGAAAGCACATACGCCTATCATAATATAACCAGTATTGAGGCGGGCATTGTAAGTCAGCTTATTTTTCAGAAGTGGCTTTAGATTGGTACGTTATATATACAGCCATCGAAGCTAAGTTACTCCAAAAGGGGAATTTTGGTAATTCATAAAAGCAGAAATGTCTACTTGTCATAGCTATAGTGAATCCTAACCTTATGAGTTAGTTACTGATTTTATCATTGATGAGGCAATTGAAAACCTGCCTTACCATCTGCCTTTCATCCATTGTCTTTGATTTTCTTGACTGAGAAAGGTCCAGGCAAGAATACGGCTTGTTTTATTGCCCTGCCTCATGGGAATAGTTTTTGTTTGAACCACTCCCTGCTTTTTAAGTGCTTGGTAAGCCCTGGGCAAAGTAGTTTGTTTGGAAACCAGGGTGGAAAACCACAAGCAGGATACAGCCCATCGTTTACTTTCACTGATCATATGGGTTATAAACTTTTCTTCTCCTCCCGGACACCATAGTTCATTAGGTTGACCGCCAAAGTTTAATATGGGTTTACTAACTTTTTTATGTTTTAAATTGGATAGTTTACGAACTGCTCCAGCCTGGGCTTCTGCTAAAGAAGCATGAAAAGGAGGGTTGCAGATCGTGATATCAAAGCGTTCCTCTTTCTGAATGATTCCTTGAAAAATTGCTTTAGGATTGGGTTGTATCCTACATGCAATATGCCCCTGTAAAGAAGGATTGCTTTCAATAATTTTGTTTGCTGATGCAATGGACACAGCATCGATGTCTGTCCCTACAAAGGACCAACCATATTCTGCATGGCCAATGATGGGATAAACACAATTAGCGCCTGTGCCAATGTCCAAACATTTGATTTTATTCCCCCTTGGTATTTGACCTTGAACATTGAAACTACCTAACAGATCAGCTATGTAGTGTATATAATCTGCTCTTGAGGGGATAGGCGGAGATAAATAATTTGCAGGGATATGCCAATAATCAATTTGGTAATAATGCTTTAATAGCGCTTTATTGAGTATTTGCACAGCTTGTGGATTAAAAAAATCAATGGATTCATCCCCGTAGAGGTTCAACTTTACATAGGAAGCTAACTGCGGGCAAGTCTCCATGAGCAGTTTAAAGTCATAGCGTGCCCGATGCTTGTTACGTAGATGTAAAGTGGATTTTTCCCTAGGATGTATTTTCTTTTGATCAACCATGTATAGAGTATAGCCCAATAGCTATAGTATTTTTTGAGTAGTATTTTCATCAGTAGAAATAGGAAAGGAGGGCATGATTGAATATGCATACCTGAAGGTTTCCTACACTGACAGTTATACCTACAACACTACTTAAGGTCAAAGTATTACGCTGCATCCGGTTTTCTTTCCTGGTTGGTTAAAATGTAGTAGCTACTATTTGATCTGACAGTGTAGAGATATCGGACAAAAATCGGATACTGTTCCGGACCCGGTCTTCTCCTGTCCAATGCAAAGATATGCCTTCAGTCAAAGTCAGTCAAGGGTAAACGGAGCCGATGCTCACAACATATACAGGTCCAAACGGCTCGTTCCTCGCCGCCCTTGCCTGATTTGCCTTCCGGCATCAAAGGGCATCTACCAGGAAAAGACCTCAGGTGCAGTCAAAGGAGCTTCCCCTAACATTTTAATTTTAGCTAGATGCAGGGAATCGACAAAAGTCTGATAAGGGGTTTTTCCAAAACAGTACCTGCCGGTATGGGGCCTTCGTTAGTTATACTCCACGAGCCATTCATCCAAATCTTGTTGCAATGCTTCCAGACTTCGATACACTTCTTTGCAGAAAGCAACTGCATAAAACTCATCTTGAATGGTTTTATGGAAGCGTTCACAAATCCCATTGGTTTGAGGGCTTCTAGCCTTAGTTTTACTATGGTCAATATCCTCAATAGCTAAATAGAGTTGATATTCATGATGTTCCCAGGCTCCGCAGTATTCTGCACCCCGATCCGTTAACACTCTCAATAGGGCAATATCATGTTGCTGATAGAATGGCAGCACCTTATCATTAAGCATATGGGCGGCGATTAATGCATTTTTGCGGTCATAGACTTTTACAAAGGCGGTTTTAGCATAGGTATCAATGAAAGTCTGCTGATAGATTCTACCTACCCCTTTGATGGTACCTACGTAGTAGGTATCCTGAGCCCCTATGTAGCCGGGATAGTAAGTTTCGATTTCACCATGGGCTTCCTTTTCCTGCTGAACCCCAGTGCTGACCCTGGTCTGCGGTCCGCTTTCTCCAAAGCTACCACCTGTGCTTCTGTTAGCAGAATGCCCTCTTGGGCAACTTTAGCTTCCAGGGCTTTTAGCCGCTTCTTGAATGTTTCCAGGTCGTGTCTGAGCCAAATACTTCTCACCCCACCTGGGGAAATAAACGGACCCGATGCTTAGGCACGTGGCAGGTCCGACCTTTCTTCTTTAGCTCATTACTGACTCTGAGTTGTCCATAGGCAGGTAGATCAATGGCCATCTCTACGACCGACCGCAGACCAGGCTCAGCATTGGGGTCGGCCTGCTCTACTTCTTGATTGACACGGTTAGCTAAGATAGGTTTACATCTACGATGGCAATCTTCGACTCTTGGCTTGATTGTGGCTTATTTCTTTTAGAGCTGATTCGCCACCTGTCTCATACAATTCTTTGAAGCGGTAAAAGCTATCTCTGGCATAGCCCATGATTTTACAGGCCTGACTTACATTGCCTAATTGCTTGGCTAGTTCTAATACGCCCAACTTGGGTTTAATACTCTTTTCTTGGGTACTCATCATTTAATCTGTTTACAACTCTCAGATCAAATCTTAACTATTACACTTAAAATAAAAAGGATTTATAGGCGAGTTGCTCGCCCTTATGAATCCATAGATAATATCTTTTAAAATTTACAACTGCTCAATTTGCTCTTTTGATAAGCCGGTTGTCTCTGCAATCACTTCTATATCTACGCCCTTTTGTTTCAGACGTCTGGCAATCTCTGTTTCTCTTTGAGAAGCTCCTATCTCAATGCCTTTTTCTATTCCCTCATCTATTCCTTCCTGTTTGCCTTCCTTACGGGCAGTTTCCAATACAATATAATTGTCGCGGTAGGTTTTTAAACTTTCTTCGTAGGTTCTCATATCTTCAGGGGTTAATTTAGCTATTTCTGCTTCTGAAAATAATTTTTCAAATACTTTTTCCTGCAACTTGGCAGGCCTTACCTGCAGTTTAGGCAAGTTCTTTAACACATACATCCATTTATCCAAATGGGTTACTAACTCAGCTTCACTTTTTCTAAATTTAGGCATTTCCAGGTAGATAAACGCTAGCTTGTCATAAAAGATCTCAAAGGTTTGATCATCCAGCAACTGGACTTCTCGCAAATACCGTTCCTTACTGCTCTTGTCAGGAAAGCTGAAGTTTAAGATGCCAATCGTATAGACAGCATTTAGATAATAATCCCAGTCTTTACCCTTTGGCGCTTGCTCTTGGATGGGAAAGGAAGCATAAAATATGCTGCGATCTTTGAAAAATTCCTGTTTTACATTCTGCAGTTCAATAATGAATTTTTCACCTTTCTCATTTTCGCAGTACAAGTCAAAGATTGCTTTTCTATCCCATTCTGTTTTACCCTGATTTTCTGTATTTAGGTATGTTAAATCAAGGATACGCTCCCGATCACCTAACACTTGATTGAGAAAATCTATGAGCAGATGCTTAATCAATGGTATGAACCCCGAGGCTCTGCCCCGAACCCTTGTTTCCGAGGCAGAGCCTCGGGGAATTAAACCACTAATGATTAAAATCAATCATGACATCAATCAAGAAAAAATTTGATATGTAAACCATTAATTTTATCTTTCACTTAGCAAGTATTTTGTTCCGCCAAATTGGACCACCCCAGGCTTACACTGGCTGCAAAACTTTCATCCACACCTGCACTAACTATGCTAGAAGTTGTAGAAGTAAGGAAAGGAGACAGGTTTACAGAGACTTGCCTTAACCGGCTATTAGTTAGTAAATAACGATCAAAAATCTTAGTTCCACTATTACCACAGCATTAGAAGTTTCAACAAAGGGTAGTTAAATTTCCTGGAGGAGCAGATAAAGCAGCAGCAAAAATCACTATAGATAACATGTCCACTATACCTGAAAAACCTAGCAGCTATCCCGAATATGATTGGCCAACTGCCCGCATGGGAGGGTTATATAGGTCATGTCCGTAACATTCAATTTACAGGCCTTTAGATAACTGCTGCCGAAGCAGATTTCAGAACTGCTATCGTGTTAGATGATGTTTGTCAGCCATCATTTAAAAAGCTAAACGTTAAAGAATCTGAAAGCAAAAAGAAAATATTCACTCATAACTCATCTGAAATAACTCCGAACAAAATGAAACATAGAAGCTGTTTAAAGTTATTGTCTAAAAAGGAAGCACTGGTTAGGAAGTAGTAGTTTTGAAGTGCGAAAACAAAACATAAAACCCAAAACCAGTGCTGAGTAAAGATATTATAAAAGAGCAAATTCTGCCTCATTTATCACAAGGCAAAAGAGGAACAAGATGTAAAGCAGATTACATCCAAATAGTAAAAGCTATTTTTTATAAATTAAAAACAGGTAGTCAATGGAGAGAGTTACCCATGTATGAGTTTTTTAGAGAATCTCCTTATAGTTGGCAATCCATTTACTACCACTTCAATAAATGGGCAAAAGATGGCAGTTGGCAACACCTATGGATAGCCTTACTGAAAAAATATCGATCCTGTTTGGATTTATCTTCGATGCAACTAGATGGTAGCCATACCCTAGCAAAAAATGGTGGGGCTTGTGTAGGCTATCAGAAAAGAAAAAAAGCTGTGACTACTAATATGCTTTTTCTGGCTGACAATCAAGGCTTGATGTTAGCTTGTAGTGAGCCTATTAGCGGAGAACACAATGATTTATATCAGATTAGTGAATGCTTTAAAAGTCTATGTCTGCTATTAGAGCAAGCAGGAATCAGCTTAGAAGGTATATTCATGAATGCAGATGCGGGCTTTGATTCTAAAGAATTACGAAAACAATGTGCACAGCAAAAAATAGAAGCCAACATTGCTATCAACAAAAGAAGCAGTAAAGAGACCCTTGCTGATTGCTACTTTGATCAACAATTGTATAAGAAAAGAGGAGTCATTGAACAAGCTAATGCTTGGTTAGACAGTTTTAAGACACTGCTGATCCGTTTTGAAGTATTGACTCAGACTTGGCTTGCTTTTCATATGATGGCTTTCTCTCTGCTGTTCTTACGCAGAATCATCAAACTTAATAAACTTTAAACAGCTTCATATTAAAAAAATAAGGTTTCCCGGTTTAATATTAATAATTCTTGCATTGATTACCTGTTTTAGTACACAATCAACAGCACAAACAGTAAGTGCCGATAAATCCCTCGCACCCGCGGTATTGCCCGGAAAGGGCCTTAACCAATTTGACTTTTTTTATGCGGGCGAAGCCAAATGGCGCAATATGTATATCATCCGTAATGGACAGATCACCTGGTCGTACATTGATACGGTGGGTAAAGGCGAAATCAGTGACGCGGTATTAATGAAAAACGGAAATGTCTTGTTTGCGCATCAATATGGGGTAACGTTAATTAACCGCGATAAAAAGGTACTTTGGAAATACAACGCACCCGAAGGGTTTGAAACTCATACTGCCCAGCCTATTGGTAAGGAACATGTAGTGTTTGTTCAAAACGGCAATCCAGCTAAGGTATTTGTAATGAATATTAGAACAGATAAGGCTGTAAGAGAATTTGAAATACCTTTCAAAAGTGGTACCCACGGACAAATAAGGCATGCCAGATTAACAAAGGAGGGTACCTTATTAGTAGCGCATATGGATCTGGGTAAAGTTAATGAATATGATATTGATGGAAAACAGCTTTCCTCTATTGATGTACCAAGTGTATGGTCGGCAGTTCCGTTAAAAAACGGCAATCTTCTGGTAGCAAGCAATCAAAATTTTGTAAGAGAAATAACCCGTAAGGGTAGGGTTGTGTGGGATTTTTCGCTGGCGGATATTTCGGACTATACAATCACAAGTCCGCAGATTGCATTGCGTCTTCCCAATGGAAATACGCTTGTTAATAACTGGTTTAATCAGTGGAGCAATATAAAGATTGATCCTAACAACGCACCAGTACAGGCTTTTGAACTTACTCCTGACAAAAAAGTTGTATGGGCGCTACGCTCATGGTCAGCGCCTAATCTGGGGCCATCAACTACCATTCAATTACTTAACGATCCTGACAACATGTACGAAAAAGTTTATTTTGGCAATATTAAGTAAGCGTTAAACGCACTATAAACACTATTATTCTATACCTAATAACCGGATGCAAAAAACATGAAGAAACGATATTTTAACGGAATACTTACACTATCATTACTATCAATACTAACCTTAACATCTTTAAAATACCGTAATAATAAACAAGAGGATCAGCCTAATGCAGGTTTAACTCTGCCGCAAGATTTTAAGGCTGTAAAGCTGATTGAAGGCATAGGAAAAGTGCGGCATTTAATTGTAACTCCCAAGGGAAACATGTATGCCCGGTTAGCCCGTACTGTTAATGAGCAGGGAACTTTATTATTACAGGAAAGCAATGGAAAAGCCATTGTAAAATCTGGCTTTGGCAATTATTGCGGCACCGGCGTGCAGTTATATAAAGGTTATTTGTATGTAGCTTCTAATTCAGAAATATTCCGCTATAAAGTGGATGCAAACGAGCAGGTAATAAACCCTGATCAACCGGAAACTATTGTTACAGGACTAGTGGATAAAGGCACCCATGAAACCAAATCAATTATGATGGACAATGCGGGTAATATGTACATCCCAATTGGTTGTCCTTCCAATTCCTGCCAAATTGAAGACCGGAAGAAAGGTTCCTTAGGACAGCCTGATTGCCCATTGCTAGAAACTTCCGGCGGTGTATGGCAGTTTAAACCCGATAAGCTTAACCAGACTTATGCAGATGGTGTTCGTTACGCAACTGGCTTAAGGAACGTGGTAGCCGTTGATTGGAATACGCAAACAAACCAGCTGTATGTGATGCAACATGGCCGAGACCAGCTGAATAACTTATTTCCAGATCTGTACGACAGTAAACAAAATGCCGAATTACCAGCAGAGTGTATGTATGCGCTGAAAAAGGGAGATAATGCTGGCTGGCCCTATATTTATTATGACCCTATTCAGCATAAAAAGATTCTGGCACCCGAATATGGCGGTGATGGCAAAAAAGAGGGCAGTTCAGCATATATAGACCCGGTAGCCGCTTATCCTGCACATATGGCGCCTAATGATATTTTGTTTTATACTGGTAATCAATTTCCGGAGCGTTATAAAAATGGCGCTTTCATAGCTTTTCATGGTTCCTGGAATCGTGGCCCGGAGCCTCAGGCTGGCTATTATTTGGTGTTTCAGCCCTTTAAAAATGGGAAACCTTTTGGCAAATGGGAAGTTTTTGCTGATGGTTTCTCAGGTTCACCGGAAAAGACCGCTTCGGGTAGAGCCGATCATCGCCCCTGCGGATTAGCCTTGGGACCAGATGGATCATTATATGTAAGCGACGATTCAAAAGGTGCCATTTACAAAATAACCTACAGCAAAGGAACGGCCAGCCAGAATGCTAAGGTATCTGCCACTACCACTCCAGTTAAGTCTGTTACGCCAAAAAAAGCTGAAAATAAAATTCCGGCTGCCATAAAAGCATCTTATACTGCCGGAGCCGCTATTTATAAACAAAACTGCGTTGTATGCCATCAGGCTGATGGCGGCGGGGTTCAGAACCTGAATGCACCGCTTATAAAAACCGATTTTGTATTGGGCAACAAACCCCGGTTAATTAATATAATTCTGAAAGGCATGAGTGGGGTTGATATTAATGGCGAAAGATATAGTAATGTAATGCCATCACATAGCTTTTTAACCGATAAACAAATTGCTGATGTGTTAACTTACGTGCGTAACAGTTTTGGCAATCAGGCTACAGCCGTTTCTGCTTCAGAGGTGGCCGCCATCCGAAAAGAAGAATAGTAGGCAGCATGAAAAAATAGCATTTTCCCAAACAGAATAAAGTTGCAAAAAGGAAGTGGTTATGCTCCCGTCTTAAATAATAGGATTAAACGATTAATTCACTTAAAATTATGATTAAAAATCTTAGTTTTTGTTTTTAGCGAGTTTTTCAAATGGTCTTCTCCTAATAGAGGTTGACAAAAAGCTCACATTGATAGGGATCAAAAATGGGCCAAAGGGGGAAGAATATTTTTACATGAGAAATGGTAAGCATCATTCCTTCCATTGATCCTACGTTGATAAGTTTCAGGAAAGGAGAATGTTCTATTCTGTTTTCACTCTAATGATAACAGCAATCGTTTTCTAATAGGAGTTCTATCGAAACAAATTATTTATAAAGCCTCAACCCTTATTATGAGAAGACCAAGCAATTTTGCTTACATTCAGTTTCCCTAATAGGATTATATCAGCTCCCCTTTTGTCATTACCCTGTTGTAAGTTCGTTTATCAAACCTGAATTGTTTATAAGCCATTTTTTCCTTTTAAAATAAATAAAAGGCAAGACCATCGAAAAGAGCATAGCAATAATTACAATCGGATAGCCAAACCTGGTTTTAAGCTCTGGCATATGTTCAAAATTCATCCCATAAACGCCTGCAATGAGTGTTGGCAGAGCAATGCAGACGGTAACAACGGTAAGCATTTTAAATATATAATTTTGCTCTAAATCAATCTTGTTGGACACATTTTCTTTTAAATCATCTAAACGATCAAAATTGAATTGAATATAATCAGAAACAACAGAAAGGTCATTGAGCTCAGATTCAATAGTTTCTTTAATATCAATTGTATGTTCCCATGAACTTTTTTTATACAAATTGAATACTCTAGTTGTTTCAATCAATGATTCCTTGATGAGTAAGTTGTTGAATTTATACCTTGTGATAAGATCCATCACCTGCTTGGAGAACTCTTTTTCTAATAAAATAGTAGAAGAAAGAGCTTTTACTTTTTTTGTTTCACTTTCGGTAATGTCAGCATAATAATCAGAAATGAACTCAATCTGGAACCTAAGAATATCTTTCGTAGTTGCTAACTTTTGCAATTGAGAAAACCTGTTTGAATAAGTTTTATTAAAGAAAACATCCACTTCTGAGTTCGAGAAGAAAAAAAGCCCCTGGGAAGAAATGACGAAGAAAATAGGGGCTTCCACCAGCTTTTTCTCCTTATTGTAATAGGGAATGGAAATGTGGAAGGCTACTTGCGTATCGGTTGCTAAAAAATGAGAGCTAATTTCAATATCTTCATACTGTTTCATGATGGAAAAATTAACTCCAAACTTTTCCTCCAACCACCTTAGTTCCTCAGTGGTATAATCTACTAGTTGCATGACATGAAAATCCAAACTCAGATCCCAGATTTCACTCACGCTTTTCACCTGTAGTATTTCTTTATTTTTTAATAAAATTTCTATCATACTTGGACGATTAAAGGCTTTAAGCCGGTTTAAGATAGAAGCATGGGAAGGTTATATGAACTATCTTACCCATTCTATCTTTGCAATATACCTCACTAGATTCTACTTTCATGAGGTCCGCTTAAAGGCATGCATGCGAGTAAGCGGACGCTAAGCGTGCTTTTGTTCATTTGGGTTGCATCACGGACATCCCTTCCTTTCTGAGCATACTTATGCTCCCACCACATTCCTCAATCGGCTGGAGTTATGTTGATTGGATAGGAAGCTGAAGGTAGGAAGGGTGCAAACCACCTGTATGGATGATGTGCTTTCCTTTATTATCGGGTACATAGCCGGGATTTCCAGGCATGATAGCTCCCAAATCGTTTCTCGAACTGATCACAAACCGAAGCTGTTGGCCTGGATAGAAAACAACGCCAATCGGAAAAAGATCGATCTCAATTTCTGCGATCTCGCCCGGCTGCAATTTTTCAACCCGGTCAAAGCTATGTGCCGGAACATCATTGGTTGAAAGTTTTTCATCCAGATGGCGGGCAGATACACGCAGGCGGCCATTAGATCCTTTATATCTCAAAACAGATCCACCCCGTTCTGTGAGATCCTGCATCATCGCTCCTTGATTGGGTACTATAAATTGTTGTAGATGATTGCCGTGAATATCTAGCTTTTGTAGGAGAATAAACAAATCCATGTCATCGGCACCCTCTGCTTCTACCCATAAATGCGCTTTAGGATATCCAACCAAAGTGGTTTGCTTTTCGAAGCGGATGGTGAATGATGCCAGACCAGGCTCTGCTCCGGGTTTTGCATCGTAGAACACTTTCGTGTCCTGTGCCGGAGCTTCGGTTGTCATTGCACGAGATCTGCCGTTAAGATAATATTTCAGGTTGGTTACCCCTTTTGGTGGAAACTCTCCGGCGGGCTGATTGATAAGATCGCCGCCTTGAAAATCATGTATGGAGTAGCGTACACGAGGAGTCTGCTTCCAACCATTTTCCTCTCCCTTCAGATAGTAGTCAAAAAAGCGACGCAGATCCTCAAGGTTGGATTTCTCATAATAGTCAGGCCATTCTTGGGTATTGTGAATACGCAACCATTTCTCTTTGGAAGCCATTCGCCGCCAGGCCCGGAATGTACCGGCTGTATGCAAGGTATTAGAATAACTGGCCACCACGTAAGCCGGCACTGTAATCTTTTCAAACCGTGCCATCTTGTCTTCCCAAAGCTCATTGTTTGCAAGCGGATAACGCAGTGCCTCCTGATAAACATCTTCGCGCCCTCCCTTGCCCACATGGTTTACCTGCAGTCGTTTGGTAAAACTAAGGTCTGACATTCCCCCGTGCATGGTCATATCACGATAGGCATCGCTCAAACCTTCCCATGGATTAATTGCGGCTAAGTGCAGGGGCTGTTCAGCGGCCGTGAACCATTGTGAGATAGCCAGATAAGAAGTGCCACTCATCCCTACTTTGCTATTGCACCAATCCTGTACGGCAAGCCATTCGATCAGATCGTGGCAGTCCTTTCCCTCCTGCCGTCCAATCATATAGATATCACCCTCAGAATGGGCAATACCCCGTGTGTCGGGATTGCAAACTGCATATCCTTGAGCGCACCAGAAGGCAGGGTCTGGTCCTTCAAATTTTGCTAGTCCCGAAAGCATACCGTTGTTGAGGCCAAGCATATCAAAAAGATTTATGGTCCGGGGAGCCGTGCCTCCGCTTTTGCCGTAAGGGCTCCAGGCAATGATGACAGGGACTTTCTCGGTGCCTGCAGGCCGAAATATATCGACGTAAATTGTTACCCCGTCACGCAAGGTAACGGCCACATCCCTTTCGAATACAATATCTACCGGCAGAGGCCGAAATTTGGGGTCAACTTGATAGCCTGCCGGCAGAATCCGGGTGCCCGGTTCGAATTTACTTAAGAGTCCATGTTCCTTGCCATCATCATTATAATGGTAAGCAGGTTCGAAAACATGCATGTTTTTTACATTTTCCATATCTAAGTTTTTATTATTATTTAAATTATTCCTTTTTATTTCTGAGCGTAGTTAATAATCAGTTGGTTGATTTCTAACCTCTTAGTAAGACAAAGGTATGGAACGTATCACTCAAAAGGATACAGTATTCAAACCAAGAAGTATAAATTTCAAACTTAATGGCTGCGGTAAAACTTAGGTGTATTGCCTGTCACCTTTTTAAAAAAATTGCTGAAATAGTTAGGGTATTCAAATCCTAGCGCGTAGGCAATATCGGCTATACTCCAATCGGTATATCGCAGTAAGGTGATTGCTTCAGCTGTGATACGCTCGGCAATAAGGGTGGTGGGTTTTCCTGTAATTTCCTTTACAGCCCGGTTGAGGTAATTTACATGAATGGAAAGGTGATTGGCATAATCCTGAGCAGTTTTGAGTTGAAGAGGCGCTTTCAGATCTTCTATCGGAAATTGCCTTTCAAGCATTTCCAGGAATTGGGTGGCGATTCGCAGCAAGGCATTATTAAAGTGAATAAAATGCTCAGCCGGCTGCATATGCAAGGCTTCATGTATAATGAACTGGATGTAATTACGCATCAAATCGTCCTTGTACAAATAGTCTGTTTTGTCATTTGCAATCATCATATCAAAAATTTGGGTGAGCTTGGATTGCTGCTGGGCGTCCAGTTTAAAGGCGGGCGTTTGGTTTACTTTAAATAAAGGAGATTGCTGCAGACTTTCTAAACGCTCTAAAGGTTTGATAAAATCCTCTGTAAAAACGCAGGAATAGCCCGTATGGCTTTCAGACAGGATCTCAGTGGCGTAGGGCAAGCGGGAATTAGCAAAGAAAAGATACACGCCATCCAGGTGGATCGTATGGTCATTGTAGTATATTTTACTGTTACCCATACTAAGCAAGATTAAGTGGAAATCCTACGACCAAACGCGGATGGTCCGCTTTTAGGAACTTTACTCCAGCTCACTCTAAAACCTCTCAGTTTTAAGACCGATCTTAATGCCGGATCGGGAAATTGAATAGGTGCTTTCATAGAAGCATAAAAATATAAAAATCAATCCAAATGTTATGCAATGGAGAAAATTTGAGAGGTAAAAGGCAAACAAGCTAAAAGAAGTAGTAGGATAATAGACTGAGAGGATAGCACCGTTATTTTGTACATGCAAAATGCGCTTTCCTTCAAACTTCAGCATATGGGCGAGAGGGGAAAGAATGCAACCTATCACTTCTAAACTAACATTTTTCCCTTTTGCCCTGTTATTTTTAGTACTGAATATAACAGTAATTTTGTCAACCTATTTTAAGAGAAGACCTAAATAACATTTTCTTATATTCAACCCATTCTTATTATTAGTTGACTATTCTTTTCCATAAAAAAATTACTAGTACTATCCATATTAATGGCTTTTATGAATGCTATTCCTACTCTTGCACAAGATGAGCATCGCCTTCAGGTAAGTAAGGATGGAAGAAGATTGGAATACAGCAACGGAAAACCATTTTTTGGCTGGGTGATACAGCTTGGGAACTGTTTAGCCGCGTAACTTTTGATGAAATTAAACTCTATCTCGATAACCGGGTAGCCAAAGGTTTTAATGTTATACAGGTTAGCTGTCATACCTTGAATGATGTTGGAAAACCCAATAGATATGGGCAAATGATGCTACATGACTTTAATGGTGAATTAAGCCCGAATGAGAACTTTTTTACTATTGTAGATAGCACATTAAAGTTTGCCTTTGAAAGAAATCTGTATGTAGCCCTTACCCCCACCTGGGGAGATCTAGTGGTAAGCGGGAAATTTGATAGCTTACATGCATTTACTTTAGGCCAATGGTTAGGTACCAGATATGCCATGAATACAAACATTATCTGGGTACTAGGCGGAAATAAAGTAGCCATAACTAAAGAGCAGGATTTCACAACGATATGGAGAGCAATGGCCAATGGAATTATAGAAGGCATCCAGCATCAATGTCTGATCAGCTATCATCTCAATGGGGAGCAATCTTCTTCCCAATGGTTGCATAAAGAACCTTGGCTAGATTTTAATATGATTCAATCCAGCCATGGACGAAAAGACGCACCCATCTGGGAAATGGTTAATAAAGACCGATCATTGCTCCCTACTAAACCTACCTTGGATAGTGAGCCAAATTATGAAGACTATCCTGTAAGCCCTGGCCAACATGGAAAGTCGAGAATGGGTATTTTAGAGACTATGATGTGCGTAAGCAACTCTACCGGTCAGTGTTTGCCGGCGCCTTTGGTGTTGCTTATGGCCATCATGCTGTCTGGCAGTTTTTCAACGAACGTGTAGAAGCCTTAAATTTTGCTGAAAGAGGCTGGATAAATGCTCTGGACAGACCGGGGCTTATCAGGTCGGATACCTAAGAAAATTGATAGAGTCAAGACCGAGTGAAAATTATCTAACGGATGCAAGTTATCATTACTCAGGGCAGGGAGAAGCCTATCAACGCCTAGAAGCTATACGAGATAGCAAGAGCAAATTTATCATGGTTTATTTACCAGTTAGCATAGAAATAAACTTGCTTTGCATACCAAGCAAACGAATTGTTGCTTGGTGGTATAATCCCACAAATGGAAAAGCACTAAAAATCGGCACATTGACTAAAAAACCCTTAATGAAGTTTATTCCAACGCAAGCCGCTGACCATAGCGATTGGGTATTAGTATTAGACAACTCAGAGATAAACTACACTGCTCCAGGAATATGAAAAGATGGCAGATGGAATTGCAAGGGTCTGGAAAGAATTTTTCTAGCAGCTATTTTTTTTACAAAAGTTCTAACAAAAGAAAAAAGTGAAGCAGTAAGTTAGATTTGAAATTAGGATACCTCCTTGATTATTTGTGACTGTTACTTTTCGTTTCTTTAATTTTGCCTCTTAGCTTACAGCCGGGCAATCAACGGTAGTACTAGACTAAGTGACTATAGCAACTAACATGTGGTATAGGTTTTAGATGTATTCCTCAATAATTGCTTAAAATATCTATTATTTCATTTATGTCTCTCTTATTAATATACCTAGCCTCTTTAGCTTTTATCAATATCTTTGTATCAAAAATTGTCTATACTAAGTTCAAATACCTTCTAAAAGAAGTCTTGTTTGTGTAATTTTTTGCGTAATACCTGTATGGCTAAGGATTCCAGGTTCCTTACAGATTTATAGGAGAAAGACATCACTCCATTATTTCCTCATAGCTTAATTTCTCATAATAACGCAAATAGAGTACTTCCTTCTGACGCTTAGGTAAAGAGTATATAGACAGGGCAAGCTTATCGGGGCTTTCATCCATACATGGTTCATGAATCAATTCTGGTTCGCTCGATTGGGCATATTTGCATTCCTGATTATGAGTAGCTTGCCGGAAGGCATGTAGGTGTTTTTTGTTGCTCGCCATTTTATAGAATAACAGTCGCCTGAAGGATACAAGCAAATAATACTTGATCGTTTTCACTTGAGCCAAATTATGCCTTTTTATCCATAAATCCAGAAACAATTCCTGAATACAAACACATACCATTTCCTCATTGGCTACAATGGTGAGCCCATAACTATAAAGCACATCCTTATAGTGTACAAATATATAGGAATAGGCTTGCTGGTTGCCTTCTGTAAAAGAACGCCATAACTCTTCAGGAACAAACAGGTTAGATAGGACGCCAGGTTTGTCTATGGGCATAAACATAGCTTCGCAATAAATCAGAATTACCTGTAATACTATGGAAAATGACTGGCAATAATTATAAATTAAATTTAGCAACTCCTTATTAGCAACTCATTGGTGAAACGGTCAAGATGGTGATGTCTTATCCCTAAGATATCGCAAATGCTGCATTCAAGGCTCTTCGACAGTGGGAGTGTTCTGTAATTGTGAAGTTGGGTTTGTATTTGGGTAGAAGTAGTTTTAGTTTTCCCTCGCAGATTACCACACTTACGTGGGGTCCGATAGATGGGTAGTAAGAACATAAGCTAATTGTTGGAATGGCTACTTGCTTAGTCTGTCAGAATTTCAATGGTTCCTCCCTGCTTAAACAGGTCATGAGATAAGAAATAGCCTTTATTTTCCTTTCCGTTTACTTTGATGGATATTAATGTCCGGCTTTCCTCGGCTTTTAATCGTAATTAGCTTTCCATTGCTGGTTTTCCAGGTTACTTCATCAAAAAGCGGAACAGTCACAATATATTCGGATCGGAGGCTGAAAACGGGTATAGTCCCAGGGCAGTGAACACGTACCAAGCCGACAATTCTCCGGCATCATCCATGCCACAAAGGGCTAGTCCTTCTTCGCCTATGCCATAGAGGTTATTGAGAATATGGTCGAGTACTTTCTGGGATTTTTCAGGTTTGCCGATAAAATGATAGGAAAAGGGGCTTCATGATCCGGCTGGTTGCCATGGCAGTACTGGCCTATCATTGTTTTACATTTCTGGCAATATAGGTAGGGTTCCAGGGAACGTGAACAGGGAATCTAATTTTGATTCGAAACCGGCAACTCTCCATACAGCTCAATTAGACCCGGCATGTCATGCGGGCATAAAATGAGACCTGCAGGCATTGGCTTCCCGGACATATACTCGTAGTAGGGAAACTGAGGATTGAAAGGAGTGATCCAGTCGCCATTTGCCAACCGGCCGCGCATAAACCTGGTGGATGGATCGACATATTTTTATAGTTTTTTGACCGCGCATTAGTATCCGGTAATTGGCTGTATCTCCTAACTGCTTAGCAATTTGGGCAAGTGAATAATCGTCACAGGCATACTCCAGCGTTTTAGAAACCCCTGCATGCGCTTTGGTTTTACTTCTGGATTTGGAATGTCGGGCTCGGAATGTAGCTTTCTGCTTATACTCGGCAATGTGGGGCCGGGCGCCGCCTTCCACATTGGCGTTCTTGAGTAAAATCTGATAGGTAGCCTTGATATCAAATCTGTGATGCCCGAAGATAGGCTCCGGCAATGGAGGATGCCCGTGGTCCCGTGAAAGAAGGTCGGAATAAATCCTTTTTTATCTCCTACCTCCTTCATGGACTTGATCACGTCTAGGGTAACCTGCGGAGAATCAGGCCTAACAACACATCTTTATTGCGGTAGGTATCCACAGAGATGGTTCGGTGTAGTAATTGAATCCGCTTCACCACCTGCTTTTTGGCATCGGTGTATTCACCGTTAACATCACTGCGCAGGGCAGGCCAC